>NZ_RHOE01000005.1 GCF_003946385.1 Loigolactobacillus zhaoyuanensis
ATCACGATAGGGATCAAGCAGGCTAGGGCGTTGCTTTTTCGGTTTCTGTGGCTTGGCGTCACCTTCCTTTACTTCTTGATAAGCTTTCTTGGCAGTGCGATAGTCAACGTCATATTGTCGGCTTAAAGCGGCATAATTGGGTTCGATATCATTATCCACGTAACGTTTCACTCCTTCTCTAATGTCGTGTCTCACATCACTAACCTCCCCGATTAAGATGTGATTAATGGTATCAAAAAATGTAGGAAAACCGACAATTTCTCACCGCCCTTTTCCTACATTTTATAACTGCCGTTTACAGCTATTAGTCGACTTTCTTATGTTATTTTCAATGATCGTTAGCGAAAGGCGGGTTAAACAATAGCGGTTTTCTAATGGATTGAAATCGCTTTAGTAGCTATTCTAGAAAAACGCGCTATACTTTGAATCAAATTAGTTACCATATTGGCTGTTCGTTGGCATCGAGGAGGCGTTTGAAATGTTTGATTGGGAAGCAATGGAGCAAGCGGAATACAGTCGGCAGGCTCAGGTAAGTTTTGTGAAACTGACTGAACGAAGTTATCTAACTACAAGTGGTACTGCGCCAAAACGCACTGCGGATCCAACTTTTCTGGCAAAGGCGGAAGCGGTAGTCAAATTGGCAAAAATAATCAGCGCGGGCGCTACAGCCGGTATTGTGATTCCAGGTTTTAAAGCTTATCGACCTTATCCGGTCCAAGCAGTGTGGCACGATGACGAATTTAAAATTTGGCTCAAACAACCCTTGTTTATCAGTGAAGCTATCTATGAACAAGCCTTAAAGCAAATTGAATTATCTCAGCCGGTTGATTTCGAGCAATTGGCGGAAGGCACCGAAAGTCAAATCATTACTAACGGTCCTGTGACTCAAGTAATGATTGCTGAATTACAACAGACTGTTACCAAAGCAGGCTATCAATTGGCTGCTCCAGGTAGGCATCGTGAGCTTTATTTGGACGGCCTGCCATTAACGAATGACAAGCAGGTTTTAGTAAGAATAGCACTAAACGTTGCGGGGCAACAACCGCCACTTTCGGCTATGAATTAAAGCATCTGAAAAGAAAGGTGCGCTGACGACTATGAAAATATCAGTCGTAGTACCAACCTATAATCTGGGTCCATATGTGAATGCATTGCTACAAAATTTGGCCAAGCAAACGGTTGATTTTGAATTGTGGTTGGTCGATGATGGTTCAACTGATAAAACGGCCACGCAGATTAGTCAATTTGTCAAAGGTATTCCTAATTTTTATGCGATTCAATTAGAACACAATGGGGTTTCTGTAGCGCGAAATTACGGATTAAGTCATGCAACTGGCGCTGGCATTGCTTTTATTGATGGTGATGACTTGATTGCGCCTACTTTTGTTGAAGCCCTGAGTCAGGGGTTAGATCAGGATGCTGTTATGGCAGCCGTTGGTTACGAGTGGTATCGTCGGCCGATCACTCAAGCTGATTCTTTTATCGAATTGGATCAAGCATCAATGTTTGACCAAGTTACACAACATGGCTCTGAAGTTGGCGGGTATGTTTGGAATAAAGCATTTCGCGCTGCTGCAATCAAGGCCGTAAATTTAACTTTTGATGAATCCTTACATTTGGCGGAAGATTACCTGTTTACCGCCTCCTTTGTGGCGCACACGCCTGGTAAATACGTTTATTTGCCACACGTTTTGTATACTAAGCGTAATCGACCCAATAGTACCTTGCACATGACTGATCGTAGCGATAGACGTGAAGAAAATCGGGTTTTTGATCATATTTATGACTTACGGCGATTTATTGAATAGTGAGCACAATATTGCGGAAAAGATCGGCTTAGTGCCGGTTTTTTTTATTTTTAATGCGTCTAACTTACTTTAAAGTTCAGCGTTATTTATTTTTTGAATAACACAGCTATGCAAAAATTGACTATCCAAAAATGCGATTGTACTTCCGTAATTGGGGCTTATATACTTAAGGAGCTCAAGAAAGTGAATCATATTTAATTGGAGGTAATAAGAATGACTGTAAAGATTACTGAAAAAATGAAATTTAGCCCATCCTTCGACTACATCGACAATGGTGTCGAACATGGTGTGTTTAGCCCCTTCGAAACTAAAGAAGTTATTTTGAAAAAGGGTCAACAAATCGCGGCAGGCTTCAAGCCGTTAGCTTGCGATATTAAAATGTTAAAAGACGTCCCGGTTAAATTACGCGATGGCGTCACTATATATACTGATATTTATCTGCCAACAACTGGCGAAAAAGTTCCAACATTGATTGCTTGGAGTCCTTATGGTAAGAGTGCTGGTACGGCACCACGCTATGTTAATTTGTTCAACATGCTCGGTATGGGCGAAGCCTGGAACTCTGGTTTAACTAAATTTGAAGCACCAGATCCAGCTTACTGGGTTGAACATGGCTATGCGGTTTGTAACCCTGACATGCGTGGTATTGCCCATAGTGAAGGCGATACAACCATGCTTGGTTCACAAGAAGCTGAAGATGGCTACGACTTGATTGAATGGTTAGCTGCTCAATCATGGTCTAACGGTAAAACTGCCTTGACTGGTACATCATACTTGGCTTTTTCACAATGGTACATTGCTGCGGCTAAGCCACCACATTTGACTTGTATCAACCCAACTGAAGGTTTAGCTGATGGCTACCGCGATTTAGCTTATATTGGTGGTATTCCTGATGAAAACTTTATCGAACGCTTGGCAGTTAACCATGTTAGTGCAACTGGTGCTAAACGTGAAGATTTGACCAAAGAATTACATGCTGAGCCTTTAGCAACAGCTGATATTTGGCAAGATAAAGTGGCTCATCCTGAAGAAATCACCGTACCTGCTTTTGTGATCGCCAGCTATTCCAATACGTTACACACCATGGGGACTTTCCGTTCATGGCGGACGTTAGGCTCCAAAGAAAGATGGCTACGAATCCATGATCGTCAAGAATGGCCATATTATTATGACGAAGCTAACACTGAAGAATTACGCCGTTTCTTTGATTACTACTTGCTCGGTAAAGACAATAATTGGCCTGATACACCAACGGTTCGTTATTCTGTCATTGACTTTGAAGGTCATAACCAGACTGATATTCCCGCTGCAGCGTTCCCACCAGCTGGTAGCCAAAATACCCGGTACTACATGAACGGCATGACCCGTGCCTTACAAGCACAGCCTGAAGCAAAAGATTTCCCAGTTAAATACGTTGCTGGTGGCCTACCAGGCCGCGCTTCATTCCAAATGACTTTTGACCAAGATACCGAATTTGTCGGTTATCCTAAGGCAAAACTCTTCATGGAAGTTGACGGCTACAACGATATGGATGTCTTCGTTTGGGTACAGAAGTTGGACGCTCGTGGCAATGTTTTAAGCGAATTTGTCGTGCCTAACCACGGTGCTGCCTTGCAAGACTTCACGCAAGAAGGCGCATCAGCACTACGTTATAAGGGTGCTTGGGGTCGTTTACGTGCTTCAATGCGTCACCTAGATGATAAGGTTGCAACCGACGAGATTCCCGCTTATACCTTTGATCGCGTTGAAAAACTTGAAAAAGGCGAAGTCGTTTCATTGGATATCGTCTTGAGTACGATCGGTTTATCCTACAAAGCCGGCGAGACCTTACGAGTTGTCGTTAGCTCAAAGGACGAACTCGGTGGCGTGATGCCAGGAACGCCAGGCGGCCAAGTTGATAACAAGGGCGTACACACCCTTCATACCGGCGGCGAATACGCCTCATATCTCCAATTACCATTAATGACAACACAGAGTGTCTAAAAAAAGCGTTTAGATTTTAAGCACATTTACGCCAAATAAATAGGACCGAACTAGTATGTTTACAGTGACTTTGTGCTAAAGTTACTGTAAACATATTTTTTTGAACGGAGCTATATTTATGAAGCTATCGACGCTAGAATATTTTGTGGAAGTTGCCACGGAGAAAAGTTTTACCAAGGCAGCGGAAAAGTTGTTCATTTCGCAACCGACATTAAGTCGACACATTCAAGAATTAGAAACTGAATTAGGGGTCGTATTATTTATTCGCCAAAGCCACGATTTAAAACTATCCGGTGCCGGCGAAAAATTTCTGGTTGAAACCACTGATGTTTTACGGCGAGTTGATCATTTAGCCCATATGTTTGACGAACAGCCAACGGAGCAAGCGGTGATCTTAAAAGTTGGCTATCTACCGAACTTCAATCTTGGCGGTATGTATGAAATGTTGGACCACTTCAAGGCCGAACATACTAATGTGCAATTCTTAATGACACAAGATACACCGCTGAATTTGGCTGATGGGCTGTCCGACGGCCGCTATGATTTGGTATTTGGCTTGTCTTCTTATTTCCAAGCCAACCACGAGATTGAGCAGGTGCTATTCATGGAAAATCATTTACAGATCGCCTTGCCGATCCAGCACCGGCTCAATCAGCAGCATAAAATCCGCTTTGCCGATTTAAAACAGGAAACGTTTATCCTACTTGAACGCCAGCAGTCACCGGTGATCGTTGATTATGTCATCAATCAAGGACTGAAAAATGGCTTCAACTTAAGAGCCAACTATTATGTCAAAGATCTTGATGAAGGTTTATCCATGGTGTCGGTCGGCAAGGGCTTAGCTTTCTTATATTCAGGGATGAATGATGGCACGCTGGCCGCAAAGTATCATATCAAAATCACCGACTTGGCGGACATCAGCCATGATCAAAATATTGTCAGTGTGATCAATAAAAATAACGATAGTCAGTTACTGCACGACTTATATGAATTTCTCAAACATGGTGCACCAGCGCAGTGAACAGGCTTTACGTATAATCTGCACATAATAATGCAGACTGTGCAAATTATGACCAGTTAAAAAGAGGTTCAAGTAATGATTAATTACTTGAACCTCTTTTTTTATTTTTTCTGATAATAACTAGCCGCAATGAATGCAACTCCTTGTCCTAAAATTGATACAAACTAGTGGACAATAATTTCATATCAATGGATATTTTTATTATATTATTATATTTATAAATAGTAATAAACATATAAAATATTTGGTAAGCCTAAAAAATTGTTTAATTTATATAATAAAGCGTATACTATGCCGTGGCCCATAGGATCAAAAGATCAGCGGCCGGAAAGGTGTGAAGTAGTATGGGAAAAAGCGAAACAACACCGCACAAGCACAAACTGATTGAGTACGCGAACGGTCCTTCATTGGAGGAAATCAATGGCACAGTCGAAGTGCCAAAGGGAAAGGGATTTCTAAAAACTTTATTCATGTATTCTGGACCGGGGGCCTTAGTTGCTGTCGGTTACATGGATCCAGGCAATTGGTCGACCTCGATTACTGGCGGCCAGAATTTCCAGTATTTATTGATGTCGATCATCTTAATGTCAAGTTTAATTGCGATGTTGCTGCAATACATGGCAGCTAAACTTGGTATTGTGAGTCAGATGGATCTCGCTCAAGCTATTCGCGCGCGGACCAGTAAAACGCTGGGAATCGTGCTTTGGATACTGACAGAATTAGCCATCATGGCAACCGACATTGCCGAAGTTATTGGGGCCGCGATCGCCTTATATTTACTATTTCATATACCCCTGATGATTGCTGTCTTCATTACAGTATTAGATGTTTTATTATTGCTATTATTAACGAAAATTGGATTTCGTAAAATTGAAGCAATCGTGGTCTGTTTGATTTTAGTCATTTTACTGGTGTTTGTTTATCAAGTTGCGTTATCGAATCCTGATTGGGGTGGCGTCTTCGCTGGCTTGATCCCAAGAGCGGAAACTTTTTCTAGTGCTAAGTCGGCTGGTGGCTATTCACCATTGACTGGTTCACTAGGTATTATTGGCGCGACGGTTATGCCGCATAATTTATACCTACATTCAGCAATTTCACAAACCCGTAAAATTGACCATAATGATGAAAAGGATGTGGCACGGACGGTTCGTTTTGCGACTTGGGATTCTAATATTCAGTTAACCGCAGCTTTCTTTGTCAACGCATTACTGTTGATCATGGGCGTTGCAGTTTTCAAAACAGGCGCAGTTAAGGACCCATCGTTTTTCGGATTATTTCAAGCGTTATCGGATACGTCAACTTTGAGTAATAGTGTTCTGATCGATGTGGCGCGTTCAGGAATTTTATCAACCCTATTCGCAGTTGCGTTACTAGCTTCAGGGCAAAATGCAACCATTACTGGCACCTTAACGGGTCAGGTTATTATGGAAGGTTTTGTACATTTGCGGATGCCGCTATGGTTACGCCGTTTAGTTACGCGAGTGATATCGGTGATTCCAGTTTTGATCTGCGTCATGATGACCAGTAGTCAGAGCGCTATCGACGAACATACTGCGTTAAACACCTTAATGAACAACTCGCAAGTCTTTCTGGCCTTTGCCTTGCCGTTCTCTATGTTGCCGTTGTTAATGATCACGGATAGCCAAGTAGAGATGGGCAAACGTTTTAAGAATGTGCTGTGGGTGAAAGTGTTAGGCTGGGTCTCAGTGATTGGGTTGACCTATCTAAATTTGATTGGCTTACCGGGACAAATTGAAGGTTTCTTTGGTAATACGGTGACTAAAAATGAGTTGTTCTTAGCCGACAATATTGCTTATGTTTTGATTGCGGCGGTGTTAGCCTTATTAGCTTGGACCGTTTATGATCTTTACCGCGGCAATAAAAGATATGCTGCCAAAGTAGCTGCTAGTAAAGGGTAGAGGAGGAATGAGTTTATGAAATTTTCAAGAATTTTAGTTGGCGTTGATGATTCACAAGATGCTTTATTGGCGTTTAAATATGCTGTCGATCAAGCAAAACAAGATCAAGCTGAATTAGTGATCGTATCCGTCTTAGAAAGTGAAGAAATGAATGTTTATCAGGCTTTGAATAAGGATTACGTTCATGGTGAGCGGGCTGAATTAGAGCAACATGTGCGCGATTATCAACGACAAGCCCGCGAAGCCGGAATCGAAAGGGTAAACACCGTTGTTGCCGAGGGCGAGCCAGGGGAAGTAATCGTGAAGGAAGTTATTCCCCACATTGAGCCCGATTTACTAATCGTGGGTTCGGAAGCGAAAGAAGGATTAGCGAAGCACCTTGGGAGCCAAGCGGCCTACATGGCTAAATATGCTCCAATTTCGGTATTAGTCATCCGCTAATAATTTTATAGCTAAACTAGTGATCAATTTTTTTGGATACTTGATTTTATCTTGTATCTTTTCACTATTTCAGTTTGTGGGGCACAATAATTAGAAGTTTGCTAAAAATTAATAATTGATACGGTATAATAAGAATTGCTGCTAAATATTTTTCCGAGAATTGTTCTTTATTATGAAGTGATCACTGATCAGGGATGGTAGATAAATTCGACTATTCATCTAAGTTAGCGGCGATTAAACCGAATAGCTGCAAAAAAGATACTAAGTGAATTATTAAAAAAAGAAAGAATGTGGCTCTAATTTTTAGAACAATTATTTTTATCCTTTTCTTCATCGCCTTTATCAATTTTTTGATTGCAGCAACACGTTTTGCTAAGGCGAATAAAATGCGTAACAGAAACAGCAATATGACACCGCGTGAACGGTTTGTCGACCAATCCAGACGGCAGGCTTTTTTAGCCGATCAATCAGCCAAATATTATTCTTTAACCCGGCGAACAACGATGCTGATGTTAATTTTGATTTGCGTGTTAACGCTGCAAGTATATTTTTTCTGGATGAATCATAAAACAGCTGCGATCGTGACCGAGTTGCTTTTTTTAATACTAGTTTTACTTATAAGTATCTTTTTTTATCAACGTGCGCTGATAACCGAAGACATCTGGCAACAAGTCACTGAAGAAGAACGTGCTTTATTCAAAATCAAACTATTTTCTAAGCAACAAAAAAAGCAACAGCGCTACGTTTTCATTGCTGCACTCATTGTTATTATTATGGCAATAATATATTTTGCGCCATTTTAGGCCTGAGCAGGGTTGAATGCCCAACTTGGGATGAAGAGAATGCCTTTATCGCGACTATTAGCGGGCAAGACATTCTTTTTTTGTATAGCTTCATTTAAAAAATAAAGCGCTATCGCTTTTTAAGGACAACATCCGGTATAATCAATAATAAGATGTTGTTAATGGGATTAAATAATGGGAGGATTTTATGTTAGCGATTGAACACTTATCCAAGAGCTTTGGCCCGCTACAAGCACTGAATGATGTTAGTTTCACGATTCAGCCAGGTGAGATCATGGGCTTGATCGGTCAAAATGGCGCCGGTAAGTCGACTACTTTTCACAGTATTTTGGGTTTTTTGAAGTATAGCGGTCAGATTAGGTGGCATGATCAACCAATTACTGAGTCGGTATTTGATGAGATCGGCTACTTGCCAGAAGAGCGTAGTTTGATGCCGAAATTAACTGTTGAGCAGCAGATCGTTTATTTAGCGCGCCTGAAAAACAAATCAGCCAAGGAGATCAAACCGCAGATCGATGACTGGTTGGCTAAGTTTGCCGTCAAAGGCAAGCGTACCGATAAAATAAAAGATTTGTCCAAAGGTAATCAACAGAAAATCCAATTGATCTGCACCTTGATCCATCAGCCTAAGTTATTAATTTTAGACGAGCCATTTAGTGGCTTGGACCCGGTGAATGTCGATTTGCTGGAGCAAGCAATTTTTGCCGCTAAAAAACAGGGCGCCGCAATTATTTTTTCCAGTCATGATATGGGCAACGTTGAAGCCTTGTGCGATCACTTGATCATGCTTAAAGCTGGTCATGTAGCGTTAAGCGGGCGTTTAGACGAAGTGCGCAATCAATTTGGCAAGACCCATCTGTTTGTAACTACAGATTGGGTGCAAGCACGCCTGGAACAATTACCACAGGTGGTCAAAGTCACTCAGTTGGCACCACAACGGTATTTATTGCAGTTAGCCGATCCGGCAGCAGGACCGGAGATCTTCCAGCAATTAACACAGGGTCACTATATTGAAGAGTTCAGTCAACAAGCACCAACATTAGATGAAATTTTCCGGATGAAAGTCGGTGAAACGAATGCGTAAATTATGGATCATTACTATGGAGACTTACCTGCGGCAAATCAAGTCGTGGAGCTTTTTGATCTTAGTGTTGGCGCCGTTTGTTATGCTGGGTTTAACCGTTGGTATTGGCTATTTAAGTGGGACTTCAGGGCAAGATAGTCAGCGCATTGCCGTGATCGCGGATCGATCCAGCTTGAGAAAACAATTCATTCGGCAAAATAAAAGTGATGTTAAGGCCGATATTCATTCTACTAGCGCCGCTAAAAAAGCGGTTAAGGCTAACCAGATCGCCGGTTATTTAGTTTTAAAAAGTGATGCGCAGCAAGTGACCGCAACCTATCGTGGCGGCCAATCACTAGCTAATGGCCTCAAGGCGCAGGTCGATGTACTTTTAGCGCAGCAACAGCAGCAATTGAACTTAGCCAATGCGAAATTAAGTACTGCGCAAGCACAAGCTTTGCAGCAACAACCGCAATTTAAACAAATCGTTCATAAAAAGACTGGCAGCGATAAAATCGCGCGGTTGATCTCGTTTTGGGTCATGGTATTGCTGGTCTACATGATTTTGATTACTTATTCATCAATTACGGCCACGGAAATTGCGTCAGAAAAAGGCACTAAAATCATGGAGATCATTTTTTCCAGCACGACTGCCAGCAAATATTTTCTGGGTAAGATCCTCGGCGTATTGTTAGTGATCATGACTCAATTAGTCGTCTATGTTGTCGGCGGTTGGAGCAGTTATTTAGTAGCACAACGAGTTTCGATCAGCAAGGAGCTTGTGGCTAACAATCAGGATCTGATCAATAAAGTGTTGGGTAATCTATTCAGTGTTAACCTAGTCTATCTATTGCTCGGCGTTGTTCTGTACACGATTTTAGCGGCATTTAGCGGCGCATTAGTGGCCAAAGCCGAGGATGCGTCCAAAGCAGCTCAACCTGCGACTTACCTGAGTATGATCGCGTTTTTCGCGACTTTTCCATTCCAAAATAACGCTGATGTGCTCGTGGTTAAAATTCTATCTTACGTACCGTTTTTCTCGTCTTACTTTATGCCACTACGGATCATCGATCAAAGCGTCAGTGGTTGGGCCGTTGTGGGTTCGTTAGCTATTTTGTTAGCGAGTATTTTGCTACTGATCCGTTATATCGGCGGTATCTATGAAGGCTTAATGCTGCAGACCGATGACACCAGCTTCTGGAAAAGTTTCAAACGCGGTATCAGTTATCGGTAATTAAAATCGGCAACCGTTGCCGCAAAAATTTGAACGGTCTTAAAACTTTCCGTCACTTTAATTGCTAAATGTAATTATTAGTATTACAGTTAAGACGTAGCGTTAAAGAAGGGAAGGATATCATGAGTAATGTATTGATCCTAGGCGCAGCAGGCAAAATTGCCCGTCTAGCTGAGCAGCAATTGTTGACCGACACAGAGGCACAACTTACTTTATTTTTGCGGCGGCCAGAACGTTTAGGTAATGTTGATGGTAGTCGGGAAAAAGTGATCGCTGGTGATGCCACACAGCAAGATCAGTTGGTGGCGGCAATGCAGGGACAAGATATTGTCTACGCTAATTTGGCTGGCGCTGACATCGAAGAGCAGGCGGCCAAGGTTGTCGCTGCTATGCAACAAACTGGCGTTCAGCGGTTGATCTGGATCTCTACATTAGGTATTTATGATGAAGTTCCTGGCGCGTTTGGTAAATGGAATCATCAGATGCTAGATGGTGGCTATTTGCAAACTTATGCGGCTGCGGCTAAAGTGATCGAAGCGGCGGCTATTGATTACACCATTATTCGACCAGCCTGGTTATCCAACAAGGACGAAATTGATTACGAGACGACCCAAAAAGGTGACCCCTTTAAAGGAACAGAAGTGTCGCGTAAAAGTATCGCCGCTTTGGTGGTTAAATTAGTTCAAGATCCAAGTCAGGCTGTGCGCCAATCAGTTGGCGTCAATAAACCGAATACAGATGGCGACAAACCTGAATGGTACTAAAAAATAAACTTATAATGATCATGAATTTACAGTTAACGCTGTAAATTCTTTTTTTTATCCAAAATATACGGGAAATTTGTATTTATATAAGAAAAAGGCGATGTTCAATTGACGCTGTTTACTACTTTGCATTATAATGGCCACTATGTAACAACTTTAATGTGTAAGGGATGTGAATTTCTCACTGAATTATCATCGGCTTTAATGTAAATGGGTACATATTTAAGGAACTTAGTTGGGTGACTATAGTTAGTATGTGTTTACAGTTAAGAAATTAATGAGATTAAGTAAATGGTGAAAGGAAGTTCAAATTGAATAACAAAGAGGAAAAAACCTTCTTGGGCCAGCCTCGTGGCTTAATGACACTATTCTTTACCGAGTTCTGGGAACGATTCAGTTACTATGGTATGCGGGCACTGCTGGTCTTCTATCTGATCGATACCGTTAAACGCGGTGGCTTAGGCTTTGACCAAGCTACTGGGGCTTCGATCATGTCGATCTATGGCTCACTGGTTTACATGTCCAGTGTTATCGGTGGCTTTATCGCTGATCGTTTGCTCGGCAGTCGGCGCACTGTTTTCTGGGGTGGCGTGCTGATCATGATCGGGCATATTGTGTTAGCCATGCCATTTGGGCAGGGCGCACTTTATGGTTCGATTGCTTTAATCGTTTTAGGGACTGGGTTACTGAAACCTAACGTTTCTGAAATGGTCGGTACTTTATACACTGAAGACGACGTCCGTCGTGATTCAGGTTTTACGATCTTTGTTATGGGGATCAATGCTGGTTCGTTGCTGGCACCCTATGTGGTTGGTTCGATCGGCCAGCAAGTCAACTATCATCTAGGCTTCTCCTTGGCTGCAGTTGGGATGTTCTTCGGCCTGATCCAATACTGGCGTGGTGGTAAAAACTTAAATCCATCCAGTGATCGCCCTGGTGATCCTGTTACGGAAGACGAAAAAGCCGGTTTAATTCGGAAAATTGCAGCAATCATTATTGTCGCGATCGTTATTTTCGGTTTAATGGCCTTTGCCGGAGTATTTAACATCACCAATGTTATTTTAGTATTCAGTATTCTTGGTGTCTTACTACCAATTGGTTACTTCATCATGATGCTTTCCAGTCGGAAAACAACTAAAGTTGAACGTTCACGAGTTTGGGCCTATGTACCGTTGTTTATTGCCAGTGTGTTATTCTGGTCAATTGAAGAACAAGGTTCAGTCGTTTTAGCTTTATTTGCTAAAGATCAGACGATTTTAAATCTTGGCTTTATTACATTATTGCCATCATGGTTCCAGTCATTAAATCCATTATTTATCATCCTTTACGGGCCAATTTTCGCTTGGTTCTGGATCAAATTAGGTAAACGGCAACCATCAACACCTGCTAAATTTGCTTATGGCTTGCTGTTTGCTGGGGCTTCCTTCCTAGTCATGGTCATCCCAGTCGTCTTGTTTGGTCAGGCGCGGGTCAGCGCTTTATGGTTAGTCCTTAGCTGGGCCATTGTGGAAATTGGTGAAATGTTGATCTCACCAGTTGGTTTATCCGCGACGACTAAGCTAGCGCCAAAAGCGTTCCAGTCACAGATGATGAGTATGTGGTTCTTAGGCGATGCAGCTGCACAAGCAATTAATGCTCAAGTTGTCCGCTTATACACTCCAGATAACCAAGTGACCTACTTTGCTGTTATCGGGATCATCACCGTTGTCTTTGGTATTTTGTTAGGCTTCATGGTGCCACGGATCAAGAAGTTAATGGAAGGTATCAATTAAAATCAAGTGTAAATAAGTCGGTCTTTTAGACAAGTTTTTAGAGAATGTGTTAGGCTTAGCCTGACACATTTTTTATTTGGTCAGAGTGTTTGAAAAGGCGCAGGAATCCACCTTTTTAAGCGCGTTTTTGCTATATAAGTTAGGGGGGTGCCGGCATGCGCAAAATTGCCATGACCAGTGATAACCATTTCGACGTTAATCAGCTAGAAGTCGCAACGGTGATGGCACAGCAAGTTGACTATTTATTGACCCATGGCTACACTGATTATTTGATTGCCGGCGATCTATTTAACGATTTTACCCAGAGTGTTGCTTTTGTCGAAAAAATCGCGCAACAGTTGCAGCCACAGTGTCGAGTTTTCTTCATTGCTGGTAATCACGATATGGTGCGTGGTGCTGACTTCAATGAGCTGCAAAGCCCAATGATTCCACAGTACGCGCATCAAAAAATGATCAGTTTCCCCGCTACTGATTACGTTTTGATCGGTAATAATGGTTGGTATGACTATCAATTTGCGCAAGTGCCGAATAAAAACAGTGCTGATTTTATGCGCTGGAAAAAAGCGTTTTGGATCGATGGCGCGATCACACAACCAATGAGCGATATTGCGCGGATGGATTTAGTGTTGGCGGATACTGCGGCCAAATTACAGCAGGCCGCTGCGCTGCACAAAAAAGTTATTTATATGACCCATTTTGTACCGCAGGAAGGGTACATTGCGCATAATCCGCAGCAACCATTTTGGGAAATGGCGAATGCGGTGATGGGTTCACCGCGTTTAGGCGCATTGCTGACGCGCTACCAAGTTACGGCGGCTTTATTCGGCCATACACATTTTAAATATCCACCACGACAGATCAACGGCACAACTTATTTTTGCCGACCAGTTGGTTATGGTACTGAACGACGGCGCGAGTGGCGTTTTGGTACGGATTTCATCAGTGAATGGCGCGCTTGTCTACAGACGTTAGAGCTGAAATAGCTGCATAGATTAAAAAAAGCTTGCAATCAAGCCTGTTTTTCGATAAAATATTTACTGTTGAAAAACATTTGGAGGAGTAGCGAAGTGGCTAAACGCGGCGGACTGTAAATCCGCTCCTTCGGGTTCGGTGGTTCGAATCCACTCTCCTCCATTGATTGGGATATAGCCAAGCGGTAAGGCAACAGACTTTGACTCTGTCATGCGCTGGTTCGAATCCAGCTATCCCAGTAAAATTTAATCGAATTCAGACTGAAAGCAACGACGTCAATTGTCGTTGCTTTTTTATGTTCTATGCTATAAATTAATTTCGGTACGACTGCTCTTGACAGCGCTACAAATTTTGGCTAGGCTCAAGCTAAGACTATTAACGGACGAGATTAATAACTAGAAAAGGCAGGTTTCATTATGAAAATTGGGTTTATCGGCGCGGGACATATGGCGCAAGCAATTATGATCGGTTTATGCCAGCAAAAATATTTGGCGCCTAGTGATATTTTAGTTCATAGCGCCCACAAAAGTAGCTATGGACCCTTTGCAGCGGAGCATAGTTTGACGGCAATGCCTAGTAATGCAGCGTTGGTTAAACAGTCGGATATCGTCATTTTGGCGGTACCAGCTAAGCAAACCTTGGCGGTGGTCGCTGATCTGCAGGCTGAGTTTGATGCTAAGCAGCCGATCGTTGTTTCGGTTGCCGGTGGCGTTTCGTTGGCCCAGCTACAAGAAAACTTGGATAGCACTAGTCTGAGCATTATTCGCGCAATGCCTAACGTTAATGTGGCGATCGGGCAGGGGATGACGGCTTTGGTCACAGGCGAGGCGACACGAGCGGCTGATTTGACGCAGATTGAACAACTTTTCCAAGCCTTAGGCGATATCACACCTTTAGCGGAAAAAGATTTCGCAGTTTTTGGTGCTTTAGCTGGTAGCGCACCAGCTTACGCTTATTTATTTATCGATGCTTTATCCCGCGCTGGTGTTAAATACGGCCTCGATAAAGCTGTAGCCACAAAGATTGCTGCGCAAACCGTGCTAGGTAGCGCTGCTAATGTGGCTGCCAGTGATACCAATCCGTGGGCACTGATCGATCAAGTTTCTTCACCTGGTGGCACGACCGTAGCTGGTTTATTGGCAATGGAAGAGGCTGGTTTGATGACGGCAGTGGTCAAGGGTATTGACGCTACGATCGCCAAAGAAAATGAAGCTTAAGCATCAGCCCCTTGCAGTTTTGGTCTATACCGATTATAATGAACTTATTAATTAAGTCATAGTTGGTTCATTTGAACGTGTGTTTTGACCAGCTTGCTTAAGTCTGATTTTTTTATGAAAAGGTGGAATAATCAATGAGTGTAAAAGTGTTGAAGCACGCCACGATTTATACAGGTGACGATATTATTGATGATGGCTTCGTTCGTTTTGACGACAAGATTTTAGCAGTTGGTTCGATGGACGATTTCAAAAACTATCCGGGTGATGAAGTGATCTTGGCGACTGGCAAGACGATTATTCCTGGATTCATCGACGTTCACAGTCACGGTGGCTATGGTTTCGACGCCATGGACGGTAATCCTGATGAAATCGATGCAATGGTCAAAAAAATGACCAAAAACGAAGGGATCACCACTTATTTTGCTACAACGATGACGCAATCGAATGCTAACATTGAAAAAGCAATGCGCGGTGTTAAGGAAGCAGCTGATCGTAATCCAGTTATCAAAGGGGTTCATTTGGAAGGTCCATTTATTTCAGCTAAATATAAAGGCGCCCAACCAGAAGAATACATTAAGGATCCAGATCCTAAGTTACTAGACCACTGGAACGAATTGGCTGGCGGTTTGGTTAAATTGATCACTTACGCACCAGAAGACGATCACGCTAAAGAATTTGAGGATTACTGCTTAGCCCACAATATTGTTCCTGCTGTTGGTCATAGTAATGCTACACGTGAACAATTGTTGACCAGTAAAGCAAGCCATGCAACGCATTTGTATAACGCACAACGCGAATTCAAGCATCGCGAACCCGGTGTTACAGGCCATGTTATGTTAGAAAATAACATGTATGCTGAATTGATCATGGATGGTTTCCACATTGTCCCTGACATGTTGCAATTAGCCTTTGACCAAAAAGGCCCAGAACGTGTCGAACTTGTGACTGATTCCATGCGTTCCAAAGGGATGCCTGAAGGTGAAAGCGAACTTGGCGGTCAAAAAGTCTTCGTTAAAGACAAGCAAGCTCGTTTAGCTGATGGTACTTTGGCTGGTTCTGTTTTGGAATTCCCAGATGCATTCAAGAACGCCATGAAATTCACTGACGCTGATCTATATGATGCCGTCTTGATGAGTTCAGTTAACCAAGCTAATGAATTCGGTTTGGAAAGCAAGGGTGGCATTGCCGTTGGTAAAGACGCTGACTTGAACTTGATCGACAACGCAGCTAACTTATTAGAAACTTACAGCTACGGGCGTCATTTTGTCCGTAACGCTGACTAAAAATTTCAAAGTAACGCCAACAGAGTTCGTGAGCTAATATCGAACTCTGTTTCTATAAGTAAATAGTTGCGTTTTATCGCAATTTTAGGCTATATTATTTATGAGAAAATCGCTTCAAAAAGGAGGCGCTTCATGGAATCACCTGTTTATATTCAAATCCATAATTCAATTAAACGCGATATTGAGGCTGGTAAATGGGCCGTCGGCGACCGTATTCCCTCCGAGCGCGAACTATCAGTTACCTTTGGCGTTAGTCGAATGACCTTGCGTCAAGCCATTCAAACGCTGGTTGACGAAGGTATCTTGGAGCGACGTGTCGGTGCCGGAACCTATGTAGCCAATCAAAAGGTTCAAGAAAAAATGTCCGGCGTGACTAGTTTTACCGATATCATGCTAGCTCAAGGAAAAACGCCGTCCAGTAAAACCGTTTCGTACCATGTAGCTAGCCCCTCTTTATCGGAAAAAGAAAAGCTGGAGTTAGCTGAAGATGCACAGGTTTTGCGGATGGAACGGATTCGTTACGCGGATGATGTGCCGATCAGCTTTGAGGTGGCGACTGTACCCGAGGCGCTGGTCCGTAAATTTAGCAAGTCAGAGATCACGAGCTCACTGTATCGCACCTTAGAACGCAAAGCTGATTTGACGCTAGGCGGGGCCCAACAAACCGTCACTGCACAGCTTGCTTCCGAACGAATCGCGGAGCTCCTGGATATCAAACGCGGTGACCCAATCATGCGCTTGCGCCAGCTATCCTTTTTAAAGAGTGGCACACCTTTTGAATACGTGCGCACCCAATATGTAGGTAGTCGCTTTGAATTTTATCTAGAGCGCTAAGGAACCGCTAACTGGCATCGGTGCTGGTTGGCGGCTTTTTGTATGGGGAAATATGTTTTATATTATTAGTTCTACATCTGTTATATAATATGAATAAGATATTTTGAAAAAAGTGGCATTATTATTGTGTAGTGTTGGGGCTTTTAGGCAAACGCGGGTTAGGGGAGTTTTGTAGTGTTTAGAAATATTAAAAGGTTCAGTAAATCAAATTCTTTATTAATTGTATACACTTTATTCGTAGGAATCGTTGTTTACGGAATAAAAATGTTCAATACAAACTATGCTATGGATACAATCCAACTAATGACTAATTATTCTGAAACGTTACGCCATTGGATAGCAATTGATCGTCCAGGAATGGTTCTACTAAAACGGTTATTATTTGGTGGTTATACTAATGTGTATTTACTAAATGTATTGAGTTTTGCTTGTTTAATTTTGACTAGTTTAATGATTTGTTATCTAGTGTACCGGGTTTTAGGAGAGCATTATTCAACAACTAAAATTTTTATTATACCCAGTTTGTTTATTACCAGCCAACTATTTGTTTATCAATATTATTTTGTTTTACAGAATTTTGAATTTTCCTTAATGATGATCGTTACTACGTTATCCGTTATTTTAACTTTTCAAACAACTAGAAATTTCACGATTCAGAATTTGTTTGCAACCGCATGTTTAATATTTGCGCTAACTGTATATCAATCATTTATATTGTATTATGTTGCTTTGGTTTCGTTTGTTAGCTTATTGATCATTTATCGAAACCAAATAGGAGATTCCATTGTTAGTATACGAAACTTATTAAAGTTAGTAACGCCATACATAATGATCCTCTTTACTAGTTTAATAGGGTACTTTGTCTTAAATAAAGTGATTCAAAATTATTATAATGTCCCAGCATCTTCATATTTGAGGGATCAGTCTTTATGGGGAACAATGCCTTTTAAAACAGTTTTATTACATTTACTGGGGGGCTTAAAGGTAGTTATCTTTCCGGCTAAAGGGGATCTAATCTATAATTATCTTTTATTGGTGAGTTTAATCTTAAGCTTGTTTGTACTTATAATTCAATACTTGCGTCATTTGAAGTCTAAACTTAGTTTTTTTATCGCGTTATGCACATTATTTTTATCGATCTTTATCATGATTTTCGTAGCCGGTAAAGCACCGAATGCGCGTACCTTGGTACCGGTATATCCATTTGTCGTGGCAATTGTTGTATTTGTGGATAGTTTATATTTCACTAAAAGAATTGGCAAAATAGTGCTTATTGGGATAACTGCTTTTTACACTTTTAGTCAAGTTAATTTAACAACAAATTTATTATTTGCCGATCAAATGAAATATGAAGAAGATCAGCGTAAAATTGAACGAATAACAACTAGTATCGATAATTTGGGCTTGAATCATCCAGAAAACTATAAATTAATGTTTGTAGGTGTTTGGCCATCGCAGTCATCACTTATACTGACGAGTGATATGCTTGGACTATCAATGTTCCAGTTTGGTCAATTTACGGGTGACAGCTATGCTTCAACAATAAATATATTGAAAATCATGCAGACTATGGGGATTCAGTATCAAGCAATGACACATGACGAATTTTTAAACTTAGAGCCTAATGCCGATAATATGCCGGAGTATCCTGCTAAGGGTTCGATAAAGGTTGTCGATAACACTATTATTGTGAAACTAAAATGATGTAGAACTAAATATTGAATAATTCGTTAATTTTAAAGAGAATGGCTGTAATTGCAGACTAATTTCCATACAATAAATAGTAGTATTGGTTGACTGGTTTTTGTGCCTAAAAATATAGTTTTGAAAGGTAGAAAATAAATGAATACACAAGTGACCGCAGTGATTGTGACTTATAATCGTCTAACCTTATTGAAAGAAAGTATTGCTGCGGTGCTCGCGCAAACTTATTCAGTGACTAAATTATTAGTGATCAATAATAATAGCACAGATAAAACTGCAGATTATTTAGCTGGGCTGGCCGATTCACGGCTACAAGTAGTTAATTTATCTAAGAATCTTGGTGGTTCCGGTGGTTTTACACTTGGTCTACAGCGCGGTTTTAACGATACAACCAGCGATTTAGTCTGGTTAATGGATGATGATACTATTCCGGATACCAACGCACTGGCTAAATTAGTGGCTGCAGCCGAATCGTTGAATGGACAATTTGGTTTTCTGAGCTCAAATGTGCGATTAATGGATGGAACACCTAATAATGTACCTGAAACAGTTAAGAGTTGGTCGGCTAAATCAGCAAATGGTCTAATTCAGCTGGCATCTGGTTCATTTGTTTCTCTATTGGTACCGCGTGCCGCTGTAGCTGTAGTTGGTTTGTCGATTCCTGAGTTCTTTATCTGGTTTGATGATATTGAGTTTACTCGGCGTTTAACCCACTTTGCACCAGCATACATGGTGTTGGCTGCTAACGTTCTCCACAAAACTAAAGGCGGTCGTGAGCCGGATATTTTAACGGATAACGCTGGTCGATTACCGCTCTATTATTATTATTTCCGAAATAAGTATTATTTAGAACGTGTTACTGATGGCCGCAAAGGTGTGTTTAAGGAATCTTACCGTAATTTTGTTAAGCTATTACAAGTCTTGTTTAGTAAGCAACCGCAACGTTGGCGTAAAATCAGCATTATTATTCGTGGCTGGTCAGCGGGCAAACATTTTCAGCCTAAAGTTCGAAAAATAAAATCAAATGAGGTGAATTGAGTGCAATTAACTGCAGTTGTTGTTTTTTATCAAACCGAACTACAGACAGCAATAACGTTACAGTCGCTGGCACAGAGTAGTGGCCCAACAACACAGAAATTATTGGAACAAACTCATTTTGTGCTCTATGATAATTCTCCCCAACCACACACAACTGAACAATTAGGCTGGTTACCAGATTTTGAGTATCATCACGATTCACGTAATTTAGGTATCGCAACTGCTTATAACTTTGGTTTAAAAAAAGCCCAGGAAAATAAAAGCCAATTTTTGTGGCTATTGGATCAAGATACATCCTTAACTGCGGATTTTATTGATCAATTGTGGCAGCAGGTAACGCAATCGGCAGTAGAACAGGCAATTGTTCCGCAAATTGAAGCTGCTGGTGTTTTAATGTCACCACGTGATATTCGGTCACCGTTTAAGGTTATACCTTTGGCGCTTGGTCAGCAGCAGCATGCTTTAGCAATTAACTCGGCAGCGATGATCCAAGTTGACTTTTTGAGCCAACTTGGCGGCTTTAGCCAGGATTTTCAATTAGATTTTTTAGATAATTGGTTATTTTATCAAATTGATCAGCATCAGGGGACTGTTCAGGTATTATCCAGTGTTTTACAGCATGAATTGTCAGTAATGAATACACAACAAATTAAAATGCCGCGTTACCGGAGTATTATTACTGCGGAATGGCGTTATTATCACCAATATCAAAAAATTAGCGAATTGCATTATCGATATCATTTGATTTTACGTTTTTCCAGTCAGTTATTACTCAAACATGACTTGCCAAAAGCAGCCTATCTATTAAAATTTATCTTTGGGCATCAACCGAAATAAGAACTGTTTTTTTGCATACGCTTATTTTGTGGTAAAATATTGAAGGTTAGCGCGGTCTAATTTTGAGTAGGAATCTATCCAACTTGTTGATTTATCAACTTAGTGAGGAAGGACGCTGGCGCTCGTTTCTAGCAACACTAACAGCCAGAATAAATTGTTAGTGCGCTTTAGCTAAGTAATAACGTACTTCCCGCTGTCGATTTCTACTGGCGCAACCGGCCGAGTAGAAAGTCGCATCCGTACAGGAAAACAAAGATTTCTGGCAACAGAAATTAATCCCTAATTTTGAGTAGGAGCCTGTCCGACTTGTTGATTTATCAACTTAGCGAGGAAGGACATCCGTACAGGAAAACAAAGATTTCTGGCAACAGAAATTAATCCCTAATTTTGAGTAGGAGGAACCTCCAAATGAAAGGTATCATTCTAGCAGGTGGCTCGGGCACTCGTTTGTACCCGGTCACAAGGGCAATTTCAAAACAATTGATTCCCGTCTATGATAAGCCGATGATCTATTATCCGCTGTCCAGTTTAATGTTGGCCGGTATTCAGGACATTTGTATTATTTCCACACCGAAAGATACGCCGCGCTTTGAAGAGTTATTCGACGATGGACATGAATTAGGATTGAATATTTCATACAAAGTCCAAGAACAGCCCAATGGTTTGGCTGAGGCTTTTATTCTGGCTGAAGACTTTATTGCTGGCGATTCCGTTTGTTTGATTTTAGGTGATAATATTTTCTATGGTGGCGGCTTGTCCAAAATGTTGCAACAAGCAGCGGCTAAAGAAGTGGGCGCAACGGTTTTTGGTTATCACGTTAATGATCCAGAACGTTTCGGTGTTGTTGATTTTGATGAAAATCAGCACGCGATTTCGATCGTCGAAAAGCCGGAACATCCGGCTAGTAACTACGCGGTAACTGGCTTGTATTTCTATGATAATCAAGTGGTTGAGATCGCTAAGAACATTAAACCTTCTCCACGTGGCGAATTGGAGATCACCGACGTGAATAAGGAATATTTGCGCCGCGGTCAATTAGACGTTCAATTAATGGGACGTGGTTTTGCTTGGTTGGATACCGGCACCCACGCTTCGTTGCAGCAAGCGTCTAGCTTCATCGAAACCATCCAAACCCGCCAAAACCTTGAAGTGGCATGCTTAGAAGAAATCGCCTACCGGATGGGTTATATCACTAAAGATAAATTATTGGAATTGGCGCAGCCATTAAAGAAAACCGAGTACGGCCAGTACATGATCCGCTTAGCCACAGACCAACTAGATTACTTAGGCTAGAGAGTGTTTTGAAAAAGCGTTCAGCTTCTGAGCACTAGCCTAGTAAGACAATAAGCAGCATGTACTGATGCGTTTGGCTTACGTAGCTAGGCGCAGGAAGCTGCTTTTCCAAACACGTTTCCGCAAAAGATAGGGAGATAAACAATGAATGTATTAAAAACAAACTTACAAGATGTCCGCATTGTTGAGACCGATGTATTCGGCGATCATCGCGGCTTTTTCACTGAAACTTACACGAAGAATAAATTTATCGCTGCTGGGATCGACAATGACTTTAACCAAGATAACCAATCACTATCAATTGAACCCGGTGTGCTACGCGGCTTACATTACCAATTAGCCCCATATGCGCAAACCAAGTTGTTGCGGGCAATTACCGGTGTGATCTACGATGTTTTGGTGGACGTTCGTAAGGGTTCACCAACATTTGGCCAATGGGAAGGCTATATTTTAAGCGAATATAACCATCGCCAATTGTTAGTGCCAAAAGGTTTTGCTCACGGTTTTGTTACTTTGACCCCTAATGTGAACGTCGCTTACAAAGTTGACGGCTACTACGAACCAAAAGCGGATCGGGGCATCGCTTATAACGATCCTGATATTGGTGTCGTTTGGCCAATGCCGTTGGATCATTTAGTTTTGTCTGAAAAGGATCAACACCATCCGCAATTGAAGGACGCAGAACTGAACTTTACTTGGGAGGCAAAATAAATGAACTTGCTTGTTACCGGTGGTGCCGGCTTTATCGGCGCTAATTTTGTCCATTATATGTTGACTGCTCATCCTGAAGATACGATCGTCAACTTAGACTTATTGACCTATGCGGGCAATAGCCATAATTTAGATGATTTAAAGGACGAACCACGGCATCACTTTGTCCACGGTAATATTACCAATCGTGAGTTGGTGACCCATTTAGTTCATGAATTCAAAATTGATGGCATTATCAATTTTGCCGCTGAATCTCATGTGGATCGTTCCATCTTGCACCCAGAAGTGTTCATCGAAACCAACGTCCAAGGTACGCTAGCGTTGTTAGACGTGGCTAAAAAAGAAAACATCACTAAATATCTACAAGTATCGACGGACGAAGTTTATGGCACGTTAGGTGCAGAAGGCTACTTCGAAGAAACCTCACCACTACAGCCTAATTCGCCTTACTCTGCCAGTAAAGCGTCCGCCGACATGATCGTCCGCGCTTATTACGAAACTTATGGCTTAAACGTGAATATCACCCGTTGTTCCAACAACTACGGGCCTTACCAATTTCCAGAAAAGTTGATCCCATTGATGGTTTCTAACGGGATGGAAGGTAAAGACTTGCCGATTTATGGTGATGGCAAGAATATTCGTGACTGGTTATACGTCACCGATCATTGCCGCGCCATCGACCTTGTTTTCCGCGAAGGTAAAAAGGGCGAAGTTTATAACGTTGGCGGTCATAACGAACGGACCAACAACCAGATCGTCCATCGGATCATTGAAGCTTTAGACTTACCAGATTCACGGATTAAGTATGTGGCTGATCGTTTAGGTCATGATCGGCGGTACGCCATTGATCCGAAGAAAATCGAAACTGAACTCGGCTGGGCACCTGAATATACGTTTGACACTGGGATCGTGAAAACCATCAAATGGTTCGAAGATAACGAAGCTTGGTGGCAGCCATTGAAGGCGCGCGCTGGATTGAAGTAGTGGAGCGGGGCAAGTGGAACACATGCGACATCCGCTAGCGGGGACATTTGCCTTGCTTTTTTCGTACATAAAATGAAGTAGAGCGAGGAGCGTTAATTATGCGAATTTTAATTACCGGCGCTAATGGGCAGCTTGGTACTGAATTACGCCACTTATTAGATGCACGTGAAACTGAATATCGGGCAACTGACAGTAAGGAACTAGACATTACTGACGAAGCAGCAGTTAGGGCTTATTTTACTGATTTCAAGCCACAAGTTGTTTATCATTGTGCAGCTTTTACGGCAGTTGATGCCGCTGAAGAAGCACCAGGTAAAGCAGTCAATCAAAAAGTTAACGTTGATGGCACGGCCAATATTGCGGCGGCTGCTAACCAAGTCGGCGCGATCGTGGTTTATATTAGTACTGACTATGTTTTTGCGGGGGATCAGGATGCTGAATATACCGTTGACGCACAACCAGCGCCGCGCAATGAGTATGGTCGCGCCAAATATGAAGGCGAACAAGCAGTGCAACGGTTGGCGGATAAATATTACATTATTCGCACCTCATGGGTTTACGGCGAATATGGTAAAAACTTCGTCTACACCATGTTGAATTTGGCTAAAACTTACGATCAATTAACGGTGGTCAATGATCAATTCGGTCGACCATCATGGACACGGACCTTGGCTGAATTTATGACCTTTACGCTGGATCATCAACTGGACTACGGCATCTACCATCTATCCAATGATAATAGTTGTAACTGGTATCAGTTTGCCCAAGCAATTCTTAAGGATAAGGCGGTAACCGTTAGTCCGGTGACCTCTGCTGAATACCCCCAAAAAGCTTGGCGGCCACGGCATTCAATTCTTGATCTAAGTAAAACTAAGGCAACTGGTTTTAAATTACCGACTTGGCAAGAAGCATTAGCGGCTTTCATGCAAGAAATCAATGCTTAGTGCAATCAACAACACTTTGAAAAGGTGAGTCTATGTTAGAAAGTAAAAAAATTAGTTGGCGCGAGATCAGTAATGTCTTGCACCGACGATTATTAATCGAAATTATAGTGGCTCTAGTAGTGCTGGTCGGCGGTTTCTTTGTCTTACATTTAGGCCGTGCGACACCAACAGCAGCGCCTAAATATACAGCAACGAGCCAAGTTCTATTGACTTTACCTGAAAGTAAGCAGCAGGTGGTCTTGGAGCAAACCGTTAATCCGCAGTATGTGACGACTTTTGCTGACGTGGTAGGGACTGACTTGATCGCGCGACCAGTAAGAACGAAGTTAGCGCAGCAAGGCATTAAATTATCGTTGTCGGCGTTGGAAAAAATGGTCGACGCACATACCAATAATAACAATTCTTTAATTGAGATCAATGTGACCACGGACAAGCGAGTAACAGCCAAGCAAATTGCTCAGGTTTACGCTCAAGTGGCCAGTCAAAATGTAAAACCAATCATGGGTCTAGGTCGTGGCAAGGTAGTCACTCAACCGCGAGTTAATCAAGTGTTAGCCATCCAAAAGTTACCAATAAAACGGATCGCTATTTTGGTGATCGCGGCAATTATTTTAGGCTTAGCCAGTGGTTGTGTGGTTGAAATTTTAGATCGACGGATTCGTAGCCGTTATTTTGTGGCGTCAACTTTGGCGGCGACACCACTTATTTTGACCCAACAACCCACCGCTATTGAATTAGCTACTGTGCGTAATACATTGGATATTGCAACCCCACACGCGCAGATTTTAGTTGCACAATTGCCTAATGCGAGTTCAGAGCTAACGGCGGCTGTGCAGGCTTTAGCACAACAATATGCAGCTGCTGGTGATCGTGTGTTGCTAGTTGATCTAGCTACAGATACGGCGATGTTACAGCAATTTGCTGTAGCGACCACGCCGGCGGATTATCAAGGCGGTACAGTAGCACGATTACCACAGTCACCAGCTACACCAACTTTGTTGACGCTAGCAGAATTTGAACGTAGCCTAGCACGATTGAAAGGCGATTTTCAGCGGATCATCTTTGTTGCGGCAGGCGCAGAAATTGTGGGCAACCAACAATTAGCGTTGCATTTAGCTGCTGCTCGTTTATTGTTGCTGCAACAAGGCGTTACCACTAAAAAGGCGGCCTATCAGTTACAACAACAGTCACAGTCAACAACGCCAGTGAATGTCGTTTTGTATTTTGGTAATTGAGGTGGTTAGATGACACAGCCAAGTACAACGTTAAAGCAATTAGTTCATTTATTTAAAGTGGTCGTGCTTAACGCCATTGTTTTTGGGGTTCTCGGTTTTGGTGTTAGTGTTACATGGCATCCGCAAAGTGCGCCACTATATCACAGTCAGGCGTTGATCAGTTTAACTAAAGTACGTCATCAGCAAATTGGGACGACTAAGTATGTTCGTTACTCCAATGGTAGCGAGCTAACGCAGTTATTCAGCGATAATTTCAAAGCACCGACAACGGATAAAGCAGTACGGCGGGCGCTTAAAAAAGCTGATTTGGCTGCTGACTTTGATCAGCCTGGTGCGATTATGGTGGAGATGCCACATAACTCTGGCTTGATCCAGATCAACGCAACCAGCCATAAACGGACCACCGCAATCAAAGGGGCGAACATTGCAGCCAAAGTAGCGGTACAACAATTTACTAAGCGCTACCAGTTACAAAATAGTCAGGTATTAGTGCGCGCAACCAGCGCAGACCGCCAGATAACGACGATCTCAAGGAGTGAAATTATGTTGAAATTTATGTTTGCAGGTATGTTGCTCGGCTTTCTCTGGATTTTTGTACGTGAGCTGTGGCAGCGTCGTTCGGCAGCAAAGTAAGGTTGGGATAGCGTGTATTTATTAGCAACGACAACGATCACTTACCTGATGAATCTTGTAGCCAGTTTCCGCCAGCGCAAACACCGCTGGTTTGAGTGGCTGTTTTTGGCCTGCATGATCGTTTTGATGGGCGCCAACACAAATAACGCTGATTTTTTTACTTATCAGTGGCTCTATAACGCACATATCCCGTATGGCGAGCCTGGTTATCGTGTGCTGACCCGAATCGGCGCATTATTAGGATTCGATTATCAGCAATTTCGGCTAGTTTTAGCGGCGATTTTCTTGATCATTTTATATCGGGGAATTCAAAAGTTAACACCGCATACAGCTGGCTTTATGGCACTTTATTTCTGTTATCCGTTTTTCTTGGATGTTATTCAGCTACGTAACTTTATGATGATGGCGCTCTTAGTGTACGCCAGCCATTTTTTGTTGGAAAAAACATACCGTAATTTAGCGCTATTTACACTTTTTGTATTATTGGGTGCTAGCTTTCAAGTACTAGGCGTTTTATATTTATTAGTCATTCCGTTGTACTATTTTGATGAGCATAATTTATGGAAAATTAGTTTGCTTAGTGTTGTCTTTCTATTATCAGTTGTGGTGATGGTACCGCAATTGGCGCAAGGATTGCTACAATTACTGGGTCATTTGCATCTTAGCCATTTATCACTTTATTTTGTGCAAAAAGTCCGGCTCGGTTATTTACCATTTTGGTTATTCAGTATGTTTGATTTGGCTTTCACTTACTTCAGCTATCGTTACTTAACGGAGCGTCAGCTATTAACGCCACGCCAACGACAAATTATTTGGTTAACGTTCACGTTTATCGTCGTTGGTGTTTTGACCATGCCCATGTATACCTATGAATTTTCGTTTGCCCGCGCGTTACGGAATGTGATTCCCTTTACGGTGGTTGCTTTTCTGACGACACTTGACGCATTGCCGCGCCGTCATTATTTACGCTGGTTGTATAGTGGTGCCTTCGGGATCTATTTTTTGGCGGTGGTCTATTTTGAAATAGTGCCGTTACTACATGATACGATCATACCGGCGTTTACCGCTAACTGGCTCTTGGGTGGCTAAAATAGGATTGCTTATGCTAAAATACTTATTGCACGGTATGTGCTGATCAGTTTACGATGACACACGCTAATATCGAAATGAAGTTCAATTAATTAAAAATCGCTACTTAACAAGTGCTAGGTTTAACCGAAAGGAAGTTAATATGAAAGATTATGATTATTTAGTTGTTGGTGCTGGCTTATTTGGCGCCACTTTCGCTTATGAAGCTGCTAAACGCGGCAAGCGGGTCAAAGTGATCGAGAAGGACGATCACATTTCCGGTCATATTTACACAGAAGAACAAGCTGGTATCCAAGTGCACAAATTTGGCGCACATATTTTCCACACTAGTATTAAAAAAACTTGGGATTTTGTTCAACAATTTGCTGAATTTAATCGTTATACCAACGAACCAGTAGCCAACTATAAGGGCGAGTTGTATAACATGCCGTTTAACATGAACACATTCAATAAAATGTGGGGCGTGATCACACCGGCTGAAGCCAAGGCTAAAATTGACGAACAGCGCAAAGTTTTAGGCGATAAAAAGCCAGAAAACTTGGAAGAGCAGGCAATCTCGTTGATCGGTACTGATATTTACGAGAAACTGATCAAGGGTTATACTGAAAAACAATGGGGTCGGAAAGCAACTGAATTACCAGCGTTTATTATTCGCCGGTTACCAGTGCGTTATATTTATGACAACAACTATTTCAATGACACTTACCAAGGCATCCCCATTGGTGGCTATACCCAGATCGTTGAAAAGTTATTAGCAGATCCTTTGATCGACGTTGAATTGAATCAAGATTTCTTTGCCAATAAAGACAGCTATTTGGCGGATTATCCGCGCGTGGTGTTCACTGGGATGATCGATCAATTCTTTAATTACCAACTTGGCGAGCTGGAATACCGTGGCCTACGTTTTGAAGAAGAAGAATTAGATGTCGATAATTATCAAGGCAACGCGGTGGTCAATTACACCGATGCTGAAACGCCTTATACACGAATCATTGAGCATAAGCATTTTGAATTCGGTAAAGGTGATAAAAATAAAACCATCATTACTCGCGAATATCCGGAAAATTGGCAACGTGGTGATGAGCCTTATTATCCAGTTAACGATAAGCGCAATAACGGGCTATTCAAACAGTATCGTGAACTAGCGACAACTCAGCCTAATGTCATTTTCGGTGGTCGCTTAGGTCAGTATAAATACTACAACATGGATCAAGTGATCGAAGCCGCGCAAAAAGTTGTTACCCGCGAATTTGGGGCAGAAGACTAGTCGGTCTAAACGGGCGTTTAGCTTTTCGGCCACGTTTAGTTCTGACTTGAAAAAAATAGTTTCAAAATATGTTTAGTGAATAACTATTGCAGGAAACTATTTTAGTGGAGTGCTAGGATTTTAATGCGGCGTAGGTCGTTACTGTGAAATTTTCTAAATTTAACAAAGGGCTAAAGGGCACTCGGTTGCTTTTTGGCCCTTATTTTGAAGCTGGGAGGTGAAGTGAATGGCACCAGTAACGGTTAGTATTGTAACCTATAATAGCGCGCATATTTTTGAAGCAGTCGCGCGTTTTAAATCAGAGGTATTGGCGCATTATCCAGTGACGTTGCGGATTTTTGATAATCATTCGGCACCGGCTTATGTTGAAAAACTGCAAGCGTTGGCATCCGAACAAGTAATTATTACTGCAGCTGATGATAATCACGGCTTTGGTTACGGCCATAATGTTAATTTAGTCCAAAGTAAAACTGATTATTTTGTCTGCTGTAATCCGGATATTTTAATTGATCGCACTAGTTTCGTGACCATGTATGATTATCTTGCTTCACAGCCGGCGGTTAGTATGATCACGCCGAAAATTACTGATCCTGATGGGCAAGTTCAATATTTGATCCGCTATAAGTTAGATGTGTTCGACTATTTATTGCGCTTTGTCCGCTTCAATTTTGTTAAACGCTTATTTGCTAAGCGAATTGCACGTTATGAATGTCGTGATCTTAGCGATGAGCGGCAGCAGATTCGTTTTGGTTCTGGGGCCTTCATGTTTTTACGAACCAGTATCTTGCGGCAGATCGGCGGCTTTGACGAGCGTTTCTTTATGTATTTTGAGGACAACGACTTGTGTATGCGGATCAATCAAGCTGGCGGCCAGATTTTTTACCTGCCCGACGCGCCAGTGATCCATTACTATGCCCGCGATTCGCACAAAAGCAGCCGTGGTTTTAAGTTATTTCTGACCTCAATGTACCGTTATTTTAATAAATGGGGTTGGCGGTTTTTCTAGCTTGGTGGCTTAAACTACCTTAATTGAAGGAGAGGTGCGCAATGCTTTCAGTTTGTATGGCAACTTATAATGGCGCTCAAACAGTGGCCCGACAGCTACAGTCGATTTTGATGCAGTTATCCGCTCAGGATGAAGTGGTGATCGTCGATGATCATTCAACAGATCAAACGGTGGCGATGATCAAAGACTTAGTCAGCAATAGTTCAGTTCAGGTGCGGCTATTGATCAATTCACAAAATCAGGGCCCAATCAAAAGTTTTGCCCGCGCGCTAAAACAAGCGCAAGGCGAACTTGTTTTTTTAGCCGATCAAGATGACGTTTGGTTTGACGATAAGGTTGCACAAGTCGTTACTGCTTTTCAACAGCAAAAGGCTGATTTGATCGTTCATGATGGCGTTGTTGTTGATCAAGATGAGCAACAGATCGCCGCTTCATGGAATCAATACAATCATAACCAGTTACCGCAAACGGTAGGTAGTAATTTACTGAAGAATGGCTATACTGGCGCAATGATGGCGGTCAGTCAGCGACTATTGCAGCGCGCGCTACCATTTCCGGAACGAATCGAAATGCATGATCAGTGGCTTTTCTTAGTGGCCCGGCATGAACATATGAAAATGGCGGTGCTACCGCAACCGTTGATGGCCTACGTTCGCCACGGTGATAACGTAACTGGTATGCAGCGGCGGCGCTTTACTGAGATGTTGCAAGGCCGCTGGCGAATGTGGTGCGCTTATCGACAATTATCCCGTAAATAGTCGCAACTAGGGAACAAAAATGCTAAACTATCATTAAAACTAAAAGTGGAGACTGATGATGACAAAACTATATCCGGATGACAGTTACACACTGCATACCGATTTATACCAAATCAATATGATGTTAACCTATTGGCAAGAAGGAATTCACAACCGGCAGTCAGTTTTTGAATGCTACTTCCGTGAGATGCCATTTGGCAATGGTTACGCGATTTTTGCGGGTTTGGAACATGTCGTTCGTTTTATTCAACAACTTTCTTTCACGGATTCAGACATCGCTTATTTACGAGAAGCTGAGGACTATCCCGAAGAATTCTTAACTTACTTGAAGAATTTTAAATTCACTGGTACGATTCGTTCGGCAGTTGAGGGCGATTTAGTCTTCAATAATGAGCCGATTTTACAGGTCGAAGGACCATTGGCCGACTGTCAATTAGTTGAAACAGCGCTATTAAATGTGATCAATTATCAAACTTTGATCGCCACTAAGGCCGCACGGATCCGCTCGGTTGTTGGCACGGATAGTGTGATGGAATTTGGTACGCGCCGCGCTCAAGAAATGGACGCCGCAATTTGGGGTACCCGTGCCGCCTATATTGGTGGTTTTGACGCGACCAGTAATGTACGCGCCGGTAAAATTTTTGGCATCCCAGTCAGCGGTACACATGCGCATTCATTGGTTCAAGCTTATCGCAGCGATTATCGCGGCTTCAAAGCCTACGCCGAGACGCACAAGGATTGTGTTTTTCTAGTCGATACCTACGACACGTTGAAAAGTGGTGTACCTAATGCGATTAAAGTGGCCAACGAAATGGGTGACAAAATCAATTTCTTAGGTGTGCGCATCGATTCCGGTGATATGGCGTATATTTCCAAGCGTGTGCGTCAGCAACTAGACGAAGCTGGTTACCCTGAGGCTAAAGTTTATGCGTCGAATGATCTTGACGAAAAAACGATCCAAAATCTAAAAATGCAGCACGCTAAAATTGATGTTTGGGGTGTCGGTACACATCTGATCACCGCTTATGACCAGCCAGCACTGGGTGCGGTGTACAAGTTAGTCGCTATCGAAGATGAAAATGGTGAAATGCAGGATACAGTGAAATTGTCCAGCAACGCGATCAAAGTTTCCACACCAGGTAAGAAACAAGTTTGGCGGATCACCAAAAAGGATGATGGCAAGTCAGAAGGCGACTATGTCACCATTTGGGACGAAGACCCCTTGGCGGAAAAAGCACTGTATATGTTCCACCCTAACTACACTTACATCAACAAAACGATTTCCAACTTCAATGCGCGGCCATTATTGCGGACAATTTATAAGGATGGTCAGTTAGTTTATGACCTACCTGAGCTACCAGAAATTCGCCGTTACTCTGCGGCAATGCTGGAGTCTTTGTGGGATGAATACAAGCGGGATTTAAACCCACAAGATTATCCGGTCGACTTATCGCAAAAATTGTATGATCATAAAATGAAAATCATTGGTCAAGTGCGCCAACAAGTTAGTGGTAAGCAACTTTAGTAGTGAATGAACGCCGCAGGATCAGCTGATTCTGTGGCGTTTTTTGGTGTTTTGTAAGGTAGTATCATTGCGGCACCCTGGTTTACGGCGTGGTATACTGAAAGCATAGTGTAACGCCCGGTGTTGCCAGTGATCATGTAAGGCCAAGCGCCGTTAAAAATTTAAAATATGACTAGGAGTGAGCCTATGCGCCCGTTACAAACAGAAATTATTGCGGCAATGAAAACCCAAGCAATTATTGATCCGCAAGTTGAAATTCGTAAAAGTGTTGATTTTCTCAAAAATTATTTGAAGAAATATCCCTTTGTTAAAACGTTAGTGTTGGGGATTTCTGGCGGCCAAGATTCTACATTGGCTGGCCGCTTGGGCCAAATGGCGGCAGCAGAAATTCGCACTGAAACCGGTGATGATGCCTATCGTTTTATTGCGGTTCGTTTGCCATATGGGGAACAAGCTGACGAAAGTGATGCCATGGCAGCGATCGACTTTATACAAGCGGATGAAACGCAGCGGGTCGATATCAAGCCAGCTGTTGACGCAACGGTGGCGGCTTTAGAAGCGAATCAATTAACGATCAATGATTTTAACAAAGGTAATATTAAAGCTCGCCAGCGAATGATCGCCCAATACGGCATTGCCGGCGCACGTCAAGGGGTTGTGCTGGGAACTGATCATTCGGCAGAATCGATCACTGGATTCTATACGAAATTTGGTGATGGTGGTGCGGATCTAGTGCCACTCTACCGGTTGGATAAACGGCAAGGTAAGCAGCTGCTTGAAGCGTTAGGCGCGCCGGAACATCTTTATTTAAAAGTACCGACCGCTGATTTGGAAGAAGATCGACCTGCATTACCTGACGAAGTAGCGCTAGGTGTGCGGTATGATGATATCGACGATTACCTTGAAGGTAAAGATGTGGCGCCAGCTGCTGCTGAAAAAATTGAAAGCTGGTATTTAAAAACAGCGCATAAACGACATCTACCAATTACAATTTTTGATAATTTTTGGCACTAACCGGTTTTTTTCTTGTACATTCAATAAATAATCAGTTATACTAGGCTTAAATCATAGGGGAGTAACTTGCGAAGTTGCGGCTAAATTAGTTGTGCTACAATTTGTGGTGCTAACTGACTCAAATTTTGAGTGCTTGTCGGATACTTCGTGATAACGTCGTCAACAAGGAAAGTCAATCGATTTTTCTGGTGTTATCTTAAAAAGTGAGACTTATGTGTGTTTATGCAACATACATGGGCCTCACTTTTTGTATGCTGCGAATCGATCAAAAGGGGGAATCAAGTTTGGCCCAAGAGAAAAAGTTCTACAGCACAACGACTGCAGAGGTACAAGCAACGCTGCACACCACCGAGCAACAAGGTTTGACCAAGGCGGAGGCTAACAAACGCTTAACCGAGGGCGGCGCCAATAGCTTAGTTGCTAAACGTCGCAAAACGATCATTGAACGTTTTATTGATCAATTTAAGGATTTCATGATCGCTGTCTTATTAGTTGCCGCGATCGTGGCCGGCTTTAGTGGTGAAATCGCTGATGCCGTCATTATCCTATTGGTTGTTATTTTGAATGCTGTTTTCGGCGTGTTCCAGGAAGTCCAAGCTGAAGCCGCCATCGATGCACTGAAAGATATGTCTGCACCAATGGCTCACGTCCGTCGTGATGGTGAATTGATCACGATCAAAAGTGAAGACGTGGTGCCAGGCGATATTGTCTTATTGGAAGCGGGCGATGTGGTGCCAGCTGATCTACGACTAATTTCCGCGCAGACTTTGCGTATCGAAGAAGCTGCATTAACTGGTGAATCGGTACCGGTGGAAAAGCAAACGGCGTCGTTAGATCTACAGCCGGATGAAAAAATCAGTCTTGGTGATCAAACCAATATGGCGTTCATGAATAGTAATATCACGAATGGCCGTGGAACTGGGGTTGTGATCGCAACGGGGATGCAGACCGAAGTGGGTCGTATTGCCGGCATGCTGAACCAAACTGATGAAACTAAAACACCTTTACAAGAAAACTTAAATTCATTAGGTAAAACGCTGACTTGGTTGATTTTATTCTTATCAGTCCTGATTTTTGCACTGGGGATGTTGAATCAACGTGAGACCTTGCTGAACATGTTGTTAACGGCTATTTCTTTAGCTGTAGCAGCGATTCCAGAAGGATTACCAGCAATCGTTACCGTTACTTTGGCGCTAGGTACCAAGCGGATGGCCAAACGTAATGCCATTGTCCGTAAATTACCAGCGGTAGAAACCTTAGGTAGTACTGACATTATTGCTTCTGATAAAACAGGAACTTTAACGCAAAACAAAATGACTGTTGAGCGTTTATTTACTAATAATCAATTGACTACCGCCAGCGAGAGCAAGGCTGACCTAAACGATATGACTGTGCAGGTCATGACGCTAGCTAACGATACTAAAATGGATAAAGAAGGCAAATTACTCGGTGATCCTACCGAAACTGCGCTTGTTCAGTTTGGTTTAGCTCATAAATTGGACGTGGCGGCGTTACTGAAGCAGTTACCGCGGGTCGATGAAGTACCGTTTGATTCAGAACGTAAATTAATGACTACGATCCACGAATTGGATGATGGTCGTTATTTGATTGCCACAAAGGGTGCGCCTGATCAGTTATTGATGCGGGCAACGCAATATGAAGTCGACAATACCGTAAAACCAATGGACGATACTGAGCGTGACTTGATTCTAAGCACAAATACACAATTGGCGCGCCAAGCCTTGCGTGTTTTAGGGATGGCCTATAAAGTTGTCACTGAACTTCCGGCTAAAATTGACACCGATACAGTCGAACAAGAGTTGATCTTTACTGGTTTAATCGGGATGATCGATCCAGAACGACCTGAAGTTGCTGGCGCGGTACGTGAAGCCAAAGAAGCAGGTATTCGGCCAATGATGATCACTGGTGATCACCGCGATACAGCCGAAGCCATCGCAAAACGTTTAGGTATTATTGGTGACCATGATGAAGCAGCAATTATCAGTGGGAACGAACTTGACGACATGAGCGATGAAGAATTTGCCAAACGTGTCGGCGATTACTCCGTTTACGCACGAGTTGCACCTGAACATAAGGTACGAATCGTTAAGGCTTGGCAAAAACGTGGTAAAGTTGTGGCGATGACTGGTGATGGCGTTAATGATGCGCCTGCATTGAAATCCGCTGATATTGGTATCGGCATGGGGATCACCGGCACAGAAGTCTCAAAGAATGCCTCTGACATGGTGCTGGCTGATGATAACTTTTCTACGATCGTCGTGGCGGTCGAAGAAGGGCGGAAAGTCTTCGCTAATATTCAAAAAGCAATTCAGTACTTGCTGTCAGCTAACTTAGGTGAAGTTTTGACCTTATTCATGATGACCATTCTTGGTTGGCAAATTCTAGCACCCGTACAAATTCTATGGATCAACTTAGTCACTGATACGTTCCCGGCAATTGCTTTAGGTGTTGAACCCATGGAACGCGACATTATGAAACGCAGGCCGCGTGGGCGTAAGTCGAACTTCTTATCGGGTGGCCTCAGTCAATCGATTATTTATCAAGGGATACTAGAAGGTGCGATCACGCTGTTGGTTTATTGGATCGGTATCACTTATCCTGTCCATGCTAATGGTAGCTTGGCACATGCTGATGCGCTAACCATGGCGTTTGCGACGCTGGGCTTGATCCAGCTCTTCCATGCCTTTAACGTGAAGTCGATTTATGGCACAATTTTCCACAAAAATATTTTTTCAAATCATTCGTTTAACTGGGCGATCTTAGCGTCAACTGTCTTGATGGCAGCGACAATTTTGATTCCTGGTTTCAACCAATTATTCCACGTAACACCACTTGATTGGCATCAATGGGCCACTGTATTAGGCAGTTCATTCTCGATCGTGATCATTGTGGAAATCGTGAAATTCGTTCAACGACGTATGGGTATGAATAAATAAACTAAAGAGGTTGAACTAACATGGTAAAAGCACAACAAGTTATGGTGCATTATGCACAGGTCATTGATCAAATGCTCGAAACGACAGAGCAATTGACCACTGATTTAAATGGCGATTATGAACTATTGAAAGAAGCTATTGCCACCGATACAGTTGGTGACATTAGCAATGATCAATGGGGCAGTATTAAAGCAAACTTTGACCAAGGTGTTGCCGCCTATCAAAAAAATTTGGCGGAAGTTAAAGCAGTGCGACCAATTGCTAAAGCGATGGGCATTCATCATTTGCTACTAGCAGCGTACACCGACTACGTGGCCGGTTGCGCACAAATGGCGGCTAGCGTTGATGCAACGGCACACACCATTGATACAGCTGCGTTTACGGCAGCAGAAAAGCAACAAGACGATAGTTCGTTAGCAATGAACAAACAAATTGCGCGATTGTCACAGATTTTAAGATAATTAGTGATCAAAGGCGTGGGATTACGTGTCCTGCGCCTTTTTATTGTTTTAAATGTGAAAAAGATTAAAAATAGATTTGACAAAGCTAGGTCAATAAAGCTATACTCAATTTAATTCAAATCGAGAAAAGAGGAACAGCAATGCAACAACGTCGTCTACAATTAAACAATGCCTGGTGGCAAAGCCAACTGTAGACAGACCGTCGTGTAGATACGATCTGTCAGATGATCGTATCTATGTTGGTTTGCTGTTCTTTATGCCCACATAGATAATCTATGTGGGTTTTTGTTTACTTTTAAGCAATCACCCCAAATTGGTGATTGCTTTTTTTCTTGAAAAATTTAGGGGGGTTCTACATGAAACGCATGTTAACGTTTATCGGTTTGTTGCTGGTTTTTCTCGGTTTTGCATTTTTCCAAGAAGGCGGCGTTAAACAAGCTAAGCCACAAGCAGTGAAAAAACCAACGATCGGTATCTTGCAGACGATGTCGCATCCGGCATTAGATGATATTCGTCGCGGGACGATCGATCAGTTGCGTAAGCGCGGCTTTACAGATGGTAAAACCGCTAAAATTGATTTTAAAAACGCAGAAGGTGATCAGAGTAATCTAAAATCGATCGCCGAACGTTTTCAAAATGAAGGCACTGACTTGAACATTGGGATCGCAACGCCAGCAGCACAGGCAATTGCCAACACGGATAAAACGACTCCGTTGATCCTCGGCGCAATTTCTAATCCCAAATCGGCTGGCTTGGTCGCTAACAACGCGCATCCAGGGCATAACATCACCGGTGTTTCTAACCGGACACCCACTGCGGATCAGTTGAAATTAATTCGCGAACTTTTACCCGATGTGAAAGTCTTAGGTGTGATGTACACTTCCAGTGACCCATCGGCCCAAGCCGAGGTCAAGGTCGTCCGCAAAATCGCACCTAAGTACGGTTTCACGGTTAAAGAGTTTACTGTATCTAATTCAAATGATGTTGACCAAGTTGCACAAACCATGGCGCGCCAAGTTAAGGCTGTCTACGTGCCGACCGATAATACAATTGCCAGTGCGATGCAGACCTTGGTGAAAAATACCAACGCTGCTAGGATCCCTGTTTTTCCACCAGCAGGCACAATGGTGAAGGATGGTGGCCTAGCGACATACGGTATCAATCAGTATGAGTTAGGTGTTGCAACTGGTAATATGGCGGCTGATGTACTGGAAGGTAAATCAACCCCAGCCACCACGCCAATTAAAATTATTGCCAAAGGTGATCTTATTTTAAACCAAAAAGAAGCCGATTTACTGGGTATCAAGATTCCAGCGCATTTACAAAAAGAAGCACAACAGAAAGGGGAGGTTTACAAATGAGTCTAATTACATCAGCAATCGGTCAGGGATTAATGTGGGGGATCCTCGGCGTCGGCTTGTTTCTGACTTTCCGCGTACTGAATTTTCCTGATATGACCGTTGAAGGGACTTTTCCATTCGGCGCTGCCGTAGCCGTTACGGCGATCACGCATGGCATGTCGCCATTACTGGCAACGCTACTGGCTTTTGTCGCTGGGATGTTAGCTGGTTTAGCGACCGGGTTACTTTATACCAAAGGTAAGATTCCGATTTTACTAGCGGGGATCTTGGTTATGACCGCGCTATACTCGATCAACTTGCGGGTAATGGGTAAAGCCAACGTTTCTTTGTTAAATGAAAACACATTGTTCAAAGCCAAATTCTTAACTCAGTTGCCACAATATTTTGATGGCGTTGTGGTTGGTTTCTTGTTCGTAGTGGTGACCTTGGTTTTGTTAGGCTATTTCTTACAAACTGAGCTTGGTCAAGCGTTTATTGCGACCGGCGACAATGTGACTATGGCGCGCTCGCTAGGTATTAAAACTGACGGTATGACGATCATGGGTTTGATGGTTTCCAACGGTTTTATCGGTATTTCTGGCGCATTGATGGCGCAAAGTAATGGTTACGCCGATGTTAGTATGGGTATCGGCGTCATCGTCATCGGCTTGGCTTCAATTATTATCGGCGAAGTGGCCTTTGGCGAGTTAACCATGAATCAACGCCTAGTTGCCGTAATTCTGGGCAGCATCTTGTATCGTTTTGTTTTGTTGATCGTATTGCAATTAGGTTTCAACACCGACGACTTAAAGCTGATCTCGGCAATTGTTTTGGCGTTAGCCCTTATGTTGCCAACCTTACAAAAAAAATTCCACGTACAAAAATTAATGCGAAACGGGGTGACACGGCATGAGTGAGCCAATTCTACAATTAAAAGATATTATTGTGACGGTCAATACTGGCAATGAAGAACGCCAAATTCTTAAGCAACTCAACTTAACGATCAATCGTGGTGATTTTGTTACGGTGCTTGGAACGAATGGTGCCGGTAAAACGACTTTGTTCAACACGATTGCCGGCAACTTGCAACCGGCTGCTGGACAAGTATTGCTCAAGGAACGTGATATCAGTCGGGATAACGAAGAACGGCGGGCGCAACACTTGAGCCGTGTATTCCAAGATCCCAAAATGGGTACCGCACCACGAATGACGGTGGCGGAAAATTTATTATTGGCGCAGCAACGCGGCCAACGCCGGACCTTGAAATTACGTAAGCTACGGCAAAATCGTGCTCACTTTCATGAAATGGCGGCTGAAATTGGTAACGGCCTGGAAGATCATTTGGATACACCGACTGGTAATTTATCGGGCGGCCAACGGCAAGCATTGAGTTTGTTAATGGCGACAATGACAACGCCGGATATTTTGTTATTGGATGAACACACGGCAGCGCTGGATCCGAAAACCAGCGAACAATTAATGCATTACACACAACAACGCATCACGCAGAGCAATCAGACTTGCTTGATGATCACTCACCATTTAGAGGACGCTTTAGCCTATGGCAATCGGCTGATCGTTATCGATGATGGCCGGATCGAAGCTGATTTTAATGCTGCCGAAAAGCAAAAATTAACTCGTGAGCAGTTGTATGAATTCTTTGATGAAACGTTGAGCTAGATTCAGATAGCGCAGAATAACAATGTAGCAAAATCGAGTAAGAGTTAGTCCTGCATCACCGGGCTAACTCTTTTTTTGTATGCTGGTATTTATCGAATTTGCTACGTATAATAGAAGCTAAGTCAATTAGAGAATGAGGATCGATATGGATAACGAAATTTTACAACGAACGATTGAACGTTTACCAGAATATCAAGCACGACAAATTAAAAGTACACTACAATTATTAACTGATGGTAATACGGTGCCGTTTGTGGCTCGTTACCGTAAAGAAGTTACAGAAAATTTAGATGAAGTTCAGATTCGTGCCATTGAAACGACCTATAATTACCAACTTAATTTAGTCGAACGTCAGAATGAAGTCATTAAAAGTATTCAAGAACAAGAAAAGTTAACACCACAATTGCAGCAGCAGATCCAGAAAGCCACTAAACTGCAGCAAGTTGAGGATCTATATTTACCTTACAAGCAAAAGCGGCGGACTAAGGCAACGATTGCTCGGGAAAATGGTTTAGCGCCATTAGCGGCCTGGTTATTAAGCTTCCCGCAAGCCGATATTGTTGCTAAAGCGCAGCAATTTATCGCGCCAGACAAAAAGTTAGCGACTGCTGATGATGTGTTGGCTGGCGTTCATGAAATTTTGGCGGAAGAGTTTAGCGACAATGCGACCTTCCGTGAGTGGGTGCGCCAATATACGACCAAGCATGCTCAGTTTACGGCCCAAGCTAAGGATAAAACGCTGGATGAAAAGCAAGTTTATTCGATTTATTATGACTTTGCGGAGCCACTAGCTAAAATGGTGTCGCATCGGGTTTTGGCCGTTAATCGTGGCGAAAAGGCCGGGATTCTAAAGGCGGGCTTGGCTATCGAAACACGGCCGATTTTATGGCATTTAGAGCAAGCAATTATTCGTCAACAGCAGGGCCCAGCGGTGGCTTACGTGCAAGCGGCAATTGCGGATGCCTATAAACGCTTTATCGGACCAGCTATTGAACGGGAAATTCGAACTAATCTAACTGATCAGGCAGCCGATCAGGCAATCGCGGTCTTCGGTGCGAACTTGCGTAATTTATTGTTACAGGCACCGTTAAAAGGTCGCGTAGTTATGGGCTTTGACCCGGCATTTCGGACTGGTTGTAAATTAGCCGTTGTCGATGCGACCGGTAAGTTTCTTGATAAATTGGTGATTTATCCGCATCATCCGGCGCCAGCTGATAAACGAGCAGCTGCTGCAGGGCTCTTTAAGAAATTTATTGAGAAAAATCAGGTCGATATGATCGCCATTGGTAACGGCACTGCTAGTCGTGAATCAGAACAATTTGTGGCTGATGTGCTAAAAACATTGTCACGTAAAGCTTATTATGTGATCGTTAATGAAGCCGGCGCCAGTGTCTACTCAGCTAGTGACGTTGCCCGGGCAGAGTTTCCCGACTTTGGCGTTGAAGAGCGTAGTGCAGTTAGTATTGCGCGACGGTTGCAAGACCCATTGGCCGAGCTGATCAAAATTGATCCCAAGGCAGTTGGTGTCGGTCAGTATCAGCATGATGTGCCACAGAAAAAGCTGGGTGCACAGTTGGATATTGTGATCGAAGACGTGGTCAATAGTGTCGGGGTCAATTTAAATACAGCTAGTCCTGAGTTACTGGAACATATTTCTGGATTAAGTAAGACGACGGCCCACAATATTGTGACTTACCGTAATGAACAGGGTAATTTTACCAAACGTCAGGAATTGAAAAAGGTACCGCGGTTAGGTCCGAAAGCTTTTGAACAGGCGGTTGGTTTCTTAAGGATCATTGCCGGTAAAAATATTTTGGATAACACTGATATTCATCCAGAAAGTTACGCTGTCGCTAAGCAAGTGTTAGCTAAATTTGAGCTAACTTTAGCTGCGGTTGGCACTGCTAAGGTAGAAAAAATCAATGCAACGCCAGAACTGGCTGCTGAATTAGATGTTGGACTGGTAACGTTGCAGGATATCGTCAATGGTTTACGCAAACCAGGCCGTGACCTACGGGATGATTATGCTCAGCCACTGTTGCGGACTGATGTCTTATCGATTGCAGATCTGAAACCAGGAATGGCATTGGAAGGCACGGTCCGCAATGTCATTGATTTTGGCGCTTTTGTTGATATCGGCGTTAAACATGATGGCTTAGTTCACATTTCGCAATTAGCGGATCGTTTTGTCAAGAATCCAAGTGAGGTGGTTGCGGTTGGGGACATTGTCCACGTTTGGGTGCTGTCAGTTGAGCAGCAGCGTGAGCGAGTACAATTAACGATGGTTCCGCCGCGAGAAAATGACTGATTTAGAACTAACCCAATATATCCAGCAGGTGTCACAAAAATATTTCCAGCGGGAATTTAATCATCAAGCGAATTTTAATCGGCGCTTAAAAACCACTGGCGGCCGCTATCATTTAGAGGACCATCATATTGACATTAACCCACGTTTCGTGGAAGATAATGATAAGTCAATTTTGCTGGGGATCGTCAAACATGAACTTTGTCATTATCATTTGCATCTGGCCGGCGGGGGCTACCGGCATCGTGATCATGACTTTAAGCAGTGGCTGGCGGCAGTTGGTGGTAGTCGCTACGCACCAGCGCTGGCTAATACTAAAGTTCAATGGCGTTATCAGTGTCAGCAATGTGGGCAAACTTATTTGCGGCAGCGCCGGTTAAATCTGCAGCGCTATGGCTGTGGTAAATGTGGCAGTCGACTAAAATTATTAGCATAAAGGCCATGTTTCAACTTGGCGCACTTCGCCGTGCTATGTTTCTTGCGGCATGAACTTTGCCACAAGAATAGACAACGTCCGTAGCATCAAAAGCTATTTGTGATTTTTACAAATAGCTCACTGTATTTACGGAGTAGTAGTTGAATGGACACCGTCTGTAACATCGGAAATTTATTAGCGGGGCTTAGCTAATAAATAACCTTAATTGTGAAATAGGGCCATGTTTCAACTTGGTGTACTTTACCTTAGTTGAATGGACACCGCCTGTAACATAGGAAATTTATTAGCGGGGTTTAGCTAATAAATAACCTTAATTGTGAAATAGGGAGGATACAAAAATGCGACAAATAGGTATTGGTTTACTTGGTTTAGGCACTGTCGGTAGTGGCGTAGTTCGGCTATTACAAGATAATAAAGATAAAATTTCCGCGATCACCGGCCGTGAGTTGGTGATCAAACGAGTCGTGGTCCATGATCCAACCAAGAAGCGGACCGTTGAGTTGCCAGATATTCCTGTAACGACTGATATTGCCGATATGGTACAAGATGCAGCGGTACAAATCGTTGTTGAAGTCATGGGTACCATCGATCCAGCAGAAAGTTATATTGAACAATTATTACGTGCCGGCAAGCATGTTGTCACTGCCAATAAGGATCTAATTGCCCAAAAAGGGGCGCGGCTCGTTGATATTGCGCAACAGAAGCAGCGCGATCTAATGTATGAAGCTAGTGTTGCCGGTGGTATTCCAATTTTGCGCACAATCGTTAACAGTTTTGCGGCGGATCAGATTTTAGAGGTCAGTGGGATTGTTAATGGCACGACTAATTATATTTTGACGCAAATGAATCAGAAAAAAGTTAGTTACGCAGCAGCTTTGAAATCAGCTCAGGAGTTAGGCTTTGCGGAAAGTGATCCAACTAATGATGTGGCTGGGATCGATGCCGCCTACAAAATGATTATTCTGACTCAGTTTGCTTTTGGGATGAATTTGACCTTAGCTGATATTGCGGTTGAGGGGATCGACAAGATTCGCTCAGAAGATATTGCACAGGCACAGAGTCTGGGCTATACCATCAAATTAATTGGTGCTGCCAAACAAATTGACGGGGAAATCAACGTTTCGGTTGGGCCAGTGTTAGTGCCAAATGAAAATCCATTAGCGGCAGTGCAAAACGAAAATAATGCAGTGGTGGTTAAGGGTGCAGCGGTCGGCGAAACGATGTTCTATGGTCCTGGCGCGGGGGAACTACCAACCGCTAACAGTGTCCTTAGTGATATTATTTCGGTGACCAAGGATATTGGCATCGGCATCACTGGCAATACCTTTAACACCTATCGGCAAGGCGCGGCCTTAGCACCAGCAGATGCAGTCAAGTCAGCGTACTATTTTGCCCTAGAAATGCGCGATATTCCTGGTCAAATGCTGATGCTGACCAAAATAATGTCAGAGGTTAAAGCAAGTTTCAAACAATTAAGCCAAACTTCTAATGATGGCGACTTTGCTCATGTGATCATGATCACTCATGAAATCAACTTGGCACAATTAAAAAAAATCACAACTGCGATTGCTAAGTTGGAGAGTATTAACGTGATTTCAACCTACAAAGTTCTGTAGTGCTTTCGTGTGCTTAGCTACGACTATAACAGATAATCAGCGCAATGGGAACTTACGTTTGCGTTCGAATAGGTGGTAGTCGTTAACGCGAATTATATTCGATTGCTAATCAATAACCAATTTATGAAGTAGAGGGGGAATCTAGTGATGACAACGATTCGAGTACCGGCAACAAGCGCTAATCTCGGTCCTGGATTTGATTCGATCGGCATTGCATTGGAACTATATTTAACGGTGACGATTGCTGAAACGCGAGCAGATTGGTTGATCGAACATGAAATGGGTGCGGATGTGCCTAGTGATGAACATAATCTCATTATTAAAACGGCGTTGGCGCTCATTCCTGATTTGGAACCACACCGCTTGATCATGCGTTCAGAGATTCCATTGGCGCGGGGGTTAGGTAGTAGTTCATCGGCGATCATTGCGGGAATCGAATTAGCCAATCAGCTCGGTGATTTAGATTTAACCCAATATGATAAGTTGCAGATCGCAGTTAAATTAGAAGGGCATCCCGATAATGTGGCGCCCGCAATTTATGGTGGCTTCGTTACAGCAACTTACGATGATGTAGAAGCGGACGCGATCAGTGCTCCATTTCCAGCGGCACGGGCGTTGACCTTCATTCCTGATGCGGAGTTATTGACCAGTGCCAGTCGAGCAATTTTACCAGAAAAAGTATCGCTGCGGGCGGCAGTGGCAACGAGTTCGGCGGCCAATGTATTGGTGGCGGCGGTATTACGCGGTGATCTGGAATTAGCTGGGCGGATGATGGAGCGCGATCAATTCCATGAAACTTATCGTGAAACGTTAGTCCCCCATCTGGAACAGATCCGTGATCGTGCTCGTGATGCCGGAGCGTGTGGCACATATCTAAGTGGTGCCGGGCCAACGGTGATCAGTATGGTACCGCCTGCAGAAGCAGAAGAGATCCTCGATGAGTTGCAACAATTGCCCCTAGCTGGTCATTGGCTCAATTTAGCGGTCGCACCAGCTGGTCTAATGGTTGAAGCTTAATAGCAAAAGTATTGTGGACAGCACCGACTTTTTTATGTTGGCTATTTAATTGAAGATTAGAAATTAGTGAAAACCGTTGCGTAGCTGCGGTTTTTTTGCTAGAATGTAACAGTTGGTTATTTGCGGCTGTGGCGGAATGGCAGACGCGCTAGATTAAGGATCTAGTGGGAAATTTTTCCCATGCTGGTTCAAGTCCAGTCAGCCGCATAAAATCACTTTTAAAACGTTGTTGTTGAAACCTTTAGCAGGTTTTGGCAATGACGTTTTTTTGTGGTCTTAGCGAGCGGTGATTGCGCTATAATAAGTGGGATAGCACAAAGGCATATAAAAGAAAGCAGGCCCCCAATATGACAGCAAAATCAACAATTGAACAGCAACTTGATCATCGAACAATTCGCGCCTTCACTAAACAGCCGGTGGCGCCAGCGATTATTGAACAGTTGGTTTCTGTAGCGCGGCACACCGCGACCTCTAATTTCCAGCAAGCTTTCAGTGTGATCAGCGTGACTGATCCAGCCAAGAAGGAACAAATTGCAGCGATTGCGAAGCAGCCATATGTAGCGGCTAACGGACATTTATTTGTTTTTGTAGCTGATCAACATCGCGACCAACAGATCGGTGCGGAGATGGGCAAAACAGAAAATCATTTAGGCGGCACGGATCGTTTTTTGCAGGCTTGGTCGGATACTACTTTGGCAGTACAAAACACCGAAGTTGCAGCGGAAAGTCTTGGCTTGGGGACCGTGATCCTCGGTAGCATTTTAAATGATACCCAGCAGTTGATCGATATTTTGGCACTACCGCAGCTTACCTTTCCTGTATTGGGCTTGGCGATCGGCTGGCCCGACCAGAAACCACAATTAAAACCACGCTTGCCTGAACGTTTCGTCCATTTTGAAAATACGTATCAGTTACCAGCACCATTGCGGCCACAGCTTGCTGAGTATGATGCTGTGGTGCATCAATATTATGACCTACGCGATACTAACCGGCGCGTTGATACGTTTACTAACCAAGTAAAAGCTCGACTCGCTTTGCAACCAGAAAAACGGGCAGAAATGTTGACGGTACTGCACCGACAGGGGTTCTTGTTGGAATAATACAATAAACCAGCCACTCACTTGCTACTGATCAGTGATTTCGGCCCGCTTCGCTGCAATTAATTGACTAATACAGAGAAAACGTTAGAATAACTTAACCACTATATTTGAGCCGATTACTAGTAACTTGCAACGAAACCTGTTATGATGATTGCCCAAGGAGGCTGGTGCGAATGACATTTTTATTAATTAAGATTTTCTGGAGCTTTAGTGCCTTTACATCCCTACTATTAGGTGTAGTGGGATTGGTTTTCCCGATCATCCCCGGTATTCCGTTTTTGATTTTAGCCTTGATCAGTATTGAAAAGCTATCACCACGATTTAAGCTGTGGTTATTAAAAACAGGGCCAATGCGCTGGCTACAAGCTAAGCAGCCGAAGTTAGCTGGCTGGTTGATCAAATAAGTATACAGATTTTTTCGTGCGCCTTCCTTGTTAAAAAAATAAATAAAAGCCGCTTAGGCGTGATTTATAAAGACAATTGAATATTATAGTACCGCAAACCAGCCGGCAACCTTAACGTAAAAGTTAGGTTTGACGGCTGGTTTTTTAGCTACTCATTTGCTTGTGTATCAATGTGTGATACACTAGAAATAGCGAGTGATGAGCGGTTAAGGCAGTAAAAAAGGAGCAAAAAAGTGAAACGAATTGAGCGAATCTATCAACGAGTGGTACAGCTTTCACAGCAATTGACAGCTGATGAGGTCGCGCAGGGAGCAGGCGTTACGACTAAGCAATTGGTGGCTGATTTAGAAATCGTGCGGCCAAATGTGTCGAAGGCGTTGAACGATTTGGTGCGGACTGGTCAGTTGACTAAAATTGCTGGACGGCCAGTACGTTATCTGACTGCTGAATTGGCGTTGCAAAAGCCAGCAACTACGACGGATATTGCACCACAACCTGCTATTGCCAAGAAAATGCAGCCAGCAGTTACTATCCCGACTGACTTTTTTGATAAAATGATCGGCGCCCACAGCAGCTTGAAGAATCAAGTTGAGCAAGCCAAAGCGGCGATGCTCTATCCGCCCAAGGGGTTGAACACGCTGATCATTGGTCCGACTGGTTCGGGGAAAACTTTTTTCGTTCACGGAATGTATCAGTTTTCAACAGTTCATCAGATCATCGATACACAACAACCGTTGATCACTTTTAATTGTGCTGATTATGCCCATAATCCTGAGTTACTGATGTCGCATTTATTTGGCTATACTAAGGGTGCGTTTACCGGTGCTAACGAGGATAAAGACGGCTTGATCCAGGAAGCAGAAGGCGGCATGCTCTTTTTGGATGAAGTTCATCGCCTGCCGCCAGAAGGCCAGGAAATGATTTTCTACTTCATGGATCATGGGACCTACAGTCGCTTAGGAGAAACAGCCAAAACCCATCATGCCAATGTGCGTCTGGTTTGTGCGACAACGGAAAATCCGGAAAGTAGCTTGTTGGCTACTTTTGTCCGGCGAATTCCAGTGACGATTCAGCTGCCGTCGTTTAATCAGCGGCCCGCTAAGGAACGGCTGCAGTTGTTGCAGTCACTATTTTCCTTGGAAGCCAATCGGATCCATAAGCAGGTACAGATCAGCGAAGATGTGGTCAAAGCTTTGCTAGGCAGTGTTACTTACGGAAATGTGGGTCAGTTGAAGTCCAATATTCAGTTGGTCTGTGCGCAAGGCTTTTTGCGACATATGCAATCGGACGATTCGATCATGATCACGGCGGAAGATCTACCGGCTAGTATTCAATCTGGGATCGCCACGCTGGCTTCTAACCGCGATGATCTTGGAGAAGTGACTAAATTATTGGAGCCAGTAATGGTGATCGGTCCGGATCAGACCTCAGCTACATTGCAACAAGATGCTTATGAGTTGCCCTATAATCTGTACGAAATTATCGGTGACAAGGCAGCAATTCTTAAGTCAGAAGGCTTGGATCAGGAGCATATCAATAATTTCATCACCACCGATATTAATTTACATCTTAAATCTTTCTATCGTGAGTCGGCGATCGATGAACAGGCTGATAACAAGTTGGCTGAAATCGTTGATCAAGATATTATCGATTTGACTAAAGAAATTCAGGGTAAGGTGCAGCAGTTGTTAGGCTATACTTTTAAACAGAATTTCGTCTATGCGGTCAGTTTGCATATTAGTTCCTTCGTTAAACGACTGCAGTCAGGTAAGCTGGTGCGTAATATCAGTGAGGATCTGAAAGAAATGGTGGCCGACTATCCCAAGGAATTAGAAGCTGCGTATATGATCAAACAAGAATTAGAGACCCACTATAACGTACCGATTCCTAAATCGGAAGTTTACTATTTAACGATTTTGTTGGCGTCATTGCGCTCCGTCAAAGTAGCTGGCAAAGTCGGTGTTGTCGTGGCGGCACATGGTGGTAGTACCGCATCTTCAATGGTTCAGGTGGTCAATAAATTATTGTCAGCCAATAACTTATTAGCCTATGATATGCCGATCGAAATGAGCCCACAGACTGCCTATCAAGGTATTGTCGACCGAGTTCGCCAAGCAGATAACGGCAACGGGGTTATTTTATTAGTTGATATGGGCTCATTATCCACCTTTTCTCAGCGAATTTATAAGGAAACTGGGATCAAAGTAGAAACCATTGATATGGTGACGACGGCGATCGTACTTGAAGCAGTCCGAAAAACAGAGATGATCGATAATGACCTGAGCATTATTGCCCATGAGCTAAAGGAATTTCACGGTTACTCTAAAGTTAATGTTGATACGCTACCAGCGGTTGAAGCATTGGCAGTAGACTCCGTCAAACAACAATTGCCGCGAGCAGTGGTGGCAATTTGTTCGACTGGTAAAGGAACTGCGGTACGGATCCAAAAAATGATCGAGCAACAATTGATCGATCAGCTGATCGACGATGTGACTGTGATCCCAATTTCAGTCGTTAATATGAAACAAACATTGTATCAATTAAGTCAGGAATATCGGATCATAGCGACTACCGGCATCGTTAACCCGGACTTGAAAGTGCCATTTGTGGCGCTGGATCGTTTGATTCAGGACGATGGTCATGATTTCTTTGAACGGGTGGTTGCGGAAATGGATCAAGATGATCTGCAGGCGACCACGCCTAATTTGACTAAAGAATTATGTGAGTCTTATATGAAAGATTACTTTCTTTATTTAAATCCACATAAGTTGATCGATATTCTGTGGCGATACGCTGAAACACTGAGCGATACACTAAAATTAAGCTTTACTGAGACTTTTCGGATCGGCTTAATTTTACATGTTGCTGGCGCGTTGGAACGGACTCTGTTACGGCAAACGGTTACTGCAGAACCGGCAGAACGGGCCTTGATCACAAAGTCGCCTTACTATCACGGGATTCAAGCCAGTAACACACTTTTACAAGAACAATTGCAATTAACGTTGAATGACGACGAAATTTATTATGTTGAGCAACTTTTTGATACACAAGCTCAAAAAAGTGTTTCTTAAGTAAATATTAAGAAGCGATACACAGTTGATTATGTGTATCGCTTCTTTTTTTGTACGCTGAAAGCAAGCGGTATAGACATTTGTAAGCGATACACAAAAGTTGGCACGGTATTTGCTTATATATAAGTGTAAGCCTAAAGTATGAGTACTAGTGTCGTGCTGAGGTCTTATAGGCTAGTTTATAACTAGTTTGGAATAAACGTGTTTTAAAAAGCGGATTTTGTGTCGGGCAGGTTTTAACAGCGACGCAGGTCAAAATCTAACTGCTTTTTCAAACATTCTGGAGGTGACAATGTGATTGCAATCGTTGTTGCAAGCCACGGTAAGTTTTCTGAAGGTGTTGTTCAATCTTCAAGAATGATTTTTGGGGATCAAGAAAAAGTGCGAGCGGTAACTTTCATGCCAAATGAAGGCCCTGAAGACTTGATGAAAAAGTTTAAGGACGTGCTGGCAACTTTTGACGAAACAGATCAAGTACTGTTTTTAATCGATCTTTTCGGTGGATCACCATTTAACGCGGCGAGTCGAATTGTTGCTGAAAACTTAGATAAGTATGCGCTAATTACAGGATTAAACTTGCCAATGCTTTTAGAAGCGTATACAGTTAGAGATAAGCCGGTTGCTGAAGTCGTTTCCCATCTTGAGGAAACGGCAAAGGCAGGAGTGCGACACTTGGAACTGACAGCGTTTTAGGTAAGCCTTAGTGAAGGGACGATTAACGATGACGATGGAGATTGTTTTAGCCCGCGTCGATAGTCGCCTATTACATGGACAAATTGCCACGGTCTGGGCCAAAAGTGTTAAACCAAATCGGATATTAATTGCCTCTGATACTGTTGCAAAGGATACACTGCGCAAAATGCTGATCACCCAGGCTGCACCACCTGGGGTTCGCGCCAACGTTATTACCGTTGATAGGATGATTCGAATCTATCATGATCCGCGCTTTGATGTTTTTAAAACGTTATTGTTGACGGAAACGGTAGAAGATATGGCGCGCTTGGTCGGCGGTGGCATTGACTTGACTAAAGTCGGCGTTGATGTCGGCAGCTTGGCCTTTTCTAGTGATATGAAGATGATCACCGATTCAGTTGCCATTGGTCAAGTGCAGGCGGACGCTATGCGTTATTTGCATAATACGGCTGGTTTAGAAGTTTACGCGCAAAAGGTGCCGGCAGATCGCAAGCAAAACTTGATCGATCTGCTACCAAAAAATGGTTTTTAGGTGAAACTCAGGTGTGCACCTAGTTTCACTTTTAAAAATATTGACAGGGCTTTCCTGTCAAGGAGTAGTGGGTAACCGCTGCTTTTGCACTTATTATATTATTTTAATTTAGTAGGAGGTAAAAAGATGGTAGGAATTGTTATTGCCAGTCATGGCCAATTCGCCGAAGGTATCTTGCAATCCGGAAATATGATTTTCGGCGAACAAGAAGATGTCAAAGCTGTAACGTTGATGCCCAGCGAAGGTCCAGATGACTTCAAGGCAAAAGCGCAAGCAGCAGTCAAGTCCTTCAGTGATCAAGACCAAGTATTGTTCTTAGTCGATCTTTGGGGCGGCACACCGTTCAATCAAACAAATACTTTGTTTGAAGAACATAAGGACAAGTGGGCGATCGTTGCTGGATTGAACTTGCCAATGTTGATCGAAGCTTATGCATCACGGCTTTCGATGAACAGTGCGCATGAGATCGCATCGCATATTATCGAAACAGCTAAAGACGGGGTCAAGGTTAAGCCAGAAGATTTGGCACCAGCCGAAGCACCCAAAGCAGCTGCTACAACAGGTGCTAGCGCAGGCTCACCTGGTAGCTTGAAGTATGTCTTAGTTCGTGTTGATTCTCGTTTATTACATGGTCAAATTGCTACTGCTTGGTCCAAGTCGGTTAATCCAACACGGATCATCGTCGTCTCAGACTCAGTTGCTAAGGATGATCTACGTAAGAACTTAATTCAACAAGCGGCACCAGCTGGGGTTAAAGCTCACGTTGTGCCAATCGATCAGATGATTAAAATTGCTAAAGATGACAAGCATTTTGGTGGTCAACGTGCACTATTATTATTCGAAACACCAGAAGATGCATTGCGTGCCGTTGAAGGTGGCGTACCATTCGATACACTTAATATTGGTTCAATGGCTCACTCAGTGGGTAAAGTTCAACCAAATAAAGTGTTAGCGTTTGATCAAAAAGATATTGATACTTTTGCGCAGTTAAAAGCCAAAGGCATTAAGTTTGATGTTCGTAAAGTGCCTGGTGATTCAGGAGAAAACATGGATAATATCCTGAAAAAAGCACAAGACGAATTAAGCAAACAAGCTTAATAAAAAAGGAAACGGAGGATTAACAACCATGGATTTAAACTTTATTCAAGTTATATTAGTCATTATCGTGGCATTCTTCGCTGGTATGGAAGGTATTTTAGATGAATTCCATTTCCATCAGCCAGTTATTGCATGTACGTTAATCGGCTTAGTAACCGGAGATCTAGTTCCTTGCATGATCTTAGGTGGTACATTACAGATGATCGCTTTAGGCTGGTCTAACGTCGGTGCCGCAGTTGCACCCGATGCAGCCTTAGCCGCAGTCGCATCCGCAATTATTTTAGTATTAGGTGGCCAAGGTAAAGCTGGCGTTTCATCAGCTATTGCCATCGCCGTACCATTGGCCGTAGCCGGATTGTTATTAACAATTCTTGCTCGTACAGTTGCAACAGCTATTGTTCATATCATGGACCGTTATGCAGAAAAAGGTAGTTTCCGTGGGATCGAAGTTTGGCAATTTATCGCTATCTGTATGCAAGGTATCCGTATTGCCATCCCTGCTGCTTTGATCTTAGCAGTTGGTGCTGGTCCTGTAAGAGAATTATTAAGCTCTATGCCTACTTGGTTAACTGATGGCTTGTCCATTGGTGGTGGTATGGTCGTTGCCGTAGGTTATGCAATGGTTATCAACATGATGGCTACTGCTGAAGTATGGCCATTCTTCGCTATTGGTTTCGTATTAGCAACAGTTCAAGACTTAACATTAATTGGACTTGGTGCTATCGGTATCTCCTTGGCCTTGATCTACCTTGCTCTTTCTGAAAAGAGTGGCAGCTCAAGCAATGGTGGTCCATCAAACTCTGGTGATCCACTCGGCGATATCATAGATAACTATTAACGAAAGGAGCGTATAAAAAATGGCAGATAATAAAATTGCACCAACAAAAAAAGTAGCCTTAACTAAAGGCGATCGTATCTCAGTTTGGTGGCGTTCAACCTTCCTTCAAGGTTCATGGAACTACGAACGTATGCAAAATGGTGGCTGGACTTATACTTTAATTCCAGCATTGAAACGGCTCTATACAACTAAAGAAGACCGTGCTGCTGCATTGAAACGGCACATGGAATTCTTCAATACCCATCCATATCTAGCTTCACCAATTATTGGTGTAACGATGGCACTTGAAGAAGAACGTGCTAATGGCGCTCCTATCGATGACGTTGCTATTCAAGGGGTCAAAGTTGGTATGATGGGTCCTTTGGCTGGTGTCGGCGATCCAGTATTCTGGTTCACAGTTAAGCCGATCTTAGGTGCCTTAGCTGCATCTTTGGCAATCAGTGGGAACATCATGGGCCCAATCTTGTATTTCGTTATATGGAATGTAATTCGTATGGCCTTCATGTGGTATACACAAGAATTTGGTTATAAAGCGGGTTCTTCAATTTCTGAAGATCTATCTGGTGGTTTGTTACAAAAGGTTACTAAAGGTGCAACTATCTTAGGTATGTTCATCTTAGGTTCCCTGATCAATCGTTGGGTTGTTGTTAAGTTCACCCCAGTTGTTTCGACGATTGAACAAGCTAAAGGTGCCTTCATTGATTGGGCTAAATTACCAAAAGGCTCTGCTGGTATCAAAGAAGCTTTGACGCAACAAGCTTCTGGTATGTCTTTAGATAAATTCAAAGTTACAACTTTGCAAGACAACTTGGATCAATTAATTCCAGGGTTAGCTGGATTATTGTTAACTTTCTTATGCATGTGGTTACTGAAGAAGAAAGTTTCTCCAATCATCGTTATCCTTGGCTTGTTCGTTGTCGGTGTTGTATTGCATCTCTTACACGTTATGTAATCAACTGCATTTTCTTAGCCTGGGTCTCCACGCCCGGGCTTTTTTTGTTAAACTATAGGTGGCTAGTATTTTTAGAATATGAAAAAGAAATGGAGTTATGCTGATGGCAGTGCAATCAATTAACACCAAAGTCGATTTAGTCGTCGATGCAACATCTTTTATGGGAACGGCCAAGTACGGCAAAATTATGATCGGTGACAAAGGATTTGAATTTTTTAATGATCGTAACAAGCGTGATTTTATCCAGATACCATGGGCAGAACTAGATTACGTGTTGGCATCGGTGATGTTTAAGGGACGCTGGATTCCGCGGTTTGCGATGCGCACGAAGCATAATGGCACTTATACCTTTTCAGCTAAAAAAACAAAGGCTTTACTCCGCGGAATCCGCGAGTACGTTGATCCAAGCCATATGGTGCGTTCTTTGAGCTTTTTCGATGTTATCAAACGCAGTATTGGTCGTTTGTTTAATTGGATCGGTCGACGAGGAAAGAAACTATAGTCTACTAAAATGACGTTACGCTCGTTAATTGAGTGTAACGTCATTTTAGTGTAATGAAGGTGTTTTGGACCTAGGTAATCTAGACTTGCAAGGCTTCATCAGTGTTCAAGCGCGATATCAAGCGCGCTTAACTTTTTAAATGTTTACTTTCAACCGTCTGGTCAGTTGCCTAGATGCTATAATTATTAGTAATAAGTTTAGAAAAAAGTGAGGTAGAGTAATGGTCGAATCAATTAATACGCAACTTGACTTAACGGTCACTGCAACGTTGTTTTTAGGCACGCAACAATATGGTAAAATTCAACTTGGTGAGCAAGGCTTTGAGTTCATTAACAAACAGGCACACCGTAATTCTGTTCAGTTACCGTGGACCGAAATTGAACAGGTCATCACTGAAGTTTCCGGTAAAAAGGTGAAGCGCTACACGATTCAAAGTACACGTAATGTGCGTTACGTTTTTGCGTCAAAGGATGCTAAGGCAGTTTTGCGCTTAATACGCGATCATATTGGGGCAGAAAAGTTAACGCGGGCGCCTAATTTAAAAAGTGCGATCAAACGGATCTTCACTAAATAGTTAGTTATTGTGGGAGAAGGAATTAAATGGCACTTAAAGTAACGACCTTAGAAATCGTGATCCGCTTGTTATTGGCGGTGGTAATCGCTGGTGTGATCGGTTACGATCGTGAGTATAAAAATCGGCCAGCGGGCATCCGAACACATATTTTAGTTTGTGTTGGTGCCTGTGTCATTGCGCTGATCCAACAAAAAATCGGTTTTCAAGCAATCGACTTTGCCCGCTCATTTCCACAGTATGCTGGCGTGGTACGCGCTGATGAAGCGCGCTTGATTGCTCAGGTAGTCAGTGGGATCGGCTTTCTTGGTGCGGGGACGATCATCGTCACTCATCATTCAATTCTGGGATTGACCACTGCTGCTAGCTTGTGGGCGACAGCAGGTCTTGGCTTAGCTGTTGGGATGGGCTATTATGAAATTGCGATTATCAGCGCGATCGTCGTCATTAGCGTGCTGATGTTTTTACAGAAAATCATCCATGTGGATACGTTGAAAAAAATTGAAGTTAAGTATCGCGATAAGTTGGTGACTAAAGATTATTTGCGGCGGTATTTTACTGAGCAACATATTAAGATCAACGATGTTACTTTCAATACTGAACAATCTGCGCAAGGCGTGGTCTACACTAATATTTATAAAATCAAAGTTCCGCGGCAGTTGGCATATACCCAAATTGTTGAGGATATTTCGTTGCAGCCAGATATTGTGAAAGTACGGCTGATCAGTATTTAAATGCTTTGCGTCAGTTAATAATGAAAAAAATATTAGTGTTTTCTGAAATTTAAGCCAGCATTTCTTTTGAATTTTAGTTGATAAGTTTACTAGTTGCTTTACAGTTTAATATTTCACTCTAGCCTGGATAGCGATATCTAGGCTTTTTTGTGCATAAATATTTTTAGTAAAGTTTTATTGAAATTTAACTAAAAATAGATTATAATTTAGAAATCGTTTGCATATACAACAGATGCACCAAACTTTTGTTAGTAAATAACTTTAACTGTGGAATAGGAGAGAATGTTTAATGACAAAAAAAGATGAAAAAATCGTCATCGATCCGAAAGAGTTCGCCCAGATGGTACTTGCGGGGAGTCCCAGAAAAGACGAAGAAGATGATCTAGTTTATATTAAGCGTCAATTACGGCTTAATTTGGAAGCGCTTATGTTAGCGCAAGACTTTAATGATTTAGAGAAAACACAATTTGACGTTGCCAAGCAAGCGCAACGTGATGAGATTTTACAAAAAATCATTGAACGACGTTATTAATTTAAAATAATACGTAAAGGGGACTTAGAAAATGAAACATGCAAAACAGTATACTTCATACGCTTTAGGTGCGTTTGGCCATGATGCATTCTATCAGACCTTAAGTACTTACTTGATGCTATTTATTACGAGTCAACTATTTGATACTAGCGATGCGGCGTTTAATGCGCGCATGATCGGTTATGTAACGTTATTGATGACTGGGATCCGGTTAGTTGAGATCATGTTTGATCCACTGATCGGTGGCGCCGTTGATAATACAGAAACACGCTGGGGTAAATTTAAACCGTGGTTGATTCTTGGTGCTGCGATCAGTTCAATTATGTTAGTCATTGTCTTTACTGATTTTGGTGGCTTAACCACGAAAAATCCTGTGCTATATTTAGTTTTATTCGGACTTTCATTTGTTATTTTAGATATTTTTTATTCATTCAAGGATATTTCGTTTTGGTCAATGCTACCGGCTTTAAGTGTTGATTCCAAGGTGCGTGCTAAGTTCGGCACAATTGGTCGGCTTGGTTCTACCTTAGGGGCCCAAGGTGTGCCGATCATTATCTTTCCAGTGATCGTCTTTTTCTCACAACACTTTTCTGGTACTCATGGCGATACTAAGACTCACGCAGGCTGGATCGGATTTGCCGTAGTGATCGCGTTAATTTCTTTCTTAGGCGCATTGGCAACGGCGTTTGGTACTAAAGAAAAAAAGAGCTTGATTCGTGATAATGTCGAAAAAGTACGTTTCCGTGATGTTTTCAAAGTGTTAGGTAGAAATGATCAACTCATGTGGTTGTCACTTTCTTATTTCTTGTTTGCTTTAAGTTACGTGGTCACTAATTCGCTACTAGCTTATTACTTCCAGTACGTTCTAGGTCGGGCTGATGCTTATTGGTTAGTTGGCGTGATCACAGCTATTTTAGGGATTGTTTCCGTTTCGTTGTTCCCTACGTTAGCCGCACTGATCAAACGGCGCGCAATTTATGTTGGTGGTATTGTGCTGATGTTAATTGGATACGCTATCTTTTTACTTGCTGGGCACAGCGTCGTTGCAGTTTTGATCGCGGTTGGTATTTTCTTTTTTCCGTACCCAATGATTTTCTTGGCGGCTTTAATGACGATCACTGATAGCGTTGAATATGGTCAGTTAAAAAATGGTACGCGTAATGAATCCGTTACTTTGTCGGTACGACCATTGTTAGATAAGGTTGCTGGTGCTATCGCCAACAGTGTAGTCGGTTTAGCAGCGGTGCATTCAGGTATGATCGGTAACGCCAAGCCGAGCAGCATTAGTGCGGGACAGTTACTGAATTTCAGAAGTTATATGTTTTTTGCGCCGATCGTATTGATCATCATTGCCGCGCTAGTCTACCTATTCAAAGTTGAATTGTCAGAAGCTAAACATAAGACGATCGTGACTGAATTAGAAACCAAGCTAAAAGCAACGCAGAATAAGTAATAGTGAATAAATTTATTTGTTTTTCAGGTATACAAGTCTTGTACTTGTAACCGTTTTATTTTATACTAGCCACATAGATATAGTGAAGTTTAGTAAAACTAGGAGGTTCTACCATGAACGCAACAGACTTACGCAGTGAATTCAAAGCTTACTTTAAAACTGAACCAGAACGTGTCTTCTTTTCTCCTGGCCGAATCAATTTGATCGGTGAACATACCGATTATAACGGCGGGCACGTGTTTCCTTGTGCAATTAGTTTTGGTACTTATGGTGTTTATGCCGAGCGGCAAGACACAACGGTGCGGATGTATTCAGCCAATGTACCTGATCAGGGAACGGTCACGTTTGATATTCATGATTTAGCTTATGACAAAGCAGCTGGTTGGACCAATTATCCAAAAGGGATGCTTTATGAACTGAACCAGGCTGGCTTTAAGTTGACGCATGGTTTTGATTTATATGTTCATGGTAATTTACCTGATGGCGCTGGGCTTTCTTCATCAGCTTCAATTGAATTATTAATGGGCACAATTGCCCGTGCAGTTTATGATTTAGATATTTCTCAATTGGCCTTAGTCGATACTGGTAAAAAAGTTGAAAACGATTATATCGGTGTTAATTCAGGAATTATGGACCAATTTGCTATCGGTATGGGTAAAAAGAACCAAGCTATTTTACTAGATACGAATACGATGAAATACCAATACAGTCCAGTAGAGTTAGGCGACCGTGTGATCGTGATCATGAATACGAATAAACGCCGCGAATTACAGGATTCTAAATACAACGAGCGCCGCAGTGAATGTGAGGCGGCTTTAGCCCAGCTGCAAGAACAACTACCAATTAAGTCATTAGGTGATTTGGATAAGGATGGTTTTGATCGCGCAGCTTACTTGATCAATGATGATACTTTACTACGACGCGCACGCCACGCAGTTTTTGAAAATCAGCGTGCTTTGCAGGCAACGACGGCATTAAGTGAAAATGATCTGACCACCTTTGGTCATTTAGTTAACGCATCGCACGTTTCTTTGCACTTTGATTATGAAGTTACGGGTAAAGAATTAGATACATTGGTGGAAACAGCTTGGCAGCAACCCGGTGTGCTGGGTGCACGGATGACTGGCGCCGGTTTTGGTGGGTGCGCCATTGCCATCGTAGCCAAGGATCAAGTTGCAGCGTTCCAAACTAACGTAGGTGCCACTTATCAAGAAGTTATCGGCTACGCGCCCACTTTCTACGTGGCTGAAATTGCCGACGGACCTAGCGAAGTAGCGTAAGGTGATCTAGAAGGCGTAAAATCCGCTTTTCCGATCGTGCTTTTACTGGTATGTTTCAATCAATTTATTACTCTTGGAGGTTCATAAAATGACAGTTTTAGTTCTTGGTGGTGCTGGCTATATCGGCTCACATACCGTTGACCGTTTGGTGGAAAAAGGCTTTGATGTAGCAGTCGTCGATAATTTAGTGACTGGTCACAAAGCCGCAATTAATTCCAAAGCACGCTTTTATTACGGGGATGTGCGCGATACTAGTTTCTTAGAACAAGTTTTTACTACTGAAAAAATTGACAGTGTCGTACATTTTGCGGCCTTTTCTGTGGTGCCTGAATCAATGCGTGTACCGTTAAAATATTTCGACAATAACACGGCCGGCATGATCAACTTGCTGGAAGTTATGGAACGGCATAATGTTAAGCAGATCGTCTTCTCATCGACGGCGGCGACTTATGGCGAGCCCAAGCAGATTCCAATCAAGGAAACTGATCCGCAGGTGCCAACTAACCCTTATGGTGAAAGTAAATTAGCCATGGAAAAAATCATGCATTGGGCTGATCTGGCTTCTGGTATCAAGTTTGTAGCCTTGCGCTACTTCAACGTTGCCGGCGCTAAAGCTGACGGCAGCATCGGCGAAGATCATCATCCGGAAACGCATTTAGTACCGATCATTTTGCAAGTGGCTGCTGGTGAGCGCGCTGAGTTGAAGATTTTTGGTGCTGATTATCCGACCAAAGATGGTACCAATGTTCGCGATTATGTGCATGTCGTTGATTTAGCTGATGCGCACATTTTGGCGTTAGCCTACTTGGCTAAAGGCAACGACAGTGACGCCTTTAATCTAGGCTCAGCCACTGGCTTTTCTAACCAAGAGATTCTCGAAGCGGCGCGCAAAGTCACTGGGCAACCAATCCCGGCAACAATGGCACCACGGCGGCCTGGTGATCCGGCAACCTTGATTGCTGCTAGCGACAAAGCACGGCAAACGTTAGGCTGGCAACCGCAGTATGACAACATTGAAGATATCATCCGTACCGCGTGGAATTGGAAACAGGGTCATCCGCAAGGTTATGGGGAAGGGGCAAAATAGTATGGCGGATTTAGCGGCTCAATTTGTGAGTCAAATTTTAAAATTAAATCGCGACTATCAGCCGCTTGATCGGTTTTATTTGACCAATCGTATTTATGCTTTGGTCGGTGAGCAATTGGCAGATGACGCTACGCCTGATTTGTTAGATTTGACGGCAGCACTAGTTGAGGCGGCAGTAGTCAACGAAAAAATTGGTGACACGCCAACTGAACGTGAAATCTTAGATGCTGCTTTAATGGATCTATTGACGCCACGACCATCCACGGTCAACGGCGATTTTTGGAATCAGTATCAAGTTAGTCCCCAAGCGGCCACTGATTATTTTTATCAGTTGAGTCGGCAGAATGATTACATTAAAACCCGGGCGATTGCCAAGAATATTGAATTTCCTGTGACCACTGATTATGGTGATCTGGAAATGACGATCAACTTGTCTAAGCCAGAAAAGGATCCCAAAGCGATTGCAGCCGCACAGCAACAAGCGCAAACTGATTATCCTAAATGCCAATTATGCATGGAAAACGAAGGCTATCGCGGTCGTTTAGGCTATCCGGCGCGCAGTAATCACCGCATTATTCGGTTCACGTTAGGTGGCGAAACTTGGGGCTTCCAGTACTCGCCTTATGCTTACTTCAGTGAGCACGCCATTTTCTTGAATCAGGAACACCGACCAATGGTGATCAATCAGCACACTTTCACTAATTTGCTAGAGATCGTCCGTATGTTGCCGTACTATTTTGTTGGTAGCAACGCCGATCTGCCTATTGTTGGCGGTTCGATGCTGACCCATGATCATTATCAAGGTGGGCGCCACGTTTTCCCAATGATGAAAGCACCACTGATACATGAATTCAGGGTTGCAGGCGTCCAAGCTGGGATCGTTAAATGGCCAATGGCAACGATTCGCTTGATCAGTGATACGCCGGAAAAATTAGTCAATGCCGCTACTGCGATTCACAATAATTGGCGCGATTATTCCGATGAAAGTGTTGACGTGCGTGCTTATACTGAGCAGACACGCCACCACACAGTAACCCCGATCGCGTATCGCAATGGGCAGCAGTATGTACTTGATATCGTGTTGCGCGACAATCAAACGTCGGCGCAATATCCCGATGGCATTTTCCATCCACATCCTGATGTGCAGCACATTAAAAAAGAAAACATTGGCTTGATCGAAGTTATGGGCCGTGCAATTTTACCAGCGCGCTTAAAAACGGAAATGCAAGTGGTCGCTGGTTACTTAATTGGCCAGCCAGTTAAAATTGCCGATTATCATAAAACATGGGTGGCTGAGTTGCAGCAACGCTACGAATTCACTGCAGAAAATGCACAAACGATTTTGAATCGCGAAATTGGCTTGGTTTTCGCCCGCGTGCTAGAAGATGCTGGCGTATTTAAGCAAACAACTGATGGGCAAGCTGCGTTTAAGCGTTTTGTTGGCCAATTGAATTAGGTGGTATAATTAAGCGTGTTAAAAAGTACCATTTAGCATGTTTCAATAAACTTAATTAATAGAAGCAGATTCGCAAAAGTAATCAGGGGGAATTTTTCATGGCAACCACATTAAAAGATATCGCGCAGGCGGCTGGCGTTTCGTTAACGACGGTCTCGCGTGTACTAAATTATGATCAGTCGTTGTCCGTGGGCGCGGCTACCCGTAAGCGAATCTTTGCGGTTGCGGAAGAATTAAATTATGCTAAAATTCGCCGACCTAAGACTGAACCTAAAACAAGACTACGCAAAATTGCCATCGTGCAGTGGTATTCCGAAGCGCGTGAGCAAGATGATCTCTACTACATGGCGGTGCGCTTGGGGATTGAACAACGCAGCCAGTACTACGAATTAGAAGTTACACGGATTTTTCAAAATAACATCAATCAATTAACGGGCGATATCGATGGCGTGATCGCCGTGGGTAAATTTAGTACTGATCAAGTTCGTGAATTGCAAACGTTGACTGATAATCTAGTGTTTGTTGATGATGATCAGTTTAGCGCTGGCTTTGATAGTGTGCTGACCGATTTTGATCAGTCAGTGCAACAGGTGATCGATTTCTTCTGGCAACAGGACTTACACGATATTGGCCTCATTTACGGGACTGAAACGACGACTGATGGCCGACGTAAAATTAGTGATCCACGACAGCAGGCCTTCGTCGCGGCGATGATGGCGCATCAAACTTATCGTCCAGAATTCAGTTTTGCCAGTGATTTTACCAATCAAGGCGGTTATCAAGCAATGAAGCAAGCAATCAATACGTTAGGCGATACGTTGCCGCACGCTTTTTTCATCGCCAATGATCCAATGGCGACTGGCGCATTGAAAGCTTTACAAGAAGCACAAATCAACGTACCAGAACGGGTCAGTATTTTCAGTTTCAATGACACCGCGTTGGCAAAATACGTGTATCCTGAGTTGAGCTCAGTACGCGTGGCGACGCGCTTAATGGGCATCACCGCAGTTGATCTTTTACGTGAACGTGCCAGCAAGCCGCGGGTGCCACAGCGTGTGGAGTTAGGCACTGAGCTTATTTTTCGAGCCAGTACCAAATAATTATTTCAGCAAAAATGTGCTCAAAATTAGGGCACTTTTTTATACTTTTAGAAAGTAGGTGATTTGATGACTGTAACCGTTGAAGCATTCGGTAGCCATCAAGGCGAAACTGTACAGCGTTTTGTTGCCACTAATCAAAAAGGAACCCGCATGGCCGTTCTTAGCTTGGGCGCAACCTGGCAGGAATTTTCTGTTGTTGAGGATAAGCGGCGCCAACAATTGATTTATCGTTACACTGAATTAGCGGCGTATGTTGCGACTAATTCACAATTAGGTAAGGTGATTGGGCGTGTGGCTGGACGGATCAAGGATGGGCAAGTTGAATTAAATGGCCAACCATATCAATTAGAAACGACGGAAAAAGGGAATGCGATCCATGGTGGCACTAATGGTTTCAGTACGCTGAATTTTGTTGGTGCGCCTTTTACTACCGCCACCAGCAGTGGGGTTGTTTTCACTCGACAGATTCCCAGCGCGCTTGATCAATATCCCGGTGATCTTACCTTGGCGATCAAATATACGTTGACCGATGCGGACGAGGTCACCATTGAAATTACCGCTAAGAGTACTGCTGATACGCTATTTAACCCAACCAATCATGTTTATTGGAATCTGACTGATGGGCAACAAAGCAGTATTGATCAACAATGGCTACAAATCAATGGAGTTAAGCGCGCTGAACTACGCGCTGATAAAACGCCGACTGGTAAGTTGTTGGATATTGCGGGTAGCGCTTATGATTTCACGACGGCTAAACCGCTGGGACAAGCGCTACAACAGTTAGCACAAGAAAATGCTGGCACCGAATTTGACGATGCCTATCAAGTTCAACCTAGCGCCACTACACCGATCGCAATGGTTGGTGACGTTGCTGGCAAGCGGCATGTTGAGATTTTCTCTGAGCGTAATGGTTTAGTGATCTACACCGCTAATTTAGCGGATTCAGCGCGCAATGCTGCGCATGATTATGACGCGTTAGCTACCGAGGCGCAGGTGTTGCCGGATTCAGCGCATCACGCACAGTTTGGTAGCATTGTCTTACCTGCTGGAGTGACCGCCAGTACACAGATTCGTTATCGCTATTGTGCCGGAAAATAAGTTAAATATTGCATAAGGTGGAAGCAGCTGTACTGCTAACATGTGAAAATATTGAGAAGCCATGCCGTAATTATTACGACATGGCTTTTTTATATTGAAGTTAAATCGCTTGTTTCGGTGTCACATTGACGTACAATGGGTGTGTCAAGAAGGAGTATGAAGCTGATGGAAGAAAAAGCACGAATTTCATTTCTGACTGATTTACAGCTTAAAGAAGATGCCACTAGAGTCTTGGCCGGTATGCAGCTAGATCAAGTTGTTAAATAAAATAAGCTGCTTTTTACTATGACCAATGAAACCGAAGCAGATCAGGAACTAAAAATAAAACTAAAATGATCAGCTCTAACGAGTTCAGTTGGCTGATTTTTTTGTGAAATATTTAGTTTGCATAAGCTTTACAAACCGCATTCATGTGCCGTAAGATGAAAAGAAATATCAAAAATATGAACTCAGAGGTGATAATATGGCAACAATTCGTGACGTCGCTCGTTTGGCTGGAGTTTCACCATCCACAGCATCGCGCGCACTACGAGGCAATCCAGTGATCAGTGGCAAAACTCGGAAAAAAGTGGAAACAGCTCGGCGACAATTAAACTACGTACCAAATTTTTCAGCACAAAACTTGGCCAATAACGAAAACAACACAATTGGCGTTATCTTACCAGTCGATCACCATGAAATCTTCAATAACCCATTTTTTCTGCAGGCGCTACAAGGCATCAATGCTAAAAGTACTGAACGAAATTTTATGGTAGCGATTGCAACTGGAATATCCGAGCAACAATTGCTAGATAACGTAGAATTTATGCTGGCGCATGGACGCATCAATCGGTTTATTTTACTATATTCGCAGATTAACGATCCAGTTGTCACTTTGCTACAAGAAAATCAAGCTGGCTATGTTGTCATTGGTAAGCCAGCAATGTCTACAGGTGCGTTACCGCCGTATATTGATACTGATAATATCGCTGCTGGGACTGACGCCACTAATTTCTTATTGGCGCGTGGTCATCGCCACATTGCTTTTTTGTACACCGATTTATCTAAGATCGTGCAAAAGGAACGCTTGGCCGGGTATCAACAAATAATGGCACAGCAACAATTAGATTCACTGAGTTTACAGGAAGATTTTATTGACTACACCCGCAGCAATCAACATGTGACCCAATTTTTGCAACAACATCCGGCCGTTACGGCATTTGTGACCAGTGATGATCTATTGGGTCTACGTTTGCAGCAAATCGTACACAAAAGTATGTCGATCATTTCGTTTAATAATTCGTTCACCTCACAAGTAGCCCATCCGGCGTTGACTTCAATCGATGTTTTTCCAGTCAAGTTAGGCGAAGGCGCGGCAGAACTGGCTTTGCAGCTGGATCAGACACTCAAAGCGCCACAGCCAATCATCGTGCCGCACCAGATTATTGTGCGTCATTCTGTTGTTAATTTAACAGCACCAAAAAATATTAAATAAAAATTAAGTTTATTACTTGATTTTGCAAGCGGTTGCATTTATGATGGGAGTATAGAAATTATTTAATATTCAATTTTTAACCACACTTATTTGGATAGCAAAATTAGATTCTGTTATTCAAACTAGGCAGATCAATTTATGTAGGGAGTGATTATTAGCAGGGCGTATTTTTTTGATAATAAAAGCAACCGGTTGCATAATAAGGAGCAGTGCGCAATCAGTCAATTAATTTGGGAGGTATTTCTAATGCACAGTAAAATGTGGAAACGAATCGGTGTGGCAACTATGGCGGCAGGGTTAGCCTTAACGTTAGGTGCTTGTGGCAATAGTAGCAGTAGTTCAGCAAACAAAGACGTTAAAATTTCTATTCTGCAAGGTAAGGTCGAGGCCAATAAAGAATTTAAAGAAATTGCGGCTCAATATCACAAGGCACATCCAAACGTCACGATTTCCGTAACGTCAATTGGTGGCGGTACTGAATACAATCCAGTATTGAAGACGCGGATTTCTTCTGGTAACGCACCTACGATTTTTAGTTTAGCTGGACCAGCCGATGTGGAAACGTTTAAAGCCCACGAAGCTGATTTATCCGGTATGAAGGCAGTTAAACAGGCATTACCAGGTACCTTAGATACAGTGAAGACTAACGGCAAAACAGTCGGCTTGCCATTTAACTTAGAGGGTTATGGTTTTGTTTATAACAAGCAAGTCTTTGCCAAAGCCGGCATTGATCCTAAATCATTAACTACTTATGAAAAATTGGACGCAGCAGTGCAGAAAATCAACGGTATGAAGGACGAACTCGGTTTGGATGGGGTATTCGCCTTACCGGGTAAGGAAACTTGGACGTTATCTGATCATTTAGCTAACTTATACATTGGTCAAGATTTCGACTTTAGCGCTAAGAAGCTCTACAACTCCAAGACAATGCCATTTAAGGCCAACGCTGAAATGAAACAAATGATCGATCTGCAAAGTAAATATTCAGCACAACCAGTTTTACAGATGGATTATTCGACCCAAGTTAACAAATTGTTCTCTCAAGGGAAAGTTGCTATGATCCAACAAGGTAGCTGGATCGCACCAACAGTCAAACAAATCGATAGCGACTTCTTGCAAAACGATGTCGGCATGATTCCAATTCCAGTTAAAGGCTACGAAGGCAAGATGCCGGTTGGCGTACCTAACTACTGGGCGGTCAACAACAAATCAACCGCCGCTGAACAAAAAGCTGCTAAAGACTTCTTAAACTGGTTATACACATCTAAAGCAGGTAAAAAAGCAGTCGTCAATAAGCTACAATTCGTACCTGCTTACAAAGGCTACGGTGACGTCAAAATGGCTGACCCATTGTCACAAGCAACTAACGACTACAAGCAAGACAACAAAACATTCGGTTGGGTCTTCAACGCCTACACCGGCACATCATGGGATCCAGACACGTTCCAACCAAACTTAGCCAAGTACCTATCAGGCAAACAAAGCTGGTCAACCACCGTTAAGAATGCAACCGACGGCTGGAAGGAACAACAAGCAAACAAGTAAGAGTGTTCGAAAAAGGCTCTAAGATTATGGAGTATAGCCTAGCTGGGCGATAAGAGATACGCAGTGGCTCGTTCGACCAGCGTAGCTATACGTAATAATCTGCCTTTTTCGCCACGTTTCCGCTAGCTAGTTGGCAAGACGCAGAAACCAGCTTTTCCAACCACGTTTCCACTAGCTAGTTGCACCAAAACTTCAAAAGAATAGTTAAAGTGTCGGTAAATGACGGAACCTCACTTTTAAGTGAACGGCACACGCCATTGACCGACGCTTTTTTATTCTAATCGTTGACCTGTCGCAAATAGATTAAGGGGGATCGTTTAATATGAAGAATCGTAGTCTCTCATTTTGGCTGTTTTTGACACCGACGCTGGTTGCGTTGGCATTAGTCGTCATTATTCCTGTAATTATGGGTCTATTCTACTCATTTACCAATTGGGATGGTCTGGCGTTCACAGAAATGGTCGGTTTTAAAAATTATGCCGCATTATTTCAAGATACCGACTTTATTAACGCTTTTTGGTTCACTGTTCGGTTCGTAATCACCACGGTTATTTTGTTAAATGTGATCGGCCTGAGTCTGGCATTATTGGTCACACAAAAAATAAAAACCAGTAACTTTTTGCGGACGATCTTCTTCATGCCCAATATGATCGGTGGCCTGATCTTAGGGTTTATCTGGCAATTTATTTTCACACAGGCTTTCACCGCACTAGGTAACGCGCTGAACATCTCGTGGTTGCAGAATTGGCTAACCAATGAAACAACCGGCTTTTGGGGCTTAGTCATCGTTACCGTTTGGCAAATGAGTGGTTACATTATGATCATTTATATTGCTTATTTACAAAATATTCCCCAGGAAGTTATCGAAGCTGCAGAAATCGATGGCGCTTCAGCATGGCAACGTTTCACCAAGATCACGTTCCCAATGATCGCGCCAGCCTTCACTGTCTGCATGTTTTTGACCCTTTCCAACGGCTTCAAAATTTACGATCAGAACTTATCCTTGACCAACGGTGGTCCCTACAAATCCACGCAAATGTTAGCGCTGGATATCGTCAACACCGCCTATAACTCCGGTAATTTTGCGCTGGCCGAAGCTAAGTCAATGATCTTCTTCCTGATTGTCGCCGCAATTTCGTTATTACAAGTGTATTACAACCGGAAACGTGAGGTGAAACTCTAATGCATAAAACAAGCAAATGGCTGCTCGGGATTGTCGGCTTGCTCATTGGGTTAGTCTGGCTGTTCCCATTTTATCTGATCCTAGTCAACTCGTTTAAAACGCCAAAAGGGATCTTCGCCTCAGTACTCAGGTTTCCTGACCCGGCGACCACGGCTAACTATGGCGATTCGTTCCGGGCATTGAATTTCTTAGGCTCCTTAACTAACTCGCTGATCATTACCGTAGCCGGGGTGCTGCTAATTATCTTCGCTTCATCAATGGGCGCGTACGCCTTGCAACGTAATCACAGTAAGCTAAGCGGCGGCATCTTGATGCTGTTCATTTCAGCCATGCTGATTCCGTTTCAATCGGTTATGATCCCGTTAACCGCCATGTTTGGTAAAGTTCATATGTTAAATATGGTCGGCCTGGTGATCATGTATTTAGGCTTCCAATGTAGCTTATCGATTTTCCTTTATCAAGGCACGCTCAACTCGATTCCGATGGCGATGGATGAAGCCGCTGAAATCGAAGGCGCCACCAAATGGCAAACCTTCTTTAAAGTTATTTTCCCAATGCTCAGCCCAATCACAGTGACGGTGGCAATTTTAAATATCATCGCGATCTGGAACGATTACCTGTTGCCATCACTGGTGCTGCCACAAAGTCAGTACACGATTCCGCTGCAGATGTTTAATTTCTTCGGCGAGTACACCAAGCAATGGCATCTGGCCCTAGCTGGCTTAGCGTTATCGATCCTACCAGTTATTTTGTTCTACCTATTCGCCCAACGCTACATTATCAAAGGTGTAACCGACGGCGCAGTAAAATAGAGTGCTTTAAAAAGACGCTAAGATTATGGAACATAATCTGCCTGTTTAAACCCGTTTCAAAAAACAAACCTGATGGGAGGCAATCACAGTGCTTAATTTACAAACAAAATTTGGTAAAAAAGCGATGCAAGTCGGTAATTGGGTGCTGAGTCTGGTGACCATCAACTTTATCTGGTTTTTGCTAAGTGTGCCAGCGTTATTCATGGTGCTACTGCTGCACAGTTTACCGCTGGGCAGTGTCTATCTGGCCACACTATTGATCGTTGTGGTGATGCTACTGTTGCTGGTGCTGCCGGCGACCGCGGCGGTTTTCCAAGCAGCGCACGCCTGGGCCCACGACCAAGGCAGCAGTTACGGCCGCCAAATGTTTGCCGGATATCTAGTCGGCCTAAAGAATTGGCGCCAAAACAGTTTATTAGCTGCTCTGATCGGTGTCTGGCTGCTGGCGGAAAAAGTCGTACAACAGCAAGTATTCTGGCAAACGTTGCTGCTAGTGTTGGGCTTTTTCCTAATGGCGGCGGTGTTATTGGTTGCCGCCAGCGGTATTAGTCAAGTATCTGGCCTGCAACTAGCACTCCAGCAACCGTTTAAATTAATCGTGGTGACGATTTTGACTTTAAGCTTGTTTTTACTCAACACCGCATTACCATTACTGTTTTGCATTGTTTTACTGAGTATGAGTGGCAGTGCCTGGCTAATGATCAGAATAATGAAATTATAAGACAACGCAAACGTGTCAAAAAACTAGCTACGCTGGATTCTGTAAGCCAACCGCTTATTTTGACACTCAATGAGAAAGGGTGGTTTCCATGGTCGAAATTAATCTAGAACACATCTACAAGAAGTATTCTGGTAATGATAAATATTCGGTTAGTGACTTTAATTTACATGCCAAAGACGGCGAATTTATTTTCTTTATTGGTCCATCTGGCTGCGGTAAATCAACGATTCTGCGGATGATCGCCGGTCTGGAAGAAATTACCAAAGGCGAGTTCAAAATGGACGGCAAAGTCATGAATGAAGCGGCGCCGAAAGATCGCGGCATCGCCATGGTTTTCCAAAATTACGCGCTGTATCCGCATATGACGGTTTTTGACAACATGGCATTTGGCCTGAATATTCGTAAAAATGATAAGGCCGACACAAAACGCCGCGTTGAAGAAGCTGCAACAATTTTAGGCTTGAATGATTTCTTACAACGCAAGCCAGCCGCATTATCTGGTGGTCAGCGGCAGCGAGTGGCCCTAGGTCGCGCAATCGTGCGCGAAGCTAATTTGTTCTTGCTCGATGAACCATTATCCAACTTAGACGCTAAATTACGCGTAAACATGCGGACCGAAATCGCCAAATTACATCAACGCTTGGGCACAAATATGATCTACGTGACCCATGATCAAATCGAAGCCATGACCATGGCCGATCGTATCGTAATCATGGATGTGGGTAAAGTGCAGCAGATTGGTACGCCGTTTGAACTATACAATAAGCCGAAAAATAAATTCGTCGCCGGCTTCATTGGCTCACCTGCGATGAACTTTTTCCCTGGTAAATTAGTGGGCAATCAATTTATCAATGACGATGGTGTGGCCGTAGTCGTACCGGAAGGCCAGTTAAAAGTCTTGGCCGACAAAGGTTACGCTGATAAACCGCTAACCATGGGTATTCGGCCGGAAGATATTCACGCAGAACAAGTGGCGCTAGATACCTTCGCCGATGCGATCATTGACGCTAATATCCAAGTCTCTGAATTACTCGGCGCTGACTCAATGCTGTATTCACGGACCGGCAAGGTTGATTTCATCGCCCAAGTTGACGCCCGCGACTACCATAAACCCGGCGATAACATTAAGCTGGCACTGGAAATGAGTAAGGCACATTACTTTGATAACGAAACCGACCTGACGATATTGTAAAGAGCGCTCAAAAAGGCGCTCAGACGCTGAAACCTAGCCTAGCTTAAGCGTAGTTAGGTGCAAGCAGCTGTCTTTTTTAGCGCGTTTCCATTAGAGCGAATGTGCTAGAAAAATATAAGCGCTCTGTAACTATGGGTTTATTTAGGGAATTGGTTTTTACAATGGATCTAGATTAAACGTGGTTGAAAAGGCAGATTATTCCATAATCTAAACGCTTTTTCAACCACTCTAAATTGAGGAGGGTTATTTTGGCAACATCGCAATGGTGGCAGAAGGCTGTTATTTACCAAATTTATCCGAAGAGTTTTAACGATAGTAATGGCGATGGCATCGGTGATCTACCGGGCATCACCGCTAAATTAGATTACCTTAAAGAGTTGGGCATCGATGCAATTTGGATCAGTCCAATCTATACCTCGCCGCAGGTTGATAGTGGTTATGATATCAGTGATTATCGGGTGATCGATCCGCGCTTTGGGACCAATGCAGATCTGTATCATTTAATTGATGAGGCGCATGCTCGTGGCATTAAAGTGATTATGGATCTAGTGGCTAATCACACCTCGGATCAGCACGTGTGGTTCCAGCAAAGTCGCCAGTCGCGTGATAATTATTTTAGCGACTTTTACATTTGGCGCGATCCGCAACCTGATGGCAGTGCGCCAAGTAATTGGGGCTCGTACTTCGGCGGTTCAGCGTGGGAATACGAACCGCTGCGGCAACAATATTATCTCCATTATTTCGCTAAAGAGCAACCGGATCTAAATTGGGAAAATCCACTGGTCCGTACGGCCGTATACGATCTAATGCGTTTCTGGAAAGCACACGGCGTCGATGGCTGGCGCATGGATGTCATTTCCGGAATCTCCAAATTCACTGATTTTCCAGATTACCCAACGCCAAATGGTGAGCAATTTGTTGTCGGTGATTTACATGCCAACGGTCCACGACTCCACGAATTTTTGCAAGAAATGAATCGTGAAGTATTAGCACCATTTGACATGATGAGCGTTGGCGAAGCGCCTGGTAGCACGGCACGTAATGCCCGCCAATTTGTCGATCAAACGCGCCAAGAACTGAATATGGTGTTCACTTTTGATCATATGGATATCGACGCTGACCCGATGGCACCATTTCCGCAGAAGTTTCACTCGCTGGCATTTGACCTGGTTAAATTAAAACAGTCGCTGAGTGAATGGCAGAATAGCTTGTTTAATCATGGCTGGAACACGCTTTATTTTGAAAATCATGATCAACCGCGCGTGATTTCACGCTGGGGCAATGATGGCCAATACCGCTACCAAAGCGCCACGGCTTTTGCCACGGTTTTACATGGATTACAAGGCACGCCCTATGTTTTTGAAGGCGAAGAAATCGGTATGACCAACGCCCGCAACTTTACCTTGGCCGATTATAACGATATTGAAGTCACGAATACCGCCAAAATGCTGGGCACCGCAGTAATGGGTTTGACGGCCACTGAGCTGCTCGCCGCCGCCCAACAAATTAGTCGCGATAACGCCCGCACCCCGATGCAGTGGGATAATTCGGCTAATGCTGGCTTTACCACCGGCCAGCCGTGGCTCAAAATCAACAGCAATTTTCCAACGATCAATGTGACCACAGATCGGCAGCAGACCCAATCCGTCTTCAACTATTATCAACAACTAATTGCGCTGCGCCACGACGCTGAATGGCTAACTGCTGGCGAGTATCAATTATTGTTGTCTAATGACCCACAACTATTTGCCTATACGCGGACTTACGCTGGTCAAGTTTGGTTGATCGTAGCCAATTTGAGCCCAGAAATCGTTGCTACAACAGCACTACAAGCTGTCTTAGGTGAGCAAAAAATTACGCAATTATTGCTACAAAATTATCCAGAACGGCAGCGCTTAGACGCGGCACTACAGCCGTATGAAGCGCTGATTGCTAAGCTTGGGTGAGTATTTGTACAACAGATTTAGCGAAAACGTGCAAAAAAAGGCAGATTATTCCACGTAACTACACTTAGCCAGCGCGCCACTGCGTGTCTCTTATGTCTAAGCTAGGTTACGTTCCATAATCTTAGCGCCTTTTTTGGCACTCTAAAAAGGGAGGTGCAGTTGTATGCAACGTATTTTTGAAGTCGATCCGTGGCATTTGATCAGTCATCAATTAGACGATAAAAGTAAGTTATTGCAGGAAAGTCTGACCAGTATTGGCAACGGTTATATGGGGATGCGCGGGATGTTTGCTGAGGATTATTCCGGCACGACCCACGCTGGGATCTATATTGGCGGCGTTTGGTTTCCTGATCGCACCGTGGTCGGTTGGTGGAAAAATGGGTATCCAGAATACTTTGGCAAGGTGATCAACGCGGTTAATTTTGCAAAAGTTAATTTCTGGCTGAATGACGAAAAGGTTGACTTAGCTAAGAATCAAATCAGCGATTTCACGCTGGATCTAGATATGCAGCATGGCGAGTTGCGGCGCCAATTTACCGTCACTAAAGGCACGGCACGAGTGCAAATTACTATTACGCGCTTTGTCAGTATCGTGCAGAAAGAATTATTCGTCCTGCATTATAATTTTCGCAATTTAGGCCAAGCGCCGGTTAAATTACAAATCGATTCGGCACTGGATGGTAACGTTTATAACCAAGACGCCAACTATCATGAACAATTCTGGCAGGTGAAGTCGCGGCAGCAGAGTATGACCGCGGGCTTATTGGTCGCCAAAACTAAACCCAATCCATTTGCGACACCACGCTATACCACGGCGCTGCACATGACTAACGCGACGACTTTAACACCGCAAGCCACGCCGGAAACAGATCAGCAAGTCGTCAATCGTTTTAATGGCGAATTAGCAGTTGGCGCCACGACTGACTTTGAAAAAAGAGTGATCGTGACCACCTCGCGGGATTACGCTGACCAACAGGCGTTGATAGCTGCGGCCAAAAAAATCAGCCAACAAGTGGCCCAACAGACTTATACCGAGCTAGAAACCGCACAACAACAAGCTTGGACGGTCCGCTGGCAACAAGCCGACATCAAGATTAACGGTGACACCGCCGCCCAGCAGGGGATTCGCTTTAATTTGTTCCAATTATTTTCGACCTATTATGGTGAAGACAACCGCCTGAATATTGGGCCTAAAGGTTTCACTGGCGAAAAATACGGCGGCGCCACGTATTGGGACACCGAAGCGTTCGCATTGCCACTATATTTGGCGGTTGCACCGACCACAGTCAGCGAACATCTGCTGGAATATCGCTACAATCAATTGCCTGGCGCGGTGCATAATGCCCAAGCGCAAGGACTACAGGGCGCACTGTTCCCAATGGTGACGTTTAACGGCATTGAAAGCCATAATGAGTGGGAGATCACCTTTGAAGAAATCCACCGCAACGGCACGATCGCCTATGCAATTTATAACTACACGAACTACACCGGCGACGAAACGTACTTACGTGAAAAAGGCATCGATGTGCTGGTTGGCATTGCCCGCTTCTGGGCGGATCGCGTCCACTTTTCACAACGTAAACAACAGTACATGATCCATGGCGTCACCGGCCCGAACGAGTATGAAAATAACGTGAACAACAACTGGTATACCAATTTATTAGCGCGCTGGACCCTACAATACACACTGGCTAGCTTACCGAAAACGACTACGGCCAAACAGACTAAATTAGCCGTTAGCACAGCCGAAAAGGCGCAGTGGCAAGATATTATCGACCACATGTATTTACCAGAAGATGAAAAATTAGGCATTTTCGAACAACAAGACACTTATTTGGACAAAGACATTCAGCCGGTAACGGCAATTCCAGCGGCTCAACGCCCGATCAATCAGCATTGGTCCTGGGATAAAATCTTGCGCTCGCCCTACATTAAACAGGCCGACGTTTTACAAGGTATCTGGTATTTTATCGATCAATTTTCACCAGCAGTTAAGCAGCGCAACTTCGATTTTTACGAACCGCTGACAGTCCATGAATCAAGTCTGTCGCCATCAGTCCACGCTATCTTAGCCGCTGATCTACATTATGAAGCCAAAGCGGTGGAAATGTATCAACGCACAGCTCGGCTAGATTTGGACAACTACAATAATGATACCAATGATGGCTTGCATATCACCTCGATGACCGGCAGCTGGTTGGCAATTGTACAAGGTTTTGCCGGGATGCGAGTACGTGATGGCCAGCTCCATTTTGCTCCATTTCTCCCGCAAGACTGGCAGAGTTATCAGTTCCAAATTAATTTCCGCGGCCACCTATTAAACATTGAAGTGACCAAAACTGGCACCACCGTTAACTTACAGTCAGGATCAGCACTGACAATTGATTTGGATGGGCAACAACTTGAGTTAAACTCAGGTAAACCATTCGTTGATTGACATTGATGAATAGCTTGTCTGGATCATGTAAATTTAATATGAAGTCATCACCGAGCCAGTTCCGTAAAACGCATCAAATATAAAAAAAGAGCGTTAAGACAAAAAATTGTCCTAACGCTCTTTTTCGTTGGCAAGTATTTTAGGCGTAGCGCTGAATAGTATGACGCACAACGCTGACGTTGAACAGCAGCGACAGTAGCACGCTATAGACTGGGAAGGTGATCAATTCCTGCACCAAGCGCCCAGAAAGTAGCGGCAGCCATGGCGTTTGGTACATCAGATGTAGCCACAAACTATTCAGTCCAAGGTTCAGCACCATGGTCACGATCAGGCTGGCCAGTAATATATTACGGAGTCGCAACGGTTTGTGGTAAAAGGCGTAACCGAAAACTAAGCCGGTCAAAAAGGCGGTCAGCACAAAACCAGGGAAAAAAGTCGCTTTTGGTAGTAGCAGTAAGCTCAATATGTTAGCCAAGGCGCTACTACCAGCGGTGATCAACGGCCGAAACAGTGTGGCCATTATCGCGGTGACAATGAAGCTGAAAGAAATCTTGGTCAGTAAAAGTTGGATTGAAAACATGCTGCCAAGAACGGTTTGCAAGGCGATCAAAATACCGAGTAACGTAATTTGGCGCGCTTTTGAATGTTGTAACATGGCAATTACCTCCGAATGAAATAATAGTCGTCACAACTAGTTTGCCGGCAACACAAAAAAAAGCCGCACGGACCACTGGCTGCAACTGATTGTCGGACAAAAGCCACTGGTTACGTGCGGCGAATGCGGACCTAAAACCGCAAATAAACTAGAGCGTGGTTGAAAAATCTACGGTTGCACTAAATTAGTTATAAAAACCAGCTCAGTAATAATCCGCAATATACGCTTGTTACACCTATCGTTTCAGTGTGGTTAGTTTATTTTTCGTCCACCGTTCACATTCCGTTCCGGTGGCACTTAACGCTTTGGGTCCTACCCCGATAATTTGATTTTATTATAGGTCAAGTAAGCGTAAATTACTAGCGTCACTTCGATCAACTGAGCTAAGTCTTTTAGGTTACTTGTGGAAAAATGGTACATTAGACGTGTAGAAAATAGCGGCTAGCGGAATTAATGGTGCGCTACGATAAATAATTCAGGAGGCTTTTTTATGAAAATTGGTGTGATCGGCGCAACTGGTAAAGCTGGATCATTGATTACCAGCGAAGCGCTACAACGGGGTCATCAAGTTACAGCTATTGTTCGGCATCCAGAGAAGTTAAAGTTGAAATTACCGGTGCTCGCCAAGGATTTATTTGCGTTGCGTACTGCTGATTTAACGGATTTTGATGTAGTGGTCGATGCTTTTCGGGCACCAACTGGTCAAGAAGAACAGCATCAAACTTCGTTGCAGCATTTAGTGGACATCCTACACGGCACTGCAGTTCGTCTGCTAGTCGTTGGTGGCGCTGGGTCCTTATATGTAGACGACGCGCAAACTATGCGCTTGTACGAGACGCCAGCATTCAAAGACGAGTGGAAGCCGACTTCGGTCAACATGGGTGAGGCACTGATCAAGTTACAGCAAGTAACTGATGTACAGTGGACGTACCTTAGTCCAGCCGCCGCCTTTTTAGCTGATGCGCCGCGCACCGGCAGTTATCAAGTCGGTGGTGAGCGTTTGTTAACTAACGCTGCTGGTAAAAGTGAAATCAGTTTTGCCGATTTTGCTATTGCCATGGTTGATGAAATTGAAAAACCACAGCATATTCAGCAGCGATTCACTGTAGCCAGTCGCTAAAAAGAGAGTGTGACGTAAGACGGTTGTCTTATGTCACACGTTTAAGTAATAATGTTCGGCAATAAAAATAAGGCTGCGACATAATAGTACTTATGTCACCTGAAGTGAACCCCCGGTATTGGACCAGAATCCAATACCGGGGGTTTTACTATGACTAAATATACTAAGCAGTTTAAACTGCAGGTGGTTCAAGACTATCTCACTTCTTCGTTAGGGATTGTATTGATTGCTAGAAAGTACCAGATCA
>NZ_RHOE01000050.1 GCF_003946385.1 Loigolactobacillus zhaoyuanensis
TGGGCGTGGTGTGATAGACTGTTCTTGCATCAAGACGAAAACTTCTTTCATTGTTTGTTGTAGGAACTTCAATGATACCTGAATTTTTCGTCTTGGTGTCTTTTTTTTACCATTTTGGCTGGGTGGCTAACTTAATTATAAAACGCGCGTTTTTGCTTATAAACGTTATCGTAAAATGTTTCTGACCAATTAGCTGACTTTTGATCAATGCGCCAACCAATTATGTTTACTGTACAAAACAGGCATTTCGCAGTGATGAGAGAATGCCTGTTTTTGTGCGCCTTTTGCGGCTATTGGACGGTGTAAACGCTGGGCCAAGCCAAATCACTAATTAAGGTCATCAATAATCATTCCTTCAGTAAATTTGGCATGTTATCAAGTATACTGAGAGTGGCATTATAAAGGTAGATACAAAAAGAGTTAAATTGTGACATCTGAATTAGGTGCTTCATAGCCGCAATGCGCTCAATAAGTTGAAATACTGTTACTAAAGGATTTACTGAATTATTAAACTCGGGAGGCAATAAGTTTGAATATTAAAACGGTTAGTCAAAAATTTGATCTGTCGGCCACGACCTTACGTTATTACGAGGATGTTGGCTTGATACCGCCAGTCAATCGTAATTCCAGCGGTTATCGCGACTATGATGAAATTGATTTAGAATGGGTTAATTTTGCTAAATGTATGCGCGAAACTGATATCTCAATTGATGTTTTAAAGGAATACGCTGCATTGGCCCAACAAGGTGAACAAACTTCGGATCAGCGTAAGCAAATTTTAATCGAACAGCAAAAGCTATTAGATCAGAAAATAAAAACGATCCAGAATACCCAGGCTTTTTTAAGCAATAAAATTGCGACCTACGAGCAGCACGCTAAGCAAATGGAGCGAATTTTTAAAAATTAAGCAAAAGCACTTGCCTTCCAGTCGACTTGAAGGTTTATTCTTGTCTATATTGAAAAGAAGGCAGGTATAAAAAATGAAAAACTATCCTAAATTACAACAAACTTTTACTTTAAATAATGGTGTCGTACTCAAAAATAAAATCGTGATGGCGCCAATGACAACCTGGTCTAGCAATGAAGATCAGACAGTTTCGAATGCAGAAGTTAGCTACTACGGAGCGCGTGCTAACAGTGCGGGAATGGTGATCACAGGTTCAAGTCATGTGCAAGAAAATGGTGTTGGTTTTGCAAATGAATTAGGGGTCTATGCTGACCGTTTTATTCCTGGATTAACGAAATTAGCGACAGCCATTAAGGCCGGCGGTGCAAAAGCTATTATTCAATTGAATCATGCCGGTGATAAAGCTTTACCACAGTTTATTTCTGATAAAGATGTGGTTAGTGCCAGTCCAGTTCCTGCTCCAGAAACGGCGTTTGCGCCGGCACAGACGCCGCGTGCATTAACTGAATACGAGATTTTGCAGGTCATTAAGTCGTTTGGCGCGGCAACTAAACGCGCCATTCAAGCTGGCTTTGATGGTATTGAAATTCATGGTGCGCACGGCTTTTTAGTACAGAATTTTCTTTCACCACACTACAATCAGCGGACTGATCGTTGGGGTGGCAGTTTAGAAAATAGACTACGCTTTGCCATGGCGGTTGTGGATGAAGTTAAGCAGGTTGCGGCGGAGTACGCCGATGATTCGTTCATCATTGGTTATCGAATTACGTTGGAAGAACCTGAAGCGGACGGTTTACGGCTCGTTGATACGCAAAGCTTAATTGAACATTTAATTGAAAAACAAGTTAGTTATCTGCATTTATCGTTGGGTGATGCAGTAACTTCGCACTCACATAACAGTGGCAATGACGAACCCTTTATTCAGCTAATTTCTAAGCAGGTTGCGCAGCGGGTACCTTTAATCGCTGCCGGGGCATTGGCTTCTTTTGAAAAAATGGAAACGGCATTAGCTGATGGCTTAGATTTAGTGGCTGTTGGGCAGGCTTTAGTTGCTAACCCCGATTTGTTTAACCACGAGCAGTTATCGCTGACACTGGCCGCAAGTAAAATTGATTCAATCACCGTGCCGAAAACAATGTTTGCTGCTATCAAACGAGTTGGTGCTTTTACGTTTAAGTTGGTTGATTAGGCGGGTCAATTTTAAAGAAAAATAAGGTTCTAATTATTCGAAAATGGCAAGCCTAACTGTTATTATTAAGTGACAGATTTAGCTGATATTAATTGAGTAATGAAAGAAGCGAATAAATGATGAAAATTGGCATCATTGGTGCTACCGGCCGTGTTGGTAGTGCTATTTTAAATGAAGCAGAAGCACGTGGTCATAAGGTTACAGCTCTAGTTCGTAACGCAGACAAAGCAAAGGAAATGTTTGGTGCGGATGCGGCTATTCTTGAGAAAGACGCGTTGGCATTTGATGCTACGGATTTAAACCAATTCGATGTGGTCGTTGATGCTTTTGCATCGTCAAAGGCCTATCAACATTTAGATTTGGCAACAAAATTAATCAGTCTTTTTCGTAATAACAAGCAAACTCGATTAATGTTCATTGTTGGTTCAAGTTCCCTTAAGAAGCCAGATGGGACCAGAATGCTTGATGATGTTTTGAAAATGTTCGCGAACGAACCATGGGTGGCGACACCAATTCAACAGGTTCATGAATTAGAGTTCTTGCAGTGGGTAGACAATGTCAACTGGAGTGCCATCTCACCACAGGTTAACTTTGAACCCGGTGAAAAAACGCAATACCGTTTGGGCACCGATGAAGTGATGGAAAACAAAGCGGGTAAACAAGCGGTTTCATTTGGTAATTTTGCTGGTGCGTTAGTTGACGAACTGGAAACACCGCAACATAAGCAACAACGTTTTACAGTTGTTGATGACTAATTTCTTGACCCAGCATCGCCGTACATGATAACTCATTACGGACTTCGATTAAGTATGTTTACTGCATGAAACAGGCATTCCTCAATGAAGGGAAATGCCTGTTTTTGTACACTTTTTTGTTCAAAGCGTTGATCTAGTTTGGAAGTATTTAAACTAAAGCAGCCACCAATTTCTTGCACAATGAAGCTAAAAAGCGTGGAACGGTATAAGGTAGACTCTGCTTTATCAGGAGCATCTTTTAAATGCAGCAGTGAAAAACTGAATAATAAGTTGAAGCACAATTAAAACAAAACGCAGCGCAAAAATTACAACAGTTAGTGACACAGGCTAAAGCACAGCCGGTTCGTTAATTGCGTATATTCACGAACTAAAAGAATAGCTAGCAATACTTTTGCTGGCTCATTAAACCAATAACTCATGACTAGCTGGAGCTGCGTTAAGTTACTTGACGTTGAAACATCAGTATTGCGCCGATACAGATAATAATGCGCGCCAACACAAAAGGAGACTATGACATCAGTGTGCCGTAGTCTCCTTTTGCTATCAGGATTACTTTTACTATTTTAAAACTTGCTTGGCAATAAAGTCGGCGTAGTATTGTTTACCAGTTTCGTTAGGGTGGACCTGATCGTCATAGAACCAATCTGGATGGTTGTTACTATAATGATACCAATCAATAATGGTTAAATTAGGCCAGCGTTTAGCGGCTCGCTGTAGTGAATCATTGACTGTATTTTGCCAACTACGAGTGGGAACGCGGACGTTGATCCAAAAAACAGTGCGCTGTTTGCCCAGTGTTTGCATAATGGCGTCTAACTGAGTATCAGTGAACGCGCCATTCGTACCTAAACCGATCAAAACGTTATTAGCCAGTACCCCTTGACTAGCATAACTATTAAGGATGGCTTCGCTACTATTTGCTTGGCGGCCGACAGTTGCGTCAATGATCATCTGCGGAAAAACCTTTTGGAGGCTATCCAGTCCATCAAGCATGACTGAATCGCCAATTCCTACCAGCGGTAATTGCTGCGCTTTTTCAGTTTGTGCAGGCGTTAAATCACCGACAGCTCGTGGCGGCGTCTTGGTGTTGTTGACTGCGCTGCTCGAACTTGACGATCCAGCTTGTGTTTTACGTTTTTTAGCAGCAGCGATTAATTTAGCGTTGCGGGCTGTGTTCGCTTTAGCGTTTTGGGTGATTTTTTTGGCTAGCGGTGTTGGTGTCGTGATTGCGCGCGCCGGTGCTTTTATTGCACCGAATAGGCCAATACCTAGAACTGTTACTGCGGGAATAACCCAGAAATGACGCCAACGTGAAGGCGAATAATGTCGTCCCAGAGCCTTATTCCGCGGTTTTTCAACCAAGCGATAAGTGATCTCACTGATCAACAAAATTAAAGCGAGCTGAATTAAATTGTGTAACCAGGGCAAGTGGGCGATGTTTTTGACTTGATTTTCATAAAAAATCATCACCGGGAATTGATAGAGATAAATACCATAACTACGTTTGCCCAGCCAAGTAAAGAATGGATTTGTCAGCCAGCGGTTAACGTGAGCACCTGGATGAACCGTGACCGCAGTGAGTAAAGTAATGCCGAGGGTGAATAATAACATCCCACCACGGTAAACAAATGCGCTTTGTGCATCGATCTTCAGGTACATAACGAGCGTCATGACGATCATCAGCAGACCAATACCATCTAATAACCAAACCTGAGGTCGGTTAATTTTAGTTTTAAGAGCGGCGCTTGGCCAAATGATTGCTAGTGCTGCGCCGAATAAAACTGAGAACAGGCGGGTATCGGTGCCGTAATACACGCGACTTGGATCAGTCCCTGGATGATAAAGAAACGACATTAACAATGCTGATATCACGGCTAAAGCCAAGAAAATAATGGCGATATGCTGGCGCTTTTTAAATAATGTGAGTAAGCCGATCATGATCAACGGCCAGAATAGATATAATTGACCTTCGATCGATAGTGTCCATAAGTGAGTAAAGGGTGACTCGTTATTAGCGAAACGGTCGAAATATGATTGGCCATGTAGAATTTGCCACCAATTATAAACGTATAGTAGATTACTCAACAGAATACCGCGTAATTGCGCTAATAGCTGATGTTGAAATAAAGTGATGTAAGTGGCAGTGGAAAAGAGCATGGTTAGCAGTGCTGGATACAGACGTTTCAGCCGGCGACGATAAAATGACCATAAGGCAACATGGCCATTGCGCTGCCATTCTTGGACTAATAGATCAGTGAGCAAATAACCGGTCAGTACTAGAAAAATGATGACCCCTAAAAATCCACCCGCTACTTTATAAGGAACGAGATGGTATAAAATGACCCCAATAACAGCGATTGACCGCAGACCGTCGATACCCGTAATATACCGGCGCTTGATCAGTTGCTTTTTTTGTTCCATACACGATCACAACCCATTTATAATTTAATTTATTCAATAATTTAAGCAATCAAGTAATGACTGAGGGGCAGTTAGGTTAAAGCGCTGTAGCAAACTGTAACGTTGTTGTAAATCAGCATTGTTGATTCTTCACTATTGGAATAAAATTTTCTTTAAATTGATTATACTGAATGAGGAGCCTTATGTAAACGCACACGGTTATTATTTTGTTATTTTTATTTTTTCTAATCGTCTACTAATGCTGTTATAAAAACAAATGATGGATAATCGCTTATACATTTCTTGTTATTTAATTAGTTATATTTTCTATAAAATGACAGAAATACTTTTTTAGACAGTAAAATGTGATTGTACGATCAATGAATGCTGTTTTATATTATGAAATATTGATAATCTATAATGATACTAGATTAAGCTATAATACCGACACTTAAGTGTAATTTCTAAGGTGAAGCGAGTCTCAAATACTGGATAAAGCTAGTTTTGGATTTAAAGAACCAAGCATGATTTGGCGCTAAACGAGGTATGCGCTATGGCACCTCCATTGAAACCATGTAGTCAAACTATTGCTGTAGAATGAGTTCTTGAATGAGTGTGATGGGTCAACACTCTTTTACAAGATAATAATAGTTAATTTTCAATCGATGCTTGACGGTTACATAGATAACAGTCTATATTATATATAGATATGTATCTATATTCACGAAAGGGGCTTATCAATGGATTATCAGAATTATGTACAGATGCTGAAAGCCATGGCTGACCCTAATCGGCTTAAAATAATTGATTTACTCTCATGTGGTTCACTTTGCGCCTGTGATATTTTAACGCATTTTGATTTTTCACAGCCGACATTATCCCATCACATGAAAGTGCTGCAAAATGCAGGTATCGTCATTGCACGTAAAGAGGGCAAATGGCAACATTATACGTTGCGAACTGAGTTTATCGATCAATTTAAACAGGGTACTGATCAATTATTAGCTGCTGATGAGTCATGTATTTGTCACAGTGATAATTGCGCGGACTGTCAAGCAGGTCATTCAGGAAAGGTTGTTGTCTCTAATGAAGAAAGTTGAATTATTTGAACCAGCTATGTGTTGCTCGACTGGGGTTTGTGGACCTTCTGTTAATGAAGATCTATTGACGATCACAGCGGCATTTGATGCTTTGCAAGGTGTGGATAGTGTTGAAGCTGATCGTTATAACCTAAGTAATGATCCAGATGTTTTCAGTCAGCGCGCTGATATTTTAGCGGCAATCAAGGATGATGTGGATGCAACCTTGCCAATTACGGTTGTTGATGGGCAAATCGTTAAAACCGGCGCGTACCCAACAATTGATGAATTATCGAAATATACCGGCTTAGTTTTTGTTCCAGCTAATCAATCAGGTGGTTGCTGTGGTGGCGATAGCGGCTGTTGCTAGGTCTTATAAAGTAAGAAATGGCACAGCCGTTTCTTTTAGGTCATATATAGATGAATATCGATATAAGGAGAATGACGATGCGGAATTATCAACCGGAAAAAGCTAACTTAACCCATTATCTATTTTTTACAGGCAAAGGGGGCGTGGGAAAAACGACTACGGCTAGTGCAACAGCAATTAATTTAGCTGATGCCGGTAAACAAGTGATGTTGGTTTCCACGGATCCAGCAAGTAACTTACAAGATGTTTTTAAGACTGAACTAACCAATAAGCCAAAAGCAATTACTGGTGTGCCTGGATTGTTTGCTGCTAACTTTGATCCGGTGACCGCAGCAGGGGAGTATCGGGAGAGTGTTGTTGGTCCATACCGTGGTGTGCTACCGGAAGCGGCAATCAGAAATATGGAAGAGCAATTATCTGGTTCCTGTACAGTCGAGATTGCATCGTTTAATGAATTTGCTAACTTCTTAACTGATCCAGACGTTGACCAACGTTTCGATTATATTATTTTTGATACTGCGCCGACTGGCCATGCACTACGAATGCTGCAATTACCATCAGCTTGGAATAATTACTTATCAGAAAATGATCGTGGTGCTTCATGCTTGGGTCAGTTGGCCGGTATGGGCGATAAAAAAGCGATGTATGAAAAAGCGGTGGCAACATTGAGTGATGGTGCGTTGACCACGTTAATGTTAGTCACTCGGCCACAGAAAGCGTCGTTACTTGAAGCGGCGCGGGCAGCACAAGAATTAGCTGATATTGGGATGCATAATCAACAGTTGATCATTAATGGGACGCTACAAGAGCCATCCGATACTGCGTCACAGGCTATTTTTGAGCAGCAACAAAGTGATCTTCAACAAATGCCAGCCAGTTTGCAAAAGTTAATTCAGTTTGAAGTGCCATTGCGCGCTTATAACATAACGGGTCTGAACAAATTAAAATTAGTGTTGCAAGCGCAACAGCCTAGCCTGACTACTTATCCAGCTATTGAAAATAATTATCCTGACCTTGATATTGTGGTCGCTGATTTACTACGGACCAATAAAAAAATTATTTTTACGATGGGCAAAGGTGGTGTCGGTAAGACGACTGTTGCCGTACAGATCACGAAAAAATTAGTGGCGCAACATAAAACGGTTCATTTAGCGACCACTGATCCAGCTGATCATTTAGAATTTTTTAACACGGCTGATCCAGCCATCACCATTAGCCATATTGATGAACAGCAAGTACTAAAGGACTATCAGGATGAAGTACTTGCGACTGCGCGACAAACCATGAAATCTGCTGATGTTGATTATGTGGCTGAAGATCTACGCTCACCTTGTACTCAGGAAATTGCCGTTTTCCGAGCATTTGCTAATATTGTTGCCCAAGATGATAGTGATGTCGTTGTCATTGATACCGCACCAACTGGCCATACGCTATTACTATTGGATTCAACACAAAGCTATGCTAAAGAAGTCGCGCGGACAGCGGGTGAAGTGCCACAGTCAATCGTCGACTTACTACCACGACTACAAGATCCTAACCAAACAGAAATTGTGATGGTCACATTGCCAGAAACCACGCCAGTTTATGAGTCACTGCGGCTTAATAATGATTTAGATAGAGCCAAAATTGCCCACACTTGGTGGGTGGTTAACCAAAGTATGTTGGCAACCAATACGGCTCACCCATGTTTACAGGCACGGGCACAAAATGAAGTTGAATGGATCGAAAAAGTTAAAGCGATTTCCAATGATCATTTTGCAGTGGAACAATGGCAACCTGATTTTGAACAAGTACTGTTAACGATTTAATGAATGATGTTATGGCTAAATTAATTATTAGAAGCAACCAGAACCTAAATTAATATAAATTTTATAGTTAGTATCAGCCATCAGGATATTACTATCCTGATGTTTTGGTAATTGGAGGAGAATTATGCAGGTCTTTTTTGCAGTTGTTATTTTTTTACTGACATTATTGTTTGTCATTTGGCAGCCAAAAGGATTATCAATTGGTTGGACGGCAATTGGTGGGGCAGTATTGGCACTTTTATTTCGTGTGGTGACGTTCAAGGATGTTGGGACAGTAACTGGAATTGTGTGGAACGCCACATTATCATTTGTGGCAATTATTTTGATCTCCCTGATTTTAGATCAGATCGGCTTTTTTGAATGGGCTGCCCTACATATGGCACGTTTAGCTAAAGGTAATGGTGTGCGCATGTTTATTTTGATCGCTGTGTTGGGTGCAATCGTTGCCGCATTATTTGCCAACGATGGCGCGGCATTAATACTGACACCAATCGTTTTGGCAATGGTGCGGGCACTACATTTTGATGAGAAAAAAGTCTTTCCATTTATTATCGCCAGCGGCTTCATTGCGGATGCGACCTCGTTACCATTAGTCGTCAGCAACTTAGTTAATATCGTTTCGGCAGATTTTTTTGGGATTACATTCTCAGAGTATGCATTGCGGATGTGGATACCAGACTTATTCTCGTTAGTAGCTAGTATTAGTATCCTTTATCTGTATTTCCGTAAGGCTTTACCGACTCATTATGATACGACAAAAGTTCCTGAACCTAAAACTGCAATCAAGGACCCGCGGTTATTTAGATTTTCTTGGGTGATGCTAGCGGCGTTACTGATTGGTTATTTCAGTAGTAGCTTTTTAAATATTCCAGTATCATTTATCGCATTGCCAATTGCCGTGATTTTCTTACTGGTAGGTCAGCAAAGCAAATCAGTTAATACCAAGGCGGTTATTAAAGGCGCACCATGGAATATTGTTTTCTTCTCGATTGGGATGTATGTCGTTGTTTATGGTCTACAGAATGTTGGCCTAACCGCTTTGTTAGCTGGTGTAATTAGTAAAATGGCAACGGGTAGTCGTTTCTTAGCTACTATGGGGATGGGGTATTTAGCCGCATTCTTGTCTTCAGCCATGAATAATATGCCGACGGTTATGATCAATGCCTTATCGATCAAAGGGGCAAATGTATCTGGCTTAATGCAGCAAACACTAGTTTATGCCAACGTGATCGGTTCTGATCTCGGTCCTAAGATCACCCCAATTGGTTCCTTAGCTACTTTGGTTTGGTTGCACGTGTTGTCGCAAAAAGGGATTAAGATCACGTGGGGAGCTTATTTTAAAATTGGCATCACAATTACAATTCCCGTGTTATTCATTACGTTATGTGGTTTATGGTTGTCGTTAACGATTTTTGGTTAAGATAATATTAAGGAGACTCTATGACAATAATTAAAGTTTTTGAAGCAGCACAATGTTGTGCTAGCGGCATTTGTGGTTCTAGCATAAGCAAGGAGCTGATTCAAACCACTGCGATTCAACGGCATGTTAATGCAGCAGGAAAAAATCAGATGGAACGTTATAATTTGGCACAAAATCCTGATGTATTTGTCCAAGAACAGCAGATTGCTCAATTAATAAAAATTGAAGGTATCGCTACTTTGCCGGTTACTATGATTGATGGCAAAATTGTCAAGAAGTACAATTATCCAACATTTCAGCAGTTTTCAGATTATTTACAGCAAGATTTAGAACAGGCACTAGTCCATTAGTCTAGCAACTTAAAACCTTAGTAAGGAGTACTTAAAAATGACCAATGAAGCAGGACATTTATTAATTATTGGTGGCAGTGATGCTGGTATTTCGGCTGCACTACAAGCTAAGGAATTACAGCCAGATTTGGCAGTGACGCTTTTATTAGCCGACGAATATCCTAATTTGTCGATCTGTGGCTTACCGTATGCAGTAGGCCGTGAAGTCACTGATTGGCATGCTTTAGCTCATCGCAATCTAACTGAATTAACGGCTACGGGTATCAAATTTCAAATGAATATGGTTGCAGATCAAATTGATACAACTAAACGTGAAGTGCAGGCTCATTCACGCGATGATAGTGTACACAAGACTTTTCATTATACTAAATTAGTTGTGGCAACTGGCGCGCAGCCAAAGTTCTCCGGTATTACCGGCGTTTCTTTAGCGACGACTCAACAGCCTGCAGGTAAAATAAGAGCTATGCATACCATGGCTGATTATTTTGGGTTGGAACGCGACTTAGATTCAGATAAAGTTCAGCATGTTGCGATTATCGGTGCCGGCTATATTGGCATTGAAATGGCGGAAGCCTTACGTCATCGGCACATGGACGTTACTATTTTTCAACGTGGGGCCGAAGTTTTAAGTACAGTGGATGCTGATCTAGGTCAACTATTGCAACAAAAGTTAATTGAACACGGTGTGAATGTTCTAACCAAGACGGCAGTTAGTGCAGTGGAAGCAACTGATGTAGGGGCAACAATTATAGATGTGACTAAGCAGTCTTATCACTTTGATCTTGTTTTAGTCGTTGTAGGGGTACAACCTAATACAAAACTGCTAGTACAAGCAGGTGCTGAAACAGGAATTGCCGGTGCTATTAAGGTGAACGAGTATATGCAGACATCGTTACCAGATATTTGGGCGGCGGGCGACTTAGTTGAAACCAAGCATCGTTTATTAGGAACAACTTATTTGCCTCTAGGCACTACTGCGCATAAACAAGGTCGCATAGCGGGTTATAATGTTGCTGGGGTAACGCGTACCTTTAAAGGTAGCATTGGGACGCAAGTGTTAAAGGCGTTCGATCTTATCATAGCTAGAACAGGCTTACTGACAAAAGAAGCCGAGCAGGCAGGATTTGTGCCATTTACTACCACGATTGATGTTGATGATCATAAGGCATATTATCCGGGCGCACAAAAAATCAAAATCAGATTAACTGGTGATCAGAATACAGGCCAGCTATTAGGGGCACAGTTGATTGGTCATTATGGCAGTGAGGTGGCTAAACGTAACGATGTGTTCGCAACAGCTATTTTTAATCAGATGAAAGTGGCAGAGGTTTGTGATCTCGATCTATCGTATTCACCACCAGTTGGCTCACCTTGGGATGCAGTTCAACTTGCCGCACAAGATTGGGAACGACAACTCTATAGGTTGAAGCGGTAGCAAATTCAGCATAATTACAGATTAATCATAAAGTGCCGTTCTTAATTTATCTTTAAGTGATAGTTCACGCGATAGAAATTGGTAATAAATGCTGATATATCGATGATTATGGTCAGCAATAGAGCACTTTAATTTTAAAATCATGCGATAATTTAGTGCGGTTAATTTAAGTGATAAACCGGCCTGATCTGCAAGTGTTGAACTAATACATTGAAGTGATTTGATGTTTAGTTGCACTTAATATTTCATTTTTTAACGCTAAAGCTTAAAAATAACATCAAGACACTACCTGGTCACTACTGATTATGGAAGCAGTATGAAAATGGATATTATCAATGGTTTTAGCGATTAAGCATCAACACCATTTTGGGAAGATGAGATCGCGCCCAAGTTACTTGATGGTAAAAACGTCATCATCGCCACACATGGTAACTCATTGTGTGTCTTGACTAAGTACATCGAAAATATCTCTGATGAAGACATCATGGGCGTTGAAATAGCAACTGGCGAATCAGTTGTTTATGACTTAGATGACAAATTAAACGTTGTTAGCAAGAAGAAATTAGGCTAGAGTGATTAAAAAGGCGGCTAGGTTCTGAGCATTAGCCTAGCTTGACGGATCAGCTGCGCAGCAGATGGTCTGGCAAGCTAGGCTAAGCGCAGGAAGCTGCCTTTTTAATCACGTTTACAGTATGAATTAGGTACTCCTTAGTGATAAGGAGTGCCTAATTTTTATACACTTTTTTTGTCATTCGGGCGCTACTTGAACGCTACAAGCTAAGGTTTTAGCAAGCTGATAGGTGAGTACTGGTGATCTTGCTATGGGTGACTTTTAGCTAAGAAAAAAGTTTTATTTTTGTACGCCTTTGATGCCCAATATACCTGTTAGTTTGGAGCTAACGTTAGATAGTCTACGATGAAAATGACACTAGTTGTCACGTTGTTAACTATTTCAAGTAGTATACAAATTATTCTGTTAGCCCTCTTATTCCGCATAACTTCCATTCAGAGTGTTTAGATCATTTACCCATAATTACTTAAACGCTCGATTCATCATTGGTATACCAAGCTTAATTAAATAAATAGTAGGGAAAAAAGATACTAATTGTCAAAAGCAATTAGCAGCACAAAGTAATGCCGCTAAAGACAAAATAATTTTAAAAAATACTATACTGGTCTATGATACGAATAGTAAAAATGAGCTAAAATATGAGGTGATAAAATGAATACGGTGAATAAAAAGCAAGTCATTTCAATCATTGGTTTATTTTCATTTTTAAGTAGTTTATCCGGCTCAAGTGTTAACCTAGCTTTACCTAAAATTAGTATTGCCCTTGGGATTTTTAACAGTGCTTCGACTTGGGTTTTACAAACTGGTTTAATTACAACTGCTGTGTTGTTGGTGTTTTTTGGTCATTTAGGTGATTTGATTTCCAAAAATTTGGTCTTCATTTATGGTGGTGCTTTCTTTATTGTTGGTTCAGCAATTAACGGCTTAGCACCAAACTTTGTGATTTTAATTGTTGGCCGCATAATTCAGGCAATTGGCTCGGCAATGATTATGGCGAATACAATGGGAATTATTACTGAGACATTTCCAGACAAACAACGGGCAGAGGCTTTAGCAATCAATTCCATGTTTATTTCAGTCGGGGCAATTTCTGGTCCGGCAATTGGCGGTTTGATCATGGGGCTTACTTCATGGCGGGGCATCTTTTTAATCAACATTCCTGTCGGTTTAGTCATTTTATGGTTAGGGTTTATCGTGTTGCCGCGACCTAAAAAATCAGTACATTCTTTGCTACAGATCGTTAGTCAGGTTAATTGGTTAGGCCAGTTTCTTTTTACATTCGGCATAATTATTCTCTTTTTAAGTTCTAATTTATTTCAAAAAGGTGCAACTTATTTACTAGTAGGAACTGGTATTCTGTTATTTGGGGTTGGCTTAACGATTTACGCGTTTGTTCAGGATGATCACGCACGACAACCGTGGATTGCACCTGAATTACTGCATAACCCAACCTATATGCTTTCGGTCACAACGCTTTTTTTAGCGATGATGGTCAATGTGTTTTCAAATGTGCTGTTACCTTTTTATTTACAAAGCTTTTTAGGCTTGGGGGCGCTGAAAAGTGGGTTGATCATGGGTGCCCAAGCGCTGGTCATGTTAGGCGTTTCCCCACTGGTTGGCTATTTTGCTGATCGCTGGAATCGTATTACCATTATATTGGTGGGCCTTCTACTATTGTTGGTATCACAAATTGGCTATGTCGTTTACCCACTAAGTTTTAACTGGTTACGCATATTAGGGCCAATTGTGTTAAATGGGATTGGAATGGGCATGTTTATCTCGCCTAATAATGCCTTAACAATGGGCGTGATCAATCCTAAGTTTGCCGGGGTAGGTGGTTCATTTAGTTCGTTTGCGCGGACGTTGGGCATGTCGTTAGGTGTTAGTTTAGCCTCCACATTACTTTTTTTACAGCTTTCTGGCGTTAGACAGATTACGCCTGTTTTAGGTGGTAACTTTATGCAAGCTTTTCACCGGGTTTTCTTGGTCGCTGCGCTGATCAGTATTGTTACAATTTTGTTGATGCTTTACCGGGCACTGCAGACCGAACATACGAAGAAAGATTGAATTTTAAATGGATCAATGCATTATTGATCACAACATCAATTGGGTCAAATTGTTGCGTCGCTTTTTTGAATCATGGATGTGACTTGTTGTTTGTCACATACGTCAGCTTGAATCGCGATTGCATGGCGATTCCCAATGGCATCAACGACTGCTAAACCTTTGACTTCACTTTTGAAATAATTGACGATCACGGCATAACCTAATGTGCCGAATTTTTTAGCGATGGTTGCGCCTAAACCGCGGCTGGCTCCGGTGACTAATACGGTTGGTTGTTTTGTCATTAAGACGTCCTCCTTAATTTAATGGAATTCGCCAAATAAAAAAGCGTGCTCGATATTCCATCCACTTAAACACAGCAAACGGGAACGCAAATTACTAGCGTCGTCACTTTCCTACGTTGGTATTGACCAAGTCAGGTTCAAAGGGACTAGACGGATCGTCTATCTCAGCATGCAGCGCCCTAGTGGATAATGATATATTCAATTACGCTGAGTGTAGCATAAAGGTTCATATATAACAGCGCTTACAGGTTGGCTGGGAATTTTACGCTAAATGATTTACTTAACGTCGCCAGAGTAATGCTGGAGCATGAGTAGACATTCTTAATAGTTGACAGTTGTGAATTATGTTATTATAGTTAATACTTGTCAAACGATAAATATAATTTCCTCAATAAAAAGGAGACTTAATAGTGTTAAAACTAAACCATATCAACAAATTCTACCATGTTGGCGATAACGTCACGAAAGCACAGGATGACGTTTCAGTTGATTTTCGTCAGCAAGAATTTGTCGCTATTCTAGGACCAAGTGGCTCTGGGAAAACAACTATGTTAAATATTATTGGTGGCTTGGATCGATATGACTCCGGCGATTTATTGATCAAAGGAAAATCAACTAAAAATTTCAAAGATTCCGATTGGGATGCTTACCGGAATAATTCAGTCGGTTTTATTTTTCAATCCTACAACCTAATTTCACATCTTTCGATTATGGAAAATGTGGAAATGGGGATGACCCTAAGTGGTGTGCCGGCTGCTAAAAAACGGCAAATGGCAACGGATGCTTTGGTTCGTGTTGGTTTAAAAGATCAGATCCATAAACAACCCAATCAACTTTCCGGTGGTCAGATGCAACGGGTAGCAATCGCCCGTGCAATTGCCAATGATCCAGAGATATTATTGGCGGATGAACCAACCGGGGCCTTGGATTCGGAAACTAGCGAAGAAATTATGCAGCTGATTCGTGATTTGAGTAAGGATCGACTGGTGATCATGGTCACTCATAATCCTGACTTAGCACATCAATATGCGGATCGAATTATTAATTTTGCGGATGGTAAAATTCAGGATGATTCCAATCCATTTGAAGCAGAACAAAAACAATCTGATTTTGCCTTAAATAACACAAAAATGAGTTACTGGACGGCTATGAAACTTTCTTATACCAACATTCGGACTAAGAAAGGTCGTACTTTTCTAACCGTTTTTGCGTCAAGTATTGGTATTATCGGTATTGCTGTTGTTTTAGCGCTATCCAATGGGTTCCAAAAACAGGTTGACCAGACTCAAAGTGATGCCCTGTCAACAATGCCAGTCACGATCTCACAAGTCAGTACGGATCCTAGTGCGCTGGCGAACAGTGGTAACAACACTAAAACGACGAAAAGCAACATGGTCACAGCTGAAAAGAGTGATCAGGATAAGGCGCAACACACTAATAAAATTACGCGCCAGTACCTTGATTATCTGAATAAGATACCGAAAAAGGATGCCAAAAATATTGCCATCAGTTACGGTACGGGGATGAATTTAGTTCGTCAAGTCAATGGTCAATATAAGTCAGTGAGCTTCGCGAATACGGATCCCGATAAGGCTGCATCTGGAGCGAGTGCGATGATGAGCGGTAGCGCAAGTGGTATCAATGGTAGTGTCTATCCCGTTGATCGCAATGGGAAACAGTCATTTTTGAAGACTTACTATAAAGTTGTTGCTGGTAGTTATCCGACTAAAGCGACTGATGTTGTGTTAGTCCTCAACAAGGATAATTCGCTAAATATTAATGCTTTGAAGAATCTTGGCTTTAACGTTAAAGACGGCCAGAAATATAACTACAAAGATTTAGTGGGCACAACGGTTAAACTGGTTGCAAACGATGATTACTATACAAAATTACCAACTGGCAATTTTGTGCCAGAAACTGATTATTCAACAATGGCCACCAAAGCAGCGACTAAAACATTGACGGTTAAGGGAATCATTCGGGTGAAATCAAGTGATTCAGCTGGCATTCTTGCTAGTGGTGTTGCCTACAGTGCTGATTTAACCAAAGTAGTACTCGATGCTAATAAAGATTCGGCGATCGTCGCGGCGCAAAAGAGTAGTGCTAACAGTGTCATTACTGGGCAGAGCATGGACCAAGCCGTTCGTGAAAGCACCTTAGCGACGCTTGGCGGTACGTCAGAACCAACTAATATTCAAATTTATCCGACTAAATTCAAACAAAAAGATCGCGTTTTAGATTATTTGGATAAATATAACAAAGGTAAGAGCAAAGCAAATAAGGTTGTTTACACCGACCTAGCCAGCACTATTTCGACAATGACAGGTGGCATAATGGACGCCATCACTTACGTTTTAGTCGCATTTGCGGGTATTTCGCTGGTTACTTCAATGATCATGATCGCAATCATCACTTACACTAGCGTTCTGGAACGGACAAAGGAAATTGGTGTACTGAAAGCTTTAGGCGCGCGGAAGAAAGATATTACCCGGGTTTTTGATGCTGAAACATTCATTCTTGGTTTTGGCGCTGGTGTATTTGGGATCGTTGTTGCCTGGGTGCTAACATTCCCGATCAACGCTGTCTTAGCCAACGTTACCGGATTATCAGGGGTTGCGGTGCTTAATCCAATGCAAGCAATCGTGTTGGTTATTATTTCCACCGTACTAACTATGTTGGGTGGCCATGTTCCGGCACGAATGGCCGCTAAGAAAGATGCTGCAGTGGCGTTAAGGTCTGAATAAATAACGATGTTTCAAAATTTGAAAAGAAGCCTTACAAATGACATTTGAAAATCAACGACCAACTACAAAAAATATTGAAGCAATACTTGATGAGCGAAGATATTGTCGTTGTAGAGCATTTTAAGCGGACAACGCTAGTAGCTAAAAATAGATAATTTCAATAGACATTCCCTTTGGGCGGGATGTCTATTTTTTTGTGAACTAGAAGCGCGGTATTTTCGCGGTGAAACTTGTTAATAGAAATAAATGTCAACAATCGATATAACATCGCACGTATTAATGATATCTTATAAGTAGATTGGTCCCCTGTCAATAAAATAGACAATTTAAATAGAGACTTTTTTGTCCTATGCCACGACTAAATTTTGAATTTGAGTTTGATACTCATCTTCAAGTTGCTTTGGTGATTTGAATCCACAGTGACTGTGAATTCTAACTGTGTTGTA
>NZ_RHOE01000051.1 GCF_003946385.1 Loigolactobacillus zhaoyuanensis
ATAGTTGCTTATAAGATTTTTTGATGGTATCTTTAGATTGGGTCATGAAGTCCGTCCTAACTTATTGGTTTTGTCACTTATAAGTTTAAGGCTTCATGGCCTTTTTGGTCTAGTTATTTTGGTGTTGCACTTACATTGTAAATCCGGCGTGAAAAAAGAACTGTAAAAACTTGACCATTTTTGTTGACATCAATTGTTACAACTCTGTAACAAGACTTGAATCTAAGTTGTTGGGTATATACCATTATGTTATAGTGTAATAGATAATGCATTTTTTTATGATTTTTTTATGAAGATTGCAGTGATGGTGGAGGTACGCATGAGACATAAAGCAGGACGAATCGTGGCAGTCTTACTGGTTTTGTTGATAATCGTCGGTGGTGGGGCTGTGGCAGCAATTTATCAAAAAGACAGTCTGGCCCACGTTTATTTTCGTAAGTTGACTGATAAGACGGAGAAAACAACGCCAGTGGCAACAACGGATAAGACTGCAAGTTCTACCATTGATGAAACAAAGCTGAAAGCGCAATTGAAACAGCTCCAGTTCGTCGGTAATGTAGCGGTAATTCAGGATGGCAAGCTGGTCTATCAACAGCCATACGGACAAGATCCACAAAAGAACACCAAAACAGCGACAACGAAGTACCAGATCGGGGCATTGCAAAATACGCTGACGGCGGCGGCCGTGATGCAGTTAGTCAAAGATGGCAAGTTGGATCTGACCACACCGGTAAGTAAATATTACCTATTAGATAATGCCGATGCTAGTGTCACGGTAGGCAGCCTTTTGGAAATGACTTCTGGCTTGACGTTGGATGTTTTACCGGCTAGCGAGTTAAACAAAGACGTGATCGCATGGAATCTAGCAAACGCCACTGTGGCCACAACGGGGCAATATAACTTCCAGACGGTTAACTATGCGTTACTTTCTGGCATTATCGCGCAAGCCTCTGGCGTATCCTACCAGAAATTCATTAAGGACACGCTTTTGCAACCAGCTGGGGTCAAACATACAGGCTTTGTCACCAGCGCCGCGGTACAATCTAAGTTAGCCCCATCATTCACTTATGATAAGGCTAGTGACAGTGCTTCAGCGGTCACGCAAGACACACTTTTCCAAACGATGAATGATCAGTTAGGCTCAAAACAGCTCTATACCACAGCTAGCGATATGGCACAGTTGACTCATTATGTCACCAGTAGTAGTTTTGTCGGTGAAAAGTACATGCATCAAGGGGCCATCGCCAAAGAGGGGACTGCCTATACTGGACGGTTGACTATTGATGGCAGCCGGTTAGTCAGTCGGGCTGACTTTGCTGGTTACCACAATGCGCTAGCCTTTACCGAGGATGGTAAAACTGGTGTCGTATTGCTGAGCAATTATCAAAAAGATGGCAGCTTAAGTGATACGGCGAAAGCCATTTTGAAACTGGTGCAAAAAAACGACTAATTAATCGCACAAAAGGCACTATTTACGAACGATTGTCCGGAAATAACGTGACACATTATGTCATATGGTAATTAATATTCGTTTTGTTACGTGTTTGTCATGAAACTGTTATGTAAACAAACTATAATGACAGTGAATTAAACAATAAGTTTAATCAATGATAGTGCTTATTAGAAAATATAAAACAAAAAGAAACTTGTTCGGTAGGTAGCCGAAACAAATCAAAAATTCAAATTTATGCTCTGCATAAATTATCCCGTCATCTATGTATGATCTGGTCATATTTCTTGTGGGACTTTTTAGCCACAGGGATGGTCACCAACTGTAACATCTAAAATTATTAGTAGATTTAACTAATAGATTCACCTTAAGAGTGTGTAATAGGAGGAGCTTTTTAAATGAACGAAACGAGCCATTCAGAGGCAACCCTGAGTATTGAAGATATTCTGTTGACGTTGCGCAAACATTTAAAGATCATTATCGGATCAACGATCATCGTAACGTTATTGGCGTTCGTCGTGACGTTCTTCGTGATGACACCTAAATACCAATCGACAACACAATTATTGGTTAATCGTAAATTAGATGCAAGTGAACAAACGGCGGCTTTACAACAAACCCAGGCTGATGTGCAAATGATCAGTACTTATAAGGATATTATCACTAGTCCAACGATCTTGAAGGATGTTGCTAAAAAGGTGGGTAATGGGCAAACGGTTGGTAAGTTAAGCAGCGAAATTTCAATCAGTAGTCAACAGAATTCACAGGTGTTCTCAGTCGACGTTAAAACGACCGATCCCCAAGAAGCGGCTAAAATCGCTAACGTCACGGCACAGACTTTCCGTAATAAGATCAAATCGATCATGAGTGTTAATAACGTTTCGATCGTCTCCAAGGCAGCGGTCAATGAATCACCAGTTTCACCGCGGTTACCATTAAATATTGCCATTGGGTTCGTGCTCGGCTTGTTAGCCGGAATTGGCTTGGCCTTCTTAAATGAAGCGTTGGATAAAACGGTTAAGGATGAAGCCTTTTTGGCTGAAGCAGGTTTGACCAGCTTAGGGATCGTTTCGGAAATTTCAGACAAAGATATTAAGAAGCGAGCCTTTGCTGGACAACAACACGGTCAACACGAACATCATACGCGGGTTGCGGAAACAACCGATGAGTTGCCGCCGCGTAGTGCAGAATTACGACGGAGGGTGAACTAATGGCTTTATTTAAAAAGAAAAAGCAGTTGGATTCGAGCAGTATGAAAAACGGGGTCGGTTTGATCACCGTAACCAAGCCAACCTCATCGATTGCCGAACAGTTTCGAACGATTCGGACTAACGTTCAGTTCTCTTCTGCTGATCGGCAACTGAAAACGCTGCTCTTTACGTCCGCTGATCCTTCAGAAGGTAAGTCAACGATTAGTGCTAACGTAGCCGTAACTTGGGCGGATCAAGGGAATAAAGTCCTGTTGATCGATAGTGATCTACGCCGGCCAGCGGTTGCGCGCTCTTTTCGCGTCTCTAATAGTCAAGGATTAACCACGATTTTAACGGCAAAACAGGCGGATTTAAGTGAAAGTATTCATGAGACTGAAGTGCTGAATTTGTACGTTTTACCAAGCGGTCCGGTGCCACCGAATCCGTCTGAATTACTTAACTCCTCGAAAATGGATCAATTACTGAAAGTCTTAAAAGAACAATTTGATATTATTATTCTGGACGTGCCACCAGTTAATAAGGTCACCGATGCACAAATTCTAGCAAGTAAGGTTGACGGCGTGATCTTGGTGGTTCCCCAAGGTATCGCTCTTAAAGGGGCTGTTTTACGGGCGCGCGATTTACTCAAAAAGGTGAACGCTAACCTGATCGGTGCCGTACTTAACCGCGTGACAGATGCAGCTTCTGGTGGCTACTATGGTGGGTATTACGGAACGGACGATAAGAAATGATCGATCTACATTGTCATATCTTACCGGGATGTGATGATGGGGCGCCTACCATGGCTGATGCTTTAGCGATGGCCCAAGTGGCTGTAGATAATGGTATCAGTCATATTTTGGTAACACCACACCATATGGACGGTAAATACACCAATCATAAGGCTGACGTGATCCAGCGGACCGCAGAATTTCAAGCGGCGCTGGATGAAGCTAAAATCGATTTAGTTGTCTTCCCAGGGCAAGAAGCGCATATCAATGGTGACTTAATGCAAGCCATTAAAAATGATGACGTGTTGTTCGCTGATGAAACTAATCGCTACTTGATGTTGGAGCTTCCACACGGTGAAGTACCGGAATACACGAGTCAAATGATTTTTGAACTACAAGCGGCAGGAATTACACCAGTAATTGTTCATCCAGAGCGGAATCATGGTATTCAAAAAAAGCCCGAGTTGCTCTATGATTTCGTGGCTAGTGGTTGTTTAACGCAAATTACCGCTAGTAGCTACTTAGGCGTTTTTGGTTCCGAGGTCGAAGACTTTACGCAACGGATCATTGATGCCGGCTTAGGCTTTGTTTTTGCCTCAGACGCACATAACTTAAAGGGCCGTAATTTTCGTATGCAGAAGGCGTTCGCTAAGCTGGAGCAGCATAATGGGGCGGAAATGGTCACTTGGATGCAAGATAACGCTAAAAAAATCATTAATGGTGATGACCTAGAGCCAAGTGAGTACCACCATGTTAAAGAAAAGAAAAAATTTGGGTTGTTTAGATAATAGTTAAATTTGGAGGACAGATAATTGAGTAAAGTTTTAGTGACCGGTGGTGCCGGTTTTATTGGGTCAAATTTAGTTGATCAGTTAGTACAAGATGGCGATGAGGTCGTTATTGTTGATGACTTATCGATGGGCTTAGCCAGTAATATACCTAGCTCACCTAAAGTAACTTTTTATGAACATAGTATTACTGATCATGGCTTTATGAAAGACTTATTACTCAAGGAACAGTTCGACTATATTTATTTATTGGCAGCTATTGCCAGTGTTGCTGACTCAGTTGCGCGACCATATGAAACACATCAGATCAACCAAGAAGCGAATATTTTTATCTTAGAGACTATTCGGCAACATAAGTTACCTATTAAAAAGGTGTTGTTTACTTCATCGGCGGCAGTTTATGGAAATAATCCTGAATTACCTAAACGTGAGGATTCGACGATTGATCCGTTGACACCATACGCAATTGATAAGTTCGCAACTGAGCGGTTTGTGATCGATTACGGCAAGTTATACAACATTCCGACGGTGGCAGTACGGTTCTTCAATGTTTATGGACCACAGCAGAACCCTAAATCACCTTATTCTGGCGTGTTGTCGTTGATCACACAAGCGGCAAAACTCCAATCGGCCTTCACGATTTTTGGTGATGGTGAACAAACGCGGGATTTTGTATTTATTCAAGACGTCATTCAGGCGTTAGAATTATTGTCTAAAAAGAGTGAGGTTATCCATCAAGTATTTAATGTTGGTGCGGGCAAACATACTAGCCTTAACCAAGTAATTAAGGTTTACGAACAAATCATCAACCGCGACTTACAGATTATTCGTAAACCAGAGCGTACCGGCGACATTAAAAATTCTTATGCTGACATTAATAGTTTGCGGAAAATTGGTTATCAACCACATTATGATATTTCGACTGGGTTAAAGTTATATTGGGAATCGTTAACGGATTAGGGGGAGTTTTATTATGGGAAATCAAGTCAGTCATACCGAAACAGTGAATGAATACGATTTTGTTACCAAGCTAGATCAGCCTTTTTTTAGTTTTTATACACCATTCAAACGGCTGTTCGATTTAATCTTTTCCTTAATTTTAATGATTCCAGCGTCAATTATTATCTTAGTCTTTATGGTTTTAGTGAAAATAGAGACACCAGGGAAATGCTTCTATACCCAAGAACGGGTCGGTTTAATGGGACAGACAATTAAAGTGACCAAATTGCGCTCAATGTATAATGACGCTGAAAAGAAATCTGGTGCAATGTGGGCACAGAAAGAAGATCCACGGGTCACACGTGTTGGTCATTTTATGCGTAAAACACGAGTTGATGAATTACCACAATTATGGTCAGTTGTGAAAGGCGATATGAGTTTGATTGGACCCCGTCCAGAACGACCAGTATTTACGCAACAGTTTAGTGAAGATATTGAGGGATTTGAACAACGTTTATTGGTGAAGCCTGGTTTAAGCGGGTACGCACAAGTTCATGGTGGTTATGATGATACACCAGCACAGAAATTAGAAAATGATATGTACTACATAGAACATTTCAGTATTACTACTGATCTGGCAATTTTCTTTGCGACACTTCGCGTTGTGGTAACTGGAGATGGGGCTAGGTAATGACAGAATATCCGGAGTTTAGTGTACTAATGTCCGTTTATACTAAGGAAAGACCAGAGTATCTGCAAGCATCTTTGAATAGTCTGGTTAAACAGACAGTGATACCGTCTGAAATTGTCCTTGTAGAAGATGGACCTTTATCTGATGAATTGAATCAGGTTGTTGAAAAGTTTAATGAAGCGTATCCGAAATTATTTAGAATAAAAAAACTATCTAAAAATAGAGGGCTTGGAAAAGCATTAAATATCGGTTTACTTGCATGCAAAAATGAATTAGTTGCTCGGATGGATAGTGATGATATAGCCGTTGAAAATCGATTTGCTATTCAATTGACTACAATGATTCGTGAAGATTTAGATATTTATGGTGGGCAAATCATTGAATTCACAAATGATATTAAAAACACACTTGCCAAGCGAATAGTTCCTCTACAGAATAATAAGATAATTAAGTTTGCTCATAAACGTAACCCATTTAATCATGTGACGGTTATGTTCAAGAAGAGCAAAATTCAAATGCTTGGTAGCTATCACACTAAACCTGGGTATGAAGATTATGATTTATGGGTACGTGCTATTATAGCAGGTCTGAAATTAAAAAATGATCCAGAAATTTTAGTTTATGTTCGGGCTGGTGAGGATATGGTAAATAGACGCGGAGGATTAGACTATATAAAAAGCATGATTGGAATGAGAATGAATTTTTTTAAACTTGGTTTTTATACTAAATATGATTTGTTTGTAACAATCAGTACCTCTACTTTGTCGGCAATATTACCTACTAAAATACGGTATTTATTCTATTATAAAGTATTGCGTAAATAAGAAGGGAATTTTAATGAGTATAAAAGTTCTATATATTATATCCTCACTTAGAAGATCTGGCCCAGTTAATGTTCTATACTCAATTGTCAAAGATGCTAGAACTAATAATATAGAACCAGTTATTGTTACATTGAAGCCGGAAAGCAAGAGAAGCAGATTAAGCGCTTTTACTAATTTAAATATTAAGATAATCAACGTTGGTAGAAATAACTTAACATTAAAAAAAATATTAAAAGTCATTGATGATGAAAATATTGAAGTAGTCCATTCTCATGGAATTATACCTGATTTTATTAATTCATTAATACATAAAAAAAGAAAAAATATGTATTGTATATCAACATTACATAATTTTCCATTTGAAGATTATAAATTTGCTTATGGTCGAATTCGTGGATTAGTGCTAGCAATAGTACATTATTTAATCATTCGAAGGTTAATCTGTGTTTCTTGTTCAGATACCATACAAAAGAAATTCAGAAAACTACACTTATCGACAATCTCTATTCCAAATGGTGTCGATTTACCAGATTATTCTATGTTAATGAATGCTCATAAAAAATATGGGAATGTGTTTTTATATTTAGGAGAAATAAATAAGCGGAAAAATGTTCAGTTATTGATGGAAGCTTTTAAAATTTTAACGCAATATGAACTTTTAATAGTAGGTGATGGGCCTGAACTAGATGCGTTAAAAAAACAGAATGATTGTAAAAATATAAAGTTTTTGGGGCGAACTGAAAATCCAGCTTCTTTTTTTCTAGAATCAGATTATTATATATCAGCTTCTCTATCAGAAGGATTACCGATGGCTTGTCTTGAGGCTATGTCATATGGATTGCCAGTCATTTTATCGGATATTGGTCCACATAAAGAAATTATGAACGAAGAAGTTGGAGTAACTTTTTCAAGTAATAATTTAGAAGACTTACTTAAAAAGATCAGAAAAATCTTGTCAATGAATATTGATTCAAGGGAAGTTTATGAATATATTCAAAACAAATATGATTCAACTAGAGTAAGTAGAGAGTATGCAATTTTATATAATGATTTAATAGAAAATTAATTCTTCAAAGGTAATAAGTCAGGAGTTTTGCTTAGTGTATTATTTTATTTTCATATTAATTTTACTATTGTTAATCTTTCCGATACCTGCGGCGATTGTATCTTTTTTTGGTATGGGGTACTTCAATAAAAAATCAGCATACATGTTTATGTTTATTTTCGTTTTAGGGATAAGCTTATTGGCATTGTATTACTCACCTAGTGCTGCTGATGATTTCTATAGGTATCAACAAAATATGAGAATAATGCGTACAACAACGGGGTTATCTAACTTATTTAGTTTAATTAATTCAAACACATCACTTAATTATCAAAGTGATAGTATCTTGTTTAATATATTAGAGTATTTCATTGCAAAAACGGGAAGATTTACGTTATTGCCGTACTTTAGTACAGTAATAACATATGGATCGATATTGTTTCCGCTGGTTGATCTAAAAGTGCATGGTTATATCAGTAAAACCATGTTTTTTTTATTGTCAGCGCAAATATTACTATTGTTCAGCTTATTTTTTACATTTAATACAATGCGCTGGGCAATGGCCTGTGCATTGTTTTTTCTAATATTATATATTTATAATAAGACCCAATTAAAACGATACCTTTACTTATTTATAATTCCAATATTATTTCATGTTGGAATTATTTTGGCAGTAGCATTAACAATATATTTTTACTTTATTAAAAAAGTTAATCTTAAGACTGTTCTACCAGCGTTATTAGGTTTAATTGTATACTTAAGTATAGCTAAATTTTTTACTGGAACCGGTATATTGGCAAGAATTGCGCAAATGGCAACAGGATATTCAACAGATTTTATGCAGAGAAATACTAATGGTCTTATCATAGTATTTTTGCACAGACTAGCAACAGTATTAATAATAAGTAGTGCAGCAATTTTTATATACAGAAAAAAAGGGATAAAAATTAAATTAGATAGGATACTTATTGTATTTACAATTTGTTTAATTTTATTGTCAGGTAGTATGATTCAAAATAGATATTTACTGGTTGTGTCTTTAATAGCAATATTAAGTATTGGGATAAATTATTTGAATAGTAAAACAGCAATTACTCAACTTGATGTAGGACTTTTGTTCATTATAGCAATGATATCAATAAGTGCATCAGCTGTAATTGTATATGCTGACGTTAAGGATATGGAGTTCAGTAGACCTATTATTGAAGTGTTTTTCTCCAGTATTTTTTCATTATTAAAAAATATACCGACATACTATTAATTAGATGTCTAGGATGGTTAAAATGGATTTATCAATTATAGTACCAACATTTAATTCAGAAAAGTATTTGGATGAAACATTGAATTCAATAATACCGCTTCTAGATGTATTAAATGCAGAGATTGTTGTAGTAGATGATGGCTCGACGGATGACACACAAAAAATTATTCTAAAGTATAAAAAAAGATTAAATATTAGAGTGATATATAATTCTCATAAAGGTGTGGGATACTCACGAAATATGGGTATTAGCAAGTCAAGGGGTGCATATATTACTTTTATTGATTCTGATGATTTAATAGTTGTAGATAAATATATAGAAATGATGAAGGCAATTAAACTAGATAGAAAGATTGATATTGTGTCAATGTCGTTTATGGTTCACCCAGAAAATGATAAATTAGTGATTGAAAATAATGATATGAAACTGAAAGAGAAATTGTTGTTATCGGTTATTAATATAACGACAGATCGTTTTTCTTGGAATGAGTATAATTCAGGACCAATTTCAAAGATTTTTTCTAGAGAATTTATTTTAGAGAATAATATAAAATTTCCTGTTGAAATAAGTAACGGGGAAGATATGATATTTAATTATATGGCAGCTAAAAATAGTAAAAAGACATTACTATTGAGGGGCGGTGCGTATAAGTATAGGAGAACACAAGGATCATTAATGCATGAAGTTAATGCTGAATTTAGAGATTTAAATTTGATATTATTAAATGAAATTAAAAATTTGATTTATCAAACTGATGATTCTGGTAGTATTTACAGAAGAAAAAGCGTTTTGTATTATTGGAATGTTAGATTGATATTGACTAATTTTGTACGACTTTATTCACGTAGTAAAAGCGATAAATTTATAGATGAAAAAAAAATAGATAGTAAAACACTCCGGAAGCAATTAAAAAATTCTGAGGTTAGAAATATCATTTGTAAAAGCTTCAGTAATAAGCAGAAAATAATTATACTTATCATTGCCGTTTTGCCGGGATGGTTAGTAGTGAAAATATTACATTTACTGAATCATCTTGGTTTGGTTGGAAATTTACGGAATACAAAGCAAATGGACATAATTTAAATGGGGATTATACTATGAAGAAAGTAATTGTAGATGGATACTTTACAAATAATCTGGGTGATGATTTATTTTTAAAAGTACTGGCAGAACGCTTTCCACACGTAGAGCTTGTTATATTATCTGATAAGAAATATGCAGATATTTATCATCAAATAAATAAATTAAAAGTTATAAATAAAAATTTTTTAGTTAAAGTTATCAACAGATACGTTAATTTTATTCCTTCTCGTTTAATCCCGAAACTATTATCATATTCGGCCGATGCATATTTAGAAATTGGTGGATCTATTTTCCAACAGGTTAATGTAAGCGATGGGGTTACTGTAAAGCGAAAAAATATTTTAAAATCAGGGATACCTTATTTTATTATTGGGAGTAATTTTGGCCCAGTAATGACTCAAGAATATATTGATGAATACAGAAGCTTCTTTGCATGCATCAAAAATATCACTGTTAGAGATTCTGCTTCATATGAGTTATTTGATAATTTAAATAACATTCAATTAGCACCAGATGTTGTTTTTGGGCTAGATGCTAGTAATATTAGTAAATCTTACTTAAATCGGCCATATATTGTAATTACAGCTATTGATTTAACTTATGATGGCAGAGTATTAGGAGAAAAGTACAAATCTGATAGTAAAGGGTATCGCCAAAACATGGTCAAGTTATGTGAACTTATAATTGATTCTGGCTATGATATTAAATTAGTACCTTTTAGTGTTTTTGAACAAGATGCTAACATGGCACTTCAAATTAAAATGGGGATTTCTAATAAGAAGAAAGCAAAGATTGAAATTATTAAATATACAAACATATCAGACATACTATCTCTTATAAAGAGCGCTAGTGGGATTGTGAGCGGAAGATACCATTCTATGATTTTAGGCTGGGTTTTTAGAATACCCCAGTTAGTTTTGACATATAGTGATAAGATGGAAAATACCATCACAGATACTTTTCCAGAACAAAAAAGAGTAACTATTAAGAAGTTTTCGGAAAAATCGATATTTAAAACATTCACACTCAATGAGTACATGAACACTATTGATAATGATAATTTAAAAAGCAGTATCCATAGATCAAAGTTACATTTTGAAAAATTAAGTAATTTTTTGAATAATGATAGCCTAAATTAGGTTATAACTATAGCAATAGAAATCACGATTATTGGGAAATATAAAGTTATTTTGTCGTATTTTGCTGGAGCATGACAAAATTATGCTACTACTCACAAAATACCATCGGCTAGTGATGCTTCATTTAGGAACACCGGAACAGTTATTATGATTACTTTCGAAAGGTAGCTATCACAGTATTAAGAATACTGAAAGCTCTCTAGAGATACACTCTAAAATACTAGCTTGTACCAATGTGCTTAGGTACGATTTTTCATATAATGACATTAAATATTTTTTAATTATCATGTTTCATTGGAAATTTTCTAGTTTAAGTTGACAATAGCGGTTATTTTGAATGCATATTTTGGATTAAAAGATAATGATGTAAGATTTATTCGAGGTGAAATAAGTGAATACTTTTATGCGAACCTTTATAAAAAAAACACATATCAATCAGGCTATTTTACAAAATAATATTATTTATACAATACTTGCTAAACATATAAAAAATCAAAATTTATTAACCCAAGTAAAATCAATAGAACTTCTTAATAAAATAAGTCCACGACCTGATAGTTCTAGTATTGTTGCACGAAAGACAAGGAAACGTACCAAGTACGACTTAAAAGTTATAATACCTGTATATAATTCAGAAAAATATATTAATAGTTGTCTACAATCAGTGTGTAATCAGAAAAATAACTATAAAATTAAGATACAAATAATTAATGACGGATCAACTGATGATTCTATTCGTATAATTTCCCGATACAGTGATGAAAGGATACATATTGTATCTCAAAAAAATAAAGGATTATCTGGGGCGAGAAATACTGCATTAAATGATTTAGATAGTAATTATGTAATGTTTCTTGATTCTGATGATACTCTTGCTGAGGATTCATTGCGGCTATTATTAGATGCTGCATATAAATATGATGCTGATATCGTTGAGGGAAGTTTTGATCGTATGATATACAGACAAAAGGTAAAAGGAGTTGTGCATAAAAATTTACACGATGTAAAAACTAGTGAATTGTATGGTTTTCCATGGGGGAAAGTTATTAAAACTGAGTTATTCGACAATTTACAGTTTCCTGAGAATTATTGGTTTGAGGATTCTATTATGTCTTTTTTAATATATCCTGAAGCAGAAAATAAAGTGACTATTTCAGATAGTATTTATAATTATAGATATAATTTATCTGGAATAAGTGCTAGCTCTAAAAATGATCCAAAGTGTATCGATACTTTTTGGATTACTGAATTAATGTTGGATGAAGTAAATAGGCTAAAAATAAAAAAAGATAGAGATTTATTAAGTATATTTATGGCGCAAATTATTTTGAATTTCAGAAGAACTAATAATATGAGTGACGATGTAAAAAAAGCAATTTTTGTTTGTACAGTTAGTTTATTAAAAAGAGAGTTTGCACAGTTTGCTCCATTAGAAGAATTTAAAGATTTATATAATGCTGTGTTAAAACGTGATTACGTTAGATATTATGTTATCTGTTCGATATCATGAGCTGAATAGTGACAAAAACTAGATATGAACAGTGGATGTAATGTGTGAGCCACATGATCCTATTATATAATAGGATCAAACTCAAACTTAAATCTAGCTAGTGTGTTTATCTTTTGGCTAATAAATTATTTATCCAATTTTAAAAATAGAAGTGTACTGCCTAAGCAACTAAAACAAATAACCATGAGGGTCTAATTCTTACAATTACTATAAAAAAATAAGACAGTAGGCGTCTTCATAGCCCTATCTCAGAGAATTGCGATTAACTTAATCCACAAGAGTTACAGAATATCGTCGATGATTACAGTTGTGAGCACTTAAAAAATATAACTTATTAATAATAACTATTGAATTTATTTAGTCCAAGACAAGTTAATAACACCGGCATCTACTTTGCTTATTCCATACGTACCAAAAGAATAGCGATAGTAATGAGATACAGTTTGATTAGAGCGTCGCTACCTGAGGGGGTTATTCGCTGCGTGAAGTTTTGATTGTTGATATTCATGGCATAGGTGTTAGCCCTGCCAAATCTAAGAAACTAGCCTAACTACTATTATAGCTCATGAATTAATGATAAAGAATAAAATATTTCTCAATAATTGATACTAATGTTGCGGATTAATTCTTAAACTGAATTATTTTATAGCAGTATTCACTAAGTAAGTTAAAAATACGAGTAGCTTTAATATCAGTTTGTGAATTTATATTATATAATAATTAAGGATGAATTATGAAAAGAATAACTTACAGTTTTCCGTTTGTGATAACTATATCCTTGGTTATACAGGGATTAGGGTTAATCAGAAGCTTAGTTTTAGCTAAGGATTTTGGAACAAGTTCTATGTTAGATGCATTTTATCTTGCAAATGTATTTACTGTGTCGATATTTACAATAATAGGGTCTGCTATTACAACCATAGTAATCCCAGAGTTAAATGCTAAAATTAGCTTTCAGCAAAGAAAAATCTATATTGAGAAGTACCTAACGTTTATTAGAATATTAGCCTTAATACTTAGTTCCATATTATTTATTATCATTATTTTTGGTAGTAATTTTATAGTTCCAAATTTCAGTACACAAAATAAGATTCTATTTATCATTTTAACAGGAATTCTTTTGATCAGTCAGCAGTTTAAAATTCAAGCGTCATTTTCAGTTTCTTTACTTCAAAATGAAGGGCATTATATTACACCACGTGTTTTAGATATCATACCAGTTGGCATACCAGCTTTATATTTATTATTAGTTAATTCCGTTAATATCGTAACATTGACTATTCTAACTGCAATTGCTTATATCTTGGAAACGATGTTTTTTAACTATTTACAGTATCGATTAAATCCCGAATTTGTTTTTCGAATACGGTTTGGGTTAGATAGTGATGTCAAAAAGATGCTTACTAATACGGTACCTATACTATTAAGTTCTACAGTGTTTCAGATACAGATTATGCTATCAAATTATGTTGCAGGATTCTTTGGGCATGGTTACATAACGTTGTTGTCTAATACAAATCAAATTATGGGAATTTTTCAATCTTTATTTATTATGAATTTAATAAATATGATATATCCAAAACTTGTCAAAGATATAAAGAAAAATTTACAAGATGGAATTTCACACGTTAGCAGGTATGTATCCTTAACTAATTTGATTGTTATATTGCTAATATGGGGGTATGCTGCCGTTGGTTTTGATTTAATTAAGCTACTTTTTGTACGTGGTGCCTTTACAGCAACAGATGCAAGAACGGTTTATCAATATGGGCTAATTTTAGGTTTAGCCATGCCATTTGATGTAATTCGGGATTACTCTTATCGTATTTATTATGCAAATGGAAATACAAAGAAGCCAATGAGTAATTCACTGACAACGGTAGTAATAAATATAGTATTGATTGTTATTTTTGCTAAATTGATAGGACCAGCTTCTATAATTGTTGCGCCCGCTTTAGGTACGTTTTTTTCAACTACTTTGATTGTTAGTAGATCCTATAGAGAAGGAATAAAAATAAATATAAAAAGTATATTACTTAATTATTTATTGGCTAATATACTAGGATTCGTGATGTACCTAGTAATAAACACTTCACATTATACATCTGGCAACTTAGTTCAAGAATTAGCAATCAACATTATTATTGGCGTAGTATTTGTAGTGTTAGTTATTCTTTTGATTGTATATATACTTAGGTTAATGGGAAACGACATAATTAAAAAAATATTTAAATAGTAATATTATTGTGACGCATGGTGCTAACCCACCATAAAATCTAAATTACAAGCTGATATTATCAACCCATTCACTCTTTAATTGAAACCCCGATATACTATATACTGATTGTCAGATTGCATCGCTCAAAGAGTTATTGCAGATAGTAGCAACAATGTGAAAATGCACGTAGACAGTAAAAATAATAAAAGTTGATTTGTAATTCGTGATAATTTAACCTGGCTTTTAGGTGGTTCAGCACAGTTATTACTCCTGCTAAGTTTAGTCACTTATGAGTCTAACTGGATTGAACTTTTTTTGATTATTAGCTGTTACAAACTATTGTATACATCAATTAATAATTTATTTTGGGGGATAATAATATTATGATTCACTATATTGAAAAATTAAAATTACGAATAAAATATCATGTTTTAAAAATAAATAGGAATAAAGTTAGAGTTCCGATGTATTTTCCATTTGATAAAGTTAATTTTAAGGGAGAATTTCTCCATATCGAAGCATATTTTAGAATTTTAGGTAATGGAAAAATAGTTATTGAAAACAATTGTATTTTTGCAGAAAAATTTACAGCTATAACGACATTACATCAAGTTAATGATAATGGAATGTTACCGTATAATTCAAAAGATGACATTGTCAAGAATGTAAATATTCAAAGAAATGTTTGGATAGGAGCAAACGTGACAATATTTGGAGGAGTAACTGTCGGTGAGGGAGCAGTTATAGGTGCGAATTGCCTAGTAACACACGATGTCCCCGCTCGGGCAGTAGTTGGTGGGGTTCCTGCTCATATTATTCGATATAGAGATAAAGCAAAGTATGATAAGCAGAATAAAGCGGATAATTTATACTTACCGTCTAAATATAAGCAGATAGGGCATGTATAGAGTGAGGAACAGAAAAGGATAGCCAGAGTACTTAAGTAGTTATTGCTTTCAAGGGAGTAAAGATGAGCTTTTTTAAAGCGGCAATGCCAGTTATTGTAGCGATAAATAGCGATAAGGGCCATTATATCAGAATAAAAAATGATAAATACCAATATTGAATTCAAAGCTAGAGTCGACTGGATCTAAAATGTGTGAAATGAAACAGTGATATTTGCTACTTTATTGGGTAAGTTTAATGATCTTAGTCTAAGCAATTAACTATGTAATGATAAAAAAATTACAGTTTATAACTGAATTAAATGAAAATATTCAGAAAACAACCAGCGCGTTTTTGCCGTGAGTTCATGGGTGAGCATTTTGATGTCGGTAACAAGCTGGGTTATGTCACGACGAATATTGAGTTCGGGTTGCGGCATCCAGAGGTTAACGCGCGGGTACGGCCTTACTTGATCGAATTGGCGCAACGCTTGGAATTAGAGCGGTAACAAGAATTGAAGAAGTAGCTTAGGACTCCCTGCTGGCAGTGTGCTGGTGGGGATTCTTATTGGGAGGTTATGGAAACGCCAACTTAGGGCTTGTAAAGGTGCATAAAAGTGGGTATGATCAGCGTGTGAACGTGCGTTTGCAATTGGTGGGTGCAATACCGATTTCACTGGTGATTCACACTGATCAGAATCAGTGTTCTGTATACAAAAACAAGTATGCGCAATGTCACGCTGACTCTTATGTTGGTGATGCGGCTCAAGAACACTGCGATAGCGTATTGCCATACACAAAACCTCCTGTGTTTTTTATATGCACTTACTAGCATGTGCTAAAAAGTATACAGGAGGTTGGGTGATATACGTTAATAGATTAAGGCACCATATGATGACGGCATTCCCATTTACCCCCTTCGGCATAAAATTTTACCCCATTAAGCGAAGAAATTGACCAAGTTCTGCAAAAGAGATTGACCAGCCCTAAGGTACCTCTTGTATAATGTGATAGCGCATACATTGCGTAATTATATTATAC
>NZ_RHOE01000052.1 GCF_003946385.1 Loigolactobacillus zhaoyuanensis
CGCGCCGGCAAACTGGCTATCAAACACCCAAAGAGCTTTTCTCTGCTGCTTCCGCCGGTTAAGTTAAATCCATAAAATATGAATATTAATGAAAATACTGATTTAATAGGATTTATCGTGTGGCTAATTTGTTCTTGCAATTTGGGGTTCAATTATTTTACGGTTTTATTAAAAAATTAACTTTGTTGTGAAAAGTTATTGATCGAAAAACTGCGTAGTGTTTTAAGTTAAGCTCAGTTTAAGTTCAACGCAATAAACTGATGCCAATCACAAGCGCGTTCATCAAGATATGACTGATCATCGAGGTTTGGATGCGGCCAGTTTTCTGATACAGGTAGCAGAAGACAAGGCCGATAGCAGTGTAAACCAATAAATGACCGTCATTGTGCGCCATGGCAAACATCACACTAGCGATTAGGGCTGCGCCAACATTACCAGTGAATGGTGCTAAGGAACCAAAAATAGTCCGCCGGAAGACAAGTTCTTCCATGATCGGTGCGGCAATGACCGTGGCAACGATATAGAAAGGATAACTTTTGATGATGGTTAAAATCGTTGCCGTATTTGCTGAATTAGGAACTGAGCGGAAAATAAGTAGGTCGATGAAGTTAGCTATCATTTGTGCAACTAAAGCGGCGATCATGCCCAGCAAGCCCCAAAATAAAACTTGGCGACCTTTAGTCAGCTTTCTTTCTATTGCTGGTTGCTCATTTGTTCGTAAGTAAAAGTAGGCAAGTAAAATAGCGCCAATGATGTAATCGAGTGTTTGTACCAAGTAAATATGACTACCTAGGTGGAAGAACAAATTTACCATTACCGGTAGTAGATAAACGATTAAGTAAGTCACTAGCGTAGCGACGACATTTTTTTTAAGCGACATGACGAGCTCCTTTATAAAAAATAGTCATAGATCGACTTTGTTACTAGGGTAGCGTTTTTCAGCACAAAAGAAAAGTCTGATGTATTTTTTGTGCTTAAAACTTGCATTCCTTAATGAACATGGTATTATGAATATTGTGATTAGCACTTAGATGTTAAGAGTGCTAAAAATTGATTAATGCAAAAACGGAGGGATTACACGTGTTAAAACCATTAGGCGATCGTGTCATTGTAGTAGTTGCAGACGAAGAAGAAAAAACTATTGGCGGCATCGTATTAGCATCTAATGCTAAAGAAAAACCAACCACTGGTAAAGTGGTTGCCGCTGGTCCTGGTGTTGCTAATCATCATGGCGATGTTCAACCATTGACTGTTAAGGTTGATGACACTGTTATGTTCGACAAGTACGCTGGCACTAACGTTAGCTATGACGGCAGTGACTATCTTGTTTTACATGAAAAAGATCTCATTGCTATCGTTGACTAATCCAATATTTAACTAGATTGGCGTAAACGTGTCCAGAAAGGCAGCTTTTGGCGCATAGTTATGCTTGGCCAGGTCCACTTATTGTCAAGTTAGGCTAGTGCATAAAAGCTGGGCACCTTCCTGTGACACTCTCTCTAAAAAAATCAATTCATGAGGTGAAATAAATAATGGCTAAAGAATTAAAATTCTCTGAAGATGCTCGTTCCGCTATGCTTCGCGGTGTAGATAAGTTAGCTGATACTGTAAAAACAACGCTCGGACCTAAAGGCCGTAATGTTGTTTTGGAAAAATCATACGGTTCACCTACAATCACTAACGATGGTGTCACAATTGCTAAAGATATCGAATTAGAAGATCATTTCGAAAATATGGGTGCTAAATTAGTTTCTGAAGTTGCTTCAAAAACTAACGATAACGCTGGTGATGGGACAACCACTGCCACTGTTTTGACCCAAGCAATTGTTCGTGAAGGTATGAAAAACGTTACCGCCGGTGCTAACCCAGTTGGCATCCGTGACGGGATCGAAAAAGCAACTAAAGCTGCAGTTGAAGAATTACACAAGATTTCCCATAAAGTTGATGGCAAAAATGATATTGCTCAAATTGCTGCCGTTTCATCTTCTAACAAAGAAGTTGGTAATTTAATTGCTGACGCGATGGAAAAAGTCGGTAACGACGGCGTTATTACGATTGAAGAATCAAAAGGGATCGATACTTCCTTAGATGTTGTTGAAGGGATGCAGTTCGATCGTGGTTACTTGTCACAATATATGGTAACTGACAACGACAAAATGGAAGCTGACCTTGACAATCCTTATATCTTAGTAACGGATAAGAAGATTTCAAATATCCAAGAAATCTTACCATTACTTCAAAAAATCGTTGAACAAGGTAAAGCACTTTTGATCATTGCTGACGATGTTGACGGTGAAGCACTACCAACGCTTGTTTTGAACAAGATTCGTGGGACATTCAATGTTGTTGCTGTTAAAGCACCTGGTTTTGGCGATCGTCGTAAAGCTCAATTAGAAGATATCGCTGCTTTAACTGGTGCTACTGTGATCACTTCTGATCTTGGTTTAGAATTGAAAGATACAGATATCGAACAATTAGGCCAAGCTGGTAAAGTTACGATCACTAAAGACAACACAACATTAGTTGAAGGTGCTGGTAACAAGGATGCCATCAGCCAACGTGTTGCTGAAATCAAGGCACAAATTGCGGATACAACTTCTGACTTTGACCGCGAAAAATTGCAAGAACGTTTAGCTAAATTAGCTGGCGGGGTTGCCGTTATCCGTGTCGGTGCTGCAACTGAAACTGAATTAAAAGAACAAAAATACCGGATCGAAGACGCTTTAAACGCAACTCGTGCTGCGGTTGAAGAAGGCTACGTTGCTGGTGGTGGTACTGCTTTAGTCAACGTTATCAAGGCAGTTGCTAAGCTTGAAGAAGAAGGCGACGCGCAGACTGGTATCAACATCGTTTTACGTGCTTTGGAAGAACCTGTACGTCAAATCGCTGAAAATGCTGGTGTTGAAGGCTCCGTTATCGTTGAACATTTGAAGTCATTAGATCCTGAAATTGGTTACAATGCAGCTAATGGCAAATGGGAAAATATGATCGAAGCTGGGATCATCGACCCAACTAAGGTTACGCGTTCTGCATTACAAAATGCAGCTTCCGTATCTTCCTTGTTGTTAACAACTGAAGCAGTTGTTGCTGACAAGCCAGAACCTCAAGGCAGCGATGCTGGTGCCGGCGCAGCTGGTGCTGGTGGCATGGCTCCTGGTATGGGCGGCATGATGTAAGCAAATGAATTAAGTAAGGGAACGCTCAATTAATTGAGCGTTCTTTTTTACATAGTTACGCGATTAAAAAAATTAAACTGATTTTTTTAACATATTTTAAATTTAGGTAGAATCATGCGTGCGAATGGCGTAGAATGACTTCTGTTGTAATTAAAAAAGAAATAAAAAGATATTTGGAGTCGTGATTGATGTGCCCGCTTGTGCGGGGCCACTTCATTCGCGAAAAGGAGCTTGTCCGGCATGCTAATTTATTAGCTTAGAACAGCATCCGTCTTGAGATTGATTGCTTTTGTGGCAACAGCTTCATTAATTACGAAAAGGAGCATTTTATCGTGCAGCACTTAAAACGTTTTTTTATTGGGAAACCACTTAAATCTTCTGATGAGGGTGGCCAACAGCTTGGTAAATTAAAGGCATTGGCGTTATTGTCATCAGATGCTTTGTCATCAGTTGCTTATGGACCAGAACAAATTATAACAGCGTTAGTCGCATTATCAGCAGCAGCAATGTGGTTTTCATTGCCGATTGCTGCCTTTGTTTTAATTTTACTGTTATCATTGATCTTGTCTTATCGGCAAATTATTCACGCTTATCCGCACGGGGGCGGCGCTTATATTGTTTCCAGCGAAAATCTAGGGATGTATCCTGGTTTAATTGCTGGGGGGTCCTTGCTGGTCGATTATATGCTGACTGTCGCCGTTTCAGTTTCATCGGGTACTGCAGCCATCACTTCGGCGATTCCAGCGTTATATGGACATCAGGTGGGCATTGCAATTTTGATTGTTGTTTTGATCACTGCGATGAACTTACGTGGGTTACGTGATTCTGCTTCTTTTTTGATGGTGCCGGTTTATCTTTTTGTAATTATGCTGACGATCATGATCATTACTGGTTTTGTGGAAATTGCAACTGGTGCACGTACGTTCCACGCAACTTCTTTAGTGGGTGCCGCAGTGCCAGGTGTGACGGTCGGTTTGATTTTACGAGCGTTTTCTTCCGGTTCCTCTTCATTGACTGGGGTTGAAGCAATTAGTAACGCCGTACCATTTTTCAAAAAACCCAAGGCGAAAAATGCTGCGGAAACACTGGCGATCGTTGGGCTACTTTTAGGTTTCTTTTTTGCTGGAATTACTTTTTTAAGCTGGTATTTCGGAGTATTACCACAGCAAAAAATAACCATTTTAGCGCAATTGAGTCAGCATATTTTTGGTAAAGGGACGGTCTACTATATACTGCAATTTTCTACGGCCTTGATTTTAGCTTTAGCTGCCAATACAGGTTTTTCCGCTTTTCCAATTCTGGCGTATAACTTAGCAAAAGATAAATTTATGCCACATATGTACATGGATCGCGGCGATCGTTTAGGCTATTCTAATGGTATCTTGACCTTAGCGTTAGGCTCGATCGTATTGATTTTTATCTTTAATGGGAGTACTGAGCGCTTGATTCCTTTATATGCGACTGGGGTGTTCGTGCCGTTTACCTTATCGCAAAGTGGAATGATCCTTAAGTGGTGGCATGAGCGTTCAAAAGGCTGGATCGGTCGCAGTATTGCCAACTTTATTGGTGCACTGATTTCATTTGCGATTTTTATCTTCTTGTTGATGTATCATTTAAACGGCGTTTGGCCATACTTTATTATTATGCCGATCATGGTTTTTGTTTTCTATAAAATTCATGATCATTATAAGAAAGTAGCGACTCAGCTGCGCTTGATCGAACAAGTTAATTTTCATGATTACGATGGCAGTACGGTTATTGTGTTAGTCAGCAATGTGACTCAAGTCACAGCAGGCGCGCTGAATTATGCTCGTTCGATCGGTGATTATGTGATTGCGATGCACGTTTCAATGGATGAAAATCCTGGTAAAGAACGAGAAACAGAATCGGAATTCAAAGCTGATTTTCCAGATATTCGATTTGTTGACGTGCACTCAGCCTACCGTTCCATCACGCGGCCAGTAATGCGTTTTGCAGATATCATTGCGAAAAATGCCAAAGGGCGTAACTACACGACTACTATTCTGGTGCCACAATTCGTACCGAAAAAGCCGTGGCAAAATATTCTGCATAACCAAACTAGTTTCCGTTTACGGGCTGCTTTAGCTACCCGGGAGAATATTATTTTGGCCACGTATAGTTATCATCTGAAGAAATAATTAAGGGGTTGGTGTGACCGTGAGTCGCAACAACCTTTTTTGGTGCCATTGCTGAAAAATGTTACAATATAAATAACTTTTTGGAAAAGAGGAGTCACATGCGGATTTTATTTGTTGGGGACGTTATGGGTTCACGTGGTCGCGAAATGATCACCACTTATCTACCACAATTGAAGGGGCGTTATCGGCCACAAGTTACCATTGTTAATGGTGAAAATGCCGCTGGTGGTCGCGGTATTACGGGTAAGATCTATAAGGAATTTTTACAAGCTGGTGCCGATGTCATTACCATGGGCAATCATGTCTGGGATAATCGTGATATTTTTGATTTCATTGATTCGGCAAAAAAATTAGTTCGTCCAGCTAATTTCCCAGTTGAGACGACACCAGGGCTTGGTTACGTTTATATTCAGGTCAACCAGTTGAAGTTAGCTGTGATCAATTTACAAGGTAACGCACTGATGACGCAATCATTAGACAATCCCTTTTATAAGGCCGATGAAATGTTGGCTGAAATCCATCAACAAACTGACTTAGTTTTTATTGATTTTCATGCAGAAACGACTGCCGAGAAGGAAGCTATCGCTTGGTACTTAGATGGTCAGGTTTCGGCCGTTGTTGGGACACACACTCATGTACAAACTAATGATGCACGGATCCTGCCGCAAGGAACCGCATACCTAACTGATGCAGGGATGACCGGCGCTTATGACGCAATTTTAGGGGTCAAGCCAGAGAAAAGTATTGAGCGTTTCTTAACGCAATTACCGACGCGTTATGAGGTTAAAGAGGACGGTCGTGGTGTTCTAGGTGGCTGCGTCATCGATGTAGATGAAGTCACAGGACACGCTAAGAAAATCGAACCGATCATGATCAATGCAGATAATCCATTTGATTTTAATGCTTAAGCTATTTGTGAAGTAGAGGTGAATAAGCGGCAATGGAATCTAAACTCGATAAACGTAGTCAAGCGGCTTTAGCACAATTAAGCACATTATTGAAAAATGATGAAACGGTGCAACACTATCAAGCGATTGAACAGCAGATTAAGCGTAGCTCGGTGCTTAAACAATTGCAGCAGGAGTTAGAACAAGCGCAAAAATCAATCGTTAATGATGAACATTATCATAAGCCTAAGGCAGCCGCGCACGCTAAACAGCAGGCGGATCAATTGAAGGCAACGTTAGACGCACATCCCTTGACCATTGCGTATCGGGATGCTTTGTTCGATGCGAATGCAACGCTAGAAATGGTCACTGGCGAACTACAGCACCAGGTGGATCAATTAATTGAAAAGTAGCGGCAGGTTGCTTGTGACTGGTTTTCAGTGCAGTTGAATGATCATTGTTGCCAACACAACTAGCAAGCAGCACTAGCGATGGAGTAGAAAGGAAGAAGTTGAACGTGCCACAACAAACTAAAGAAACACCGATGATGGCTCAATATAACGCAATCAAGAAAGATTATCCTGATGCGTTTTTATTTTACCGGATCGGCGATTTTTATGAGTTATTTTATGACGATGCAATTAAGGGCGCCCAGTTACTAGAACTGACGCTAACTGCACGCAATAAAAGTGCCACGGATCCCATTCCAATGTGTGGCGTTCCGCACCATGCGGCACAAAATTATATCGATATTTTAGTGGATAAAGGCTATAAAGTGGCGATCTGTGAACAAGTTGAAGATCCGCGGACGGCTGTAGGTATGGTCAAGCGGGAAGTGATCCAATTAGTCACACCAGGGACGATCATGGAACAAAAGGCAGCCACTGCCAAAAGTAATAATTATCTGACGGCTTTAGTTGAAGTTAAAGCTGATCAGTATGGTTTTGCGTACACTGATTTATCGACTGGTGAATTAAAGGTTAGCCGGTTAGTCGGCGCTGACGCAGTGATCAACGAAGTGATGAGCTTACGCACCAAGGAATTAGTGGCTAATCATGAGGTCGGTGCGCAGATCCTCGCTGACTTGACTAAGCTGGGCGTTTTAATTTCGTATCAAGATGCCGTTGATCCGCGAGCGGAGCTATCATTTGTGACGCAAGGATTAGCTGATTCCGCTGAGATTAAGGTCGTTGAGCAGTTACTAATGTACTTGACTGTAACCCAAAAGCGTAGTCTGGCGCATTTACAAGTTGCGGAAGAATATGAGCCATCCGAGTTTTTGAAAATGGATCATTACGCAAAAAATAACTTGGAATTAACCACATCGATCCGAACCGGCCAGCGTAGTGGAACGTTGTTATGGCTGTTAGATGCAACTAAAACAGCCATGGGTGGACGCCTATTAAAACAGTGGCTTGACCGTCCTTTGATCAATGGTGCGCAAATTAAACAACGGCAAGATAAGGTCGCTAGTTTAATGGATCACTTTTTCGAGCGTTCTAGCTTGCAAGATGAGCTAACTAAAGTGTATGATTTGGAACGCTTAGCTGGGCGAGTGGCTTTTGGTAACGTTAATGGTCGTGATTTGATCCAGTTAAAAACATCGTTATTACAGATTCCCAAGTTGAAGGCAATTTTGACGGACATTAATGATGGTACTTTTGATGATGTGATCGATCATTTAGATCCGGTTGACGATGTCGCTGACTTGATTGATCGTGCAATCAACGATGAACCACCGTTATCGATCAAAGATGGTAATGTGATCAAGTCACACTATAATCAACAATTAGACGACTATCGTGATGCTATGAAAAATGGTAAGCAGTGGATCGCTGAATTACAAGCCAAGGAACGAACAGCTACAGGTATTCATACCTTGAAAATCGGCTTCAATCGGGTATTTGGTTACTATATTGAAGTGACTAAGGCTAACTTAGCTGCGTTGCCAGAGGATCGTTATGAGCGTAAGCAGACGCTAACTAACGCTGAACGGTTTAGCACACCTGAATTGAAAGAAAAAGAGACGCTCATTTTAGAGGCACAGGAAAAATCGACGGCGTTGGAGTATGATCTGTTCACTACTGTCCGTGAGCAAGTAAAGCAACAAATCCACCGCTTGCAACGTTTAGCTAAAGGTGTAGCGAGCTTAGACGTCTTGCAAAGCTTTGCGGTGGTCAGTGAAACTTATCATTATGTACGACCAACGCTGACTAAAGCTCATGATCTAAACATTGTCGCTGGCCGCCACCCGGTGGTTGAAAAAGTCCTTGGTGAGCAAAAATATATCCCTAACGATGTGACCATGAATGCGGATAACACAATTTTATTGATCACTGGACCAAATATGTCAGGGAAAAGTACCTATATGCGCCAGTTAGCCTTAACCGTGATCATGGCACAAATTGGTTGTTTTATTCCGGCGACTAAAGCAACGTTACCAATTTTTGACCAAATTTTTACTCGGATCGGCGCCGCTGATGATTTAATTTCTGGTCAAAGTACTTTTATGGTAGAAATGATGGAGTCTAACACTGCATTGGCCCATGCAACCGAGAATAGTCTGATTTTATTTGATGAAATTGGTCGTGGCACGGCCACCTATGATGGCATGGCGTTAGCTCAAGCTATTATTGAATACTTGCACGACCACGTTCACGCTAAGACCTTGTTTTCAACCCATTATCATGAGCTCACCGCATTGGATACCGATTTACCGGACTTACGGAATGTCCATGTTGGCGCGGTGGAAGAAAATGGTACGCTGGTCTTTTTGCATAAAATGCTGGCCGGTGCGGCAGATAAATCTTACGGTATCCACGTGGCTAAATTAGCCGGCTTGCCCGATAGTTTGTTAACACGAGCAACGACAATTCTAGCCGGTTTAGAAACCCAGAGTCAGGCGGCAACTATCGCGCCAGCTGAGGTTACTGTTACCCCTAAAAGCACAAAACCGGTTGAACAAGTGGCAGAGACCGCAACGCCGGAAGTGACAGCAACAGAAACAGATGAACAGCTGGCATTGTTTGATTATCAAGAAAGTAATGCTTCTAAGACCGAGCTTAAGGTCTTAGATGAGCTTAAAGAATTAAATTTGATGAGTATGACGCCGATGGACGTGATGAATACTTTATATAAATGGCAGAAACGGTTATAATCTGATAACAGGATTTTTGGATTATTAATAAACTTTAATGACGAAGGAGGAGGCAGAGCATGGCAAAAATTCATGAGTTATCTGAGGTGCTAGCCAATCAGATCGCCGCTGGTGAAGTCATTGAACGACCTGCCTCGGTGGTTAAGGAATTAGTCGAAAATGCACTTGATGCGCATAGCACACAGATCGACATTATCGTTGCCGAAGCCGGCTTGAAACAAATTCAAGTGACGGATAATGGTGCGGGGATCGCTGCTGAAGATGTGCTGAATGCTTTTAAACGTCATGCCACAAGTAAAATTCATGACCGCGCTGATTTATTTAAAGTTCGCTCGCTTGGTTTTCGTGGTGAAGCTTTGCCCAGTATTGCTTCGGTTGCGGATATGGTGTTAGCGACTTCAACGGGAAATGAAGTTGGTCGGCGGGTACATTTTCGTGGTGGTAAATTAATCGAAGAGCAGGCCAGTGCGGTGCGGCAGGGGACAACAGTCACCGTCAGTGAGCTCTTTTTCAACACACCCGCTCGTTTGAAGTACATTAAGTCACCGAATACTGAACTAGCGAATATTGGTGATATTGTTAATCGGTTGGCGCTTAGCCATCCCGAAGTAGCGTTTTCTTTGAGTCATGAAGGCAATGTGTTAGTTAGAACCGCAGGCAATGGTCAATTGCAGCAGACGATTGCTGGAATCTATGGGGTCAACAATGCTAAAAAAATGCTCGCAATTACCGCTGAAGATTTGGATTATCGGCTGCAAGGCTTTATCTCGTTACCTGAGTTGACCCGTTCATCGCGCCGATACATCACGGTTATGATCAATGGACGCTATATCAAAAACTTTCAGTTAAATAAATCGATCATTGCTGGCTATGGCTCTAAACTAATGGTCGGTCGTCTTCCAGTAATCGTGTTGGCGATTGAAATGGATCCACTATTGGTTGATGTCAATGTGCATCCTGCCAAACAGGAAGTCCGCTTAGGTAAGGAAGATGAGTTGGCTGAATTGATCCGTAAAACCATCTATGCACGGATCGCTGGCGAAAATTTAATTCCAGACGCTAATGAAAATTTGCATTCGCGTAAACAGGCCCAAAGTGATCAATTACAGATGGCCTTAAATGCAGCAAGCACAAAATGGCCACAATCATACACAGCAGTTTCAGAAGCAAGTGCCGTGGCCAGTACAGAATCGACGGCGCAAATTGCCGAACAGCTTGCGAGTGAGCCAGCAATTGCGACGACTGAATCAGTGACGGATTTTGCTGATCGATCTGAATTGGCAACTTGGGATGCGAAGTATCAAAACGAACAGGTGGGGACACCATTTGGTACGCCGGCAACAGTGACCCCAATGGAACAGCAAAAAAAACCGACCGAACGTTTCCCACATTTAGATTATATTGGTCAGATGCATGGTACCTATCTACTGGCACAGGGCGTTGATGGTTTTTATATTGTTGATCAGCACGCTGCCCAGGAACGGGTCAACTATGAATATTACCGTAAAGAAATCGGCCAGGTTAGTACGGACCAGCAAAACCTATTAGTCCCGCTAGTGCTAGATTATCCGGCCAGTGATGCGTTGCGTTTGCGCGACCAAGCTGATTTGCTGCAACAATTAGGTTTAAACTTAGAACCTTTTGGGCAAAATAGTTTTGTGGTGCGCAGTCATCCGACTTGGTTTAAGGCGGGACAGGAGGAAGATACGGTTCGGGAAATGGTCGATTATATTCTGAATGATCAAAAAATCAGCATTGCTAAATTTCGTGAACAAACGGCTATTATGATGAGTTGTAAACGAGCGATCAAGGCAAATCATCATTTAGATCAGCAGCAAGCTAAAGCTTTGTTGGAACGATTGCCTGAATGTGAAAATCCATTCAATTGTCCTCACGGCCGGCCAGTATTAGTGCATTTTAGCGGTAAAGATTTAGAAAAAATGTTTCGGCGAATTCAGGAAAGCCATACTAGTTTACGGGGCGAAATGGCGTAGATTTAATAATACCTGAGAATTGATAAGTTTGTGCTGTGAGTAAGACGGCACAAGCTTATTTTTTATTCTAGCTTGAACTTTGAAGTGGTATAATTAATTTTCGTTGGGATCATTCGGTGGCTAAATAATTTACTACGCTTGGCTAGCGACAAATATGGTACAATACGAACAGATGTACTCATTCGAAATGATTTGGAGTCGTGAAATAGATGTATGAATATTTAGTCGGATATGTAACGTATGTCAGTCCGTTTTATATTGTGCTGGAAGTTGCCGGTGTTGGTTACAAATTACAGTTAGCTAACCCGTTCCGCTTGCAAGTGTCAGAGACTGAATTGCAACGAGTATACGTTTTTCAAGCGATCCGTGAAAATGATATGACCTTGTTTGGTTTCACTAGCTTGGCCGAAAAGCAATTATTTGAAAAGTTGCTTAAAGTCTCGGGGATCGGCCCTAAATCTGCGTTAGCTATTTTGGCTAGCAACGACCACGTCGGTTTGATCAATGCGATCCAAGATGATGATATTGGCTATTTAACTAAGTTTCCTGGTGTCGGTAAAAAAACAGCCCAGCAAATTGCGTTGGATTTAAAGGGTAAGCTAGGTGATCTTGCAACCCCAGATACATTGGCAGGGCAGCAACAAATTGATTTAACGAATGACGACGCAAATGATTACTTAAATGAAAGCATGGCGGCGCTACAAGCACTGGGCTATAAAGAAACGGAAATCAAGCGAATCAGACCAGCCTTGAAAGAATTTAATGCCGCTAGTACTGACGCTTATCTGAGTGAAGCGTTACGTTTGTTGATGAAGCGTTAGACCTTGAATTAAGTTTATTTTAGAAAGCAGGTGTGGGCAATGACGGATGATCGTGTGATTTCACCAGAAACGACTGACGCAGGTGAGGCAGGTATCGAGAAATCACTGCGTCCTCAGCGTTTACGCCAATATATTGGTCAAGATAAAGTTAAAAGTGAACTACAAGTTTATATTACGGCTGCACAAAAGCGAGAAGAATCGCTGGATCATGTTCTGCTTTACGGACCACCTGGTCTAGGTAAAACCACGTTAGCAATGGTCATTGCCAATGAATTACAAGTCAATATTCGGACTACCAGTGGTCCAGCAATTGAACGCCCCGGTGACTTGGTGGCTATTTTAAATGAATTACAGCCTGGCGATGTTTTATTTATTGATGAGATTCATCGCTTGCCGAAAATTGTTGAGGAAATGCTCTATTCAGCAATGGAGGACTTTTTTATCGACATTGTTATTGGGCAAGGACCGACAGCGCATCCGGTACATTTCCCGCTGCCACCATTTACCTTGATCGGTGCGACCACTCGCGCTGGCCTATTATCAGCTCCATTACGGGATCGTTTTGGAATTGTCGCACACATGGCCTATTATAATGAACAAGATTTGACTGATATCGTTGAACGTTCGGCGGCAATTTTTGACACAACGATTGTCACTGAGGGCGCGCATGAAATTGCGCGGCGTTCGCGGGGGACGCCGCGGGTAGCCAATCGTTTGTTAAAACGAATTCGTGATTTTGCCCAAGTTGCTGAACAGTCAGCAATCGATCTGCCAATTGTCGAAAAAGCGCTGCACCTACTGCAAGTTGATGCGCGAGGCTTAGATTATGTCGATCAAAAATTATTGCGGGCGATGATCGAATTTTACGATGGTGGTCCAGTTGGATTAAGCACAATTGCGGCCAACGTAGGTGAAGAAACGGATACGATTGAAGAAATGTATGAGCCTTACTTATTACAAATCGGTTTTCTCAAGCGAACGCCACGTGGCCGCGTAGTGACGCCACAAGCCTATGCCCACTTGGGGATACCATTTAATAAAAAATAACTTAAGTTGTTGTGAAAGGAACCTGAAAAACGATGGGACTATCTCTATCTGATTTTGATTATGATCTACCACATGAATTAATTGCACAAACGCCGCTAAAAGAACGCGATGCTTCGCGCTTATTGGTGTTAGACCACGAAACAGGCGCATTAGAAGATAAGCATTTTTACGATATTTTAGATGAATTACATGCTGGCGATGCAGTGGTCATGAATAATACGCGTGTCCTACCAGCACGTTTATACGGGGTTAAGCCGGATACTGGCGGTCACGAAGAAGTCTTGTTGTTGAACAATACTGAAGGCGACAAGTGGGAAACCTTGATGAAGCCAGCTAAACGCGCTAAAGTCGGTACTGAGGTCGTTTTCGGCGATGGTCAATTGAAAGCTACCGTAACTGAAGAGCTAGAACATGGTGGCCGGATGATCGAATTCCATTATGATGGTATTTTTATGGAAATTCTTGAAAAATTAGGTGAAACACCATTACCACCTTACATTAAAGAAAAGCTTGATGATCCAGAAATGTACCAAACGGTTTACGCCAAGGAAAATGGTTCCGCAGCAGCGCCAACAGCTGGTTTACACTGGACCAAGGAATTGCTGGCCAAAGCAGAAGCTAAAGGGGTTAAATTAATTTATTTAACTTTACATGTTGGCTTAGGAACTTTTCGCCCAGTTGACGAAGATGATATCGATGATCATAAAATGCACAGCGAATTTTATCGTTTGACACCAGAAGCAGCGGCACAATTAAATGAAGTTCGTCAAAATGGTGGGCGGATCGTTGCGACCGGCACAACTTCAATTCGGACCTTGGAAACAATTGGGACTAAGTTTAATGGTGAAATCAAATCGGATAGTGGTTGGACGGACATTTTCATTAAACCAGGTTATCAGTGGCAGGTCGTTGACGCTTTCATTACCAATTTCCATCTACCTAAATCAACCTTGGTCATGTTAGTGGCTGCGTTTACTGGTCGGGATAATATTTTAAATGCTTATCAGCATGCTATTGATGAACGATATCGTTTCTTCAGTTTCGGTGATGCAATGTTTATTAAGTAATCAAAAAAGCGACCAGCATTAAGCTGGTCGCTTTTTTCGTGGTGTGAATCGGTATAAGATTTTTGTTAAACGTAAACTTAATTACGTGGGGTGTCACAAAAATATCGTTACGCAACTAAATAGTGAAATCTATCGAACATCAAACACGCGAAACATCACAAGCTAATGGAGAAACACTAAAACAATCATTTATTCGAAAGTAGGAAATAGATCCTATAAGCGATAACGTTGAAACTTACACCGACTAGCACGCCACAATTGCATTTTACCACACATTACAAGCGCTTACAAAAAATAGTTCTATTTATATATTGACAGTTGACTTGCGCTTTTAGCCGAGCGTGTTAAAATATGACAGTTATCTTCCCATGCTGTGAACAGGTGAAAAAAGTTGCTGTTCGCACTAAATTTGTTACAAAATATCATAAAATGGGTCGTTTTGAATTCTAATTTATTTAATCTAAATCAATAATAAGGAGCATTTCATGGAACCAGCAATTAAATATCATTTGATCAAGAAAGAAAAACATACAGGCGCGCGTTTAGGCGAGATCATTACGCCACACGGGACATTTCCTACGCCAATGTTCATGCCAGTTGGGACCAATGCCTCAGTAAAAACAATGGCACCAGAAGAATTAGACAAAATGGGTGCCAACATTATTTTAGCCAACACTTACCACATGTGGCTGCGTCCTGGTGAAGAAATCGTTAAAGAAGCGGGCGGGCTGCATAAATTCATGAACTGGGATAAGGGTATTTTAACCGATTCTGGCGGCTTCCAAGTTTTCTCATTAGCTAAAATGCGTGATATTACTGAAGAAGGGGTCCATTTTAAAAACCATTTAAATGGCGCTAAAATGTTTTTATCACCAGAAAAGGCCATGCAGATCGAAAATGATCTTGGACCCGATATTATGATGAGTCTAGACGAATGCCCGCCATTTTTTGAAAGCTATGATTACGTTAAAAATTCTGTTGCACGGACAAGTCGTTGGGCTGAACGTGGCTTGAAAGCTCATCGTAATCCTGCAACCCAGGGTTTATTCGGTATTGTACAAGGTGCTGGCTTTAAAGATTTACGTGAACAAAGTGCTCGTGACCTTGTTAGTATGGATTTTCCAGGTTATTCGATCGGTGGGTTATCCGTTGGTGAATCTAAAATTGAGATGAATCACGTACTCGATTTCACCACGCCGTTATTACCGGAGAACAAGCCGCGTTATTTAATGGGGGTTGGTTCAGCTGATGCCCTGATCGATGGCGTCATTCGCGGTATTGATATGTTTGATTGTGTTTTACCCACACGGATCGCGCGCAATGGGACAGTAATGACCAGTCATGGTCGATTAGTGGTTAAAAACGCACAGTACGCGCATGATTTTGGCCCATTAGACGATAATTGTGACTGTTACGCTTGCCGTAATTATAGTCGTGCTTATATTCGCCATTTGATCAAAGCTGATGAAGTTTTCGGTATTCATCTGACCAGTTATCATAATTTGTACTTCTTGTTACACCTGATGCAACAAGTTCGTCAAGCAATCATGGATGATAACCTATTAGAGTTCCGTGAAGCATTTTTTGAAAGTTACGGTTTTAATCAAAAAAATGCCCGTAATTTCTAGTTTTTGCTGGAAGTCTATAGATAAGTCTGTTACGCTTGTAGGGTAGTTTATATTAATGATTGAGGTGTCTATTTAATGAATAATTTAGTACTTGCTGCGGGAAGCGGTAGCGGTTTAACTTCGATTTTAATGATTGTGGTTTTATTTGGTTTAATGTATTTCATGATGATCCGGCCACAACGTAAAGCACAAGAAAAGAAAAAAGAAATGATGGGCGGCATGCAAAAAGGCGATACGATCGTGACAATCGGCGGCTTGCATGGTGTGATCAATCAAATTGATCAACAAGCACAGACAGTTGAATTGGACATTGAAGGTGTCTATTTAACGTTTGATCTGCGTGCAATTGGTCGAGTAGCAGAAAAAGGTAATGCTGCACCAGCAGCACCAACTAGTGATGCTACTGAAGATACTGGTGTTGCGTCTGCTTCTGAAGTTAATCATATCGATGATAGCGCCGAAGCAGTTAAGCCAGATGAAAGTACTGACGATAAAACTGAAAAATAAGTAATTGCTCCAAAAGCACTGACAATTTTAATCAATGTCATTAAGTTAAGCTATTGACAAAAAAGAATAGGGCTTCAGCTACATCATTTATGTAGCTGAAGCCTTATTTTTTACTTTAAACTTGGTAAACTAAAAGGGGAAGGCACTAAACCTTCTCCTCCACAGGCCTAATTGTAACAAT
>NZ_RHOE01000053.1 GCF_003946385.1 Loigolactobacillus zhaoyuanensis
GGTTGAGGAAGGAATCGAATATTTCAATCACCACAATCGCTCAGCACAAAGAAACGGCCTCACCCCAGATGAATACTGGAGTGAAGCCGCTTAGAAACAGATTCAACTTTATATTATTTCATTTGTCAACTTGACAGGGCCTAGTGCAAGTTGTTGGTCTTTTTTATTTAAACCACTGATCAGGAATAAATAGATCACCTAAAGTTGCGGCCATGATTGCTTTGATCGAATGTAGTCGATTTTCGGCCTCTTGGAAAACAACAGATTGCGGACTATTGAAAACATCATCGGTAATTTCCAGTGCAGTCACATCAAACTCTGCTTCCAGGGCTTGACCGACTTCCGTCTTCTGATCATGGTACGCAGGTAAACAATGCATGATAATGGTGTCAGTCTTTCCCGTTTGCGCTATTAATTCAGCATTGATCTGATAAGGCAATAATTGCTTGATCCGTTCATGGGCTGAAATATCCTCACCCATTGAGATCCAGACATCGGTGTACACCGCGTCAGCCCCAGCAACTGCTGCCACTGGATCAGCGGTTACCAGTACTTGGCTACCACTGTCAGCCGCAGCTTTTTTCGCCATAGTGATCACTGTTGCGCTTGGCTGCAGTGCCGTTGGCGCACCGATCTGGATATTAACGCCCAACATGGCCGCGGTAACTAATAAGGAATTACCCATATTATTACGGCCATCACCGACATAAGCTAAGGTCAGTCCCTTTAAATGACCAAAATGTTCTTTCAAAGTCATAAAATCGGCGATCATTTGCGTTGGATGCCATTGATCAGTTAAACCATTCCATACTGGTACACCACTAAACTGTGCCAACTGCTCCACTGTTTCTTGGGCAAAGCCGCGGTATTCGATACCATCAAACATTGAGCCTAGTACTTTAGCGGTATCCGCCGTCGACTCTTTTTTTCCAAATTGGATATCATTTTTACCAAGGAATTCTGGATGGGCCCCTAGATCAGTCGCCGCCACTGTAAAGGCAGAACGTGTCCGGGTCGAGGATTTTTCAAACAATAAGGCAATGTTCTTGCCTTGCAAATAATGATGCGGAATATTTTGTTGTTTTAATTGTTTTAAATGACTCGCAAAATCGATCAAGTATTCTAGTTCGTTAGGTGTGAAGTCAATTTCTTTTAATAATGAACGATTGGCAAAATGATTCATCTGCTGGCCTCCTTTATTTTGTTAAAACTTGTTTGATTATGGCAACACCGTGCGCTAGCTGTTCCTCACTGATTGTCAGCGGTGGTAACAAACGTAGTGTTTCATGCTTGGCCGTTAGCGTCAACAAATGTTCCTGTTGTAACGCCGCGACAACTGGCGCCACTGGTATCGTCAAATGAATTCCCTGCATTAAGCCGAGCCCAGTGATTGCACTGACTTGCGGTAATGGCGCCAACTCGGTTTGCAACAGCTGCTCTAGATAAGCTGCTTTGGTCTGCACTTGTGCCAGAAATTCAGGTGTCAATTGAATCAACACTGCTTTAGCCGCTGCCATTGCAAGCTTATTACCGCCAAAAGTAGTGCCGTGACTGCCTGGCGCAAATGCAGTCGCTAAATCAGCGTTACCGATCAACGCGCCAACCGGCAGTCCATTGGCCAACCCTTTAGCCGTGGTAACAATATCTGGCTGCAAACCGTAATGCTGATACGCAAATAGTTGTCCCGTACGTCCGTTTCCCGTTTGGACTTCATCGATGATCAGCAAAACATGTTCTTGCTGACATTTAGCGGCCACACTATGCAACCAAGCGCTACTAGCTGGATTGACGCCACCTTCACCTTGCACAACTTCTAAAATAACCGCCGCTAAATCAGCAGTGATCTGCGGCAACGCAGCGTTATCATTATAAGGCGCAAAGCTGATATCTGGCACCAAGGGCCCGAAACCAGCTTGAATTGCTGGATTATCAGTCATTGATAAAGCACCATAAGTTCGGCCGTGAAAGCTATCACTAAACGCCAATACCGCACTTTTTCCCGTTGCTTTACGGGCTAATTTTAAGGCCGCTTCATTCGCTTCAGTCCCTGAATTACAGAAAAAAACTAATTTATCCGCGGCACCTACTAGTAGATCCGCGACTTGTTCTTGTAGCTGGCTTTCGTAAAGATTCGAGGTGTGCCACACTTTTTGTAGTTGCGTGGCTACGCTTTGCTGGACCGCCGTGTTACTGTAGCCTAGATTACAGACCCCAATACCACTGGTGAAATCAAGGTATGTATTTTGTTGATCATCGGTTAAATAACAGTCATGTCCGCTAACAATATCAAATGGATATCGCGCGTATGTCGGAAAAAGTTTACTCATTAAGCAGCCCTGCTTTCTGTGTGATAAAGGTGGTCCCGGTATGGGTCAAATCATTGGTGATAAAGGCTTGTTGAACACCCTGGTTCAGTGCCGCAAAAGCCGCCTTGATTTTTGGTGTCATGCCACTTTTGATCACATCTGCGGCAATCAACGAGTGGGCCTTTTGCTGCGACAATTCAGGTAACACTTCGCCGGCTGACAAAACGCCTGGTACATCAGTTAAGAGTACTAATTTGCTGGCGTTTAGCTTAGTAGCGATTTCTGCCGCCGCCGTATCCGCGTTCACATTGAGCCAGCGGCCAGCGGTGGTTTGCACTAGTGGTGCGATCACACCAATTTGCCGGCTCAGAATTTGCGTCAACCAAGTATCGTTTATCTGATCAAGTACGCCAACTTCACCGTAAATGGCTTGATCTAAATAATGACCTTGCAATAAGTGATTACAGCCCGCATTTAAGCCGATCACCGGCAAATCATGTGCACTGAGCTGGCTCAACAATTCTGGCTGCACCAATCCTAATAGAACCGCTTTAGTCAGCTCTAGTGTTGCCGCATCGGTCACCCGCACGCCAGCAATTTTTTTGACTGCTAAGTGTAATTGACCACTGAGCTGAGAAATTTTGGGACCGCCGCCGTGGACGATCAAAATCTGTTGACCCTGTTGCCGCCACTGTGCTAATTGCTGAAAAAAGCTTGCTGGTAGCTGTGCAACAGCATTGCCGCCAATTTTGATCACAATTATTTGACTCATCCCAGTTTCCTCCTCATTAACTATGATAGGTAGCATTGATCTTGACGTAATCGTAAGTTAGATCGCAACCCCACGCTTGACCATGACCATCCCCGTTATGTAATTCAACAGTAAGATCGATCACTTTTGCCGCTAAAGCTGCAGCTAAGTCAGCCACCGCTGTTGTGGCCGCTTGACTAGCTTGCACCAGTGGTAATTCATTCAGCACAACATCAACTTCCGCTAAATTCAAATGTGCATCGGTTTGACCGATCGCCATCATGATTCGGCCCCAATTAGGGTCCTCACCATAGACGGCGGCTTTAACTAAATTTGAACCAACAATTGCTTTAGCTACTTGCTGACCTTCAAAATCAGACCAAGCACCGTTGACTGTGACCGCAACTAATTTAGTTGCCCCTTCACCGTCAGCGGCAATTTTTTTAGCTAATTCACCGAGAACATAGGTGAAACCAGCGGCAAAGATTGCGTAATCAGCAGTTGCAGCTGTTATGGTCGCGTTACCAGCGGCACCATTTGCCAGTACCGTAACCATATCATTCGTTGAAGTATCGCCATCCACGGTGATTTGATTAAATGTGGTATCGGTGACCTGACTGAGTAGTGTTTGTAATAAGGCACCATCGATGGCGACATCGGTAGTGACAAAACCCAGCATAGTCGCCATATTCGGATGAATCATACCCGAACCCTTACAAAAGCCACTGATCGTAACTGTTCGGCCGTCGATCTGACAAGTGACCGCAACAGTTTTAGCGCGCGTATCGGTGGTCAACACTGCTGTTGTTACTTTCGTATTATCGGTGAGTTGTAGTTGTTCAATTCCGGCAGCAATGACCGGCATCGGTAAGTTGACGCCGATCACACCAGTAGAAGCCACCCCCACTAAATCAGTACTGATGCCCAATTTAGTTGCTGCTAATTGCTGCATTTGTTGGGCATCTTTTTCGCCTTGTTCGCCAGTGCAAGAATTGGCGTTGGCGCTATTTACGACGATTGCCTGCAACTGATGCTGCTGATCGATCGTTTGTTTGGTCAACTTAGTCGGTGCCGCTTGAAATTGATTAGTCGTATAGACCCCGGCGGCAGCAGCCGGCTTTTGCGAATAGAGCCAGCCCATATCCAATTTTTCTTTACGTAATCCAGCATGCACGCCGTCAGCTTTAAACCCTTGTGGCCACGTAAATGGGATCGTCGTATATTTTTCTGTCATTATAATTTCTCCTCTACTTCATTCTAAAAAATGATGCTACTTTATGGCAACCAGGTTGCTAGCTGTAACCCAGCTGTGGCAGCGAAGCCGAAATATTGATTAAAATTCTGCAGTGCCTGTCCAGCAGCGCCTTTAATCAAATTATCGATCACACTGACCACCATCACAGTCTGTGTCGCTGGATTGTAGCTGACACCAAGATCACAGAAATTTGTGCCAACGACTTCTTTTAAATTAGGCATTTGTCCGTTTGGCAATACGCGAACGAATGGTAGTGCTGCATAAGTTGCCGCAAATGCACCGGCTAGTTGTTCCGCATTCGCATCTGTTTTAGCGTAAATCGTGCTCATAATACCACGCGTGATCGGCAGTAAAGTCGTCGTAAATTGAATTGCTGGCACGTTTTGATCCCAGACTTTCAATTGCTGCATAATTTCCGGAATATGTTGATGCTGATTAACTTTATATAGTTGTAAGTTTTCATTAGTTTGACTGAAATGAGTGCTGGCAGCCAATTTTTTACCTGCACCAGACGTGCCGGATTTAGCGTCAACAATAATGCTATCTGGCGCGATCAAATGTTGTTGTACCAGTGGTGCTAAACCTAATAATGTTGCCGTTGCGTAACAGCCTGGGTTAGCGATATAACTGTGACCAGCAGCGTTAGCAAATTCGGCCAAACCATAGTGACTTTGTTGTAGCGCACTCACTGCAGGCGCTGGCTTGTGATACCACTTGGTAAATACCTGTGGATCTTGTAATCGGTAATCGCCGGAAAGATCGATCACTGGAAAGTCAGCGGCAATAAATGGCGCCGCCAATTCAGTAGTTACACCCGCTGAAGTTGCGAAAAAAATAAGATTGCAGTCAGCAAGTATCGCAGCTGGATCCAGTGGTTCGATTGGCGTTTGGTCACCGATAAAATTGGGAACTGCTTCTTCTAATGGTTGGGTTTGACTATCGGGATGGCCGAACAAGCGAATCGCCGCCACCTCAGGATGCTGCTGTAATAATTGATATAAAATCATGCCACTATAACCGGTAACGCCGACTAAAGCTACGTTCATGTCCCTCACCGCCTTTAATTTTTTAGATATTTTATACTTTATAAATGAATTTTTAATCAAACTATCATTGACCAAAAGCTTACACCTGGATTTTATAGAATGCAAGTTTTTTTCAATTTTTATACATTATATATTTAAATACTGCATATTACGTCTATATACATTAATAATATACATTTATTTTGAATTTATCAGTTGACATATTTGCCAAAATGCGGTTTACTTAATCACAATTAATTCAGAATATTTTACATTTTTATGTGAAAGGATGAAAACGAATGAAAAGTTATCTTATTTTAGAAGATGGTTTAACATTTGCCGGCGACGCTTTCGGTGCCCAGATTGCCGCTGCTGGTGAAGTAGTCTTTAATACTGGCATGACTGGCTATCAAGAAGCGATCACCGATCCTTCCTATACCAACCAACTGATTACCTTCACCTATCCATTGATCGGTAATTATGGCGTTGAGCTTAGCCACAATCAGGCACCGACTGCTGGTTGCGCGGCGGTTATTGTCCGCCAGCTCGCCGAGTTACCCAATCATTACGCGCAACAAATGAACCTAGATGAGTTCTTACAACAACAAAATGTGCCGGGGATCCAAGGTATTGATACCCGCCAACTAACCAAACATATTCGACAACACGGCACCCTAAAAGCGATCCTAATCACTGCGCCTTTAGTCATTCCGTTTACCGATGCCTACGCAGCGATCCAACAAAAAAAAGCCCCGCTAGAACGCGCAACTTTTACGACACCACATGCGCAGCAGCACGTGGTTTTGATTGACTTTGGTACCAAAAAAGCAATCATTGATCAACTATTGGCACAACATTGTAACGTTGATGTAGTCCCATATACGACCTCCTTAGCCGCAATCAATGAGCTGCAACCAGATGGTATTTTCCTATCTAATGGTCCTGACGATCCAGCCGATTATCAAATTGCGCTGCCATTGATCCAAGCGCTACAAGTCAAATATCCATTGGCGGGGATCTGCCTCGGCCATCAGCTGCTAGCCTTAGCTAACGGCGCGCATACCTATAAATTACAATACGGTCACCGTGGTCTTAATCATCCCGTAAAGGATGTTGCCACTGGTAAAACCATCCTAACTAGCCAAAATCATGGTTATGCAGTTGCTGCTGATTCGTTAGCCAACACACCGCTGCAGCTAACTGCCTTTGAATTAAATGACCACAGCGTTGAAGGATTACGCCACGAAAGTCTTCCGGTCATCTCCGTCCAGTATCATCCCGAAGCTAATCCTGGTCCTACTGATGCATTAGGCTTCTTTAAGGAGTTTTGTGAACTAATGGCGGTGAATAAAGCCAAGAATAGTAGCGTTGCCTAACTACCACAAAAAGAACCGTTGCATTAATTCAAGTTACCAGTTTTATTATCGCTCAAACTCTAATACTGAATAGGAAGATACTTATGCCAAAACTAACTAACATTCATAAAATTGCCGTCATTGGCTCGGGACCGATCGTGATCGGCCAAGCTGCTGAGTTTGACTACGCTGGTAGCCAGGCGTGCTTAAGCCTCAAAGAAGAAGGCTATCAAGTCGTGTTGATCAACTCTAATCCAGCCACGATCATGACCGACGATGAGATTGCCGATAAGGTTTATTTAGAGCCCTTAACACTCGAATCTGTCAGTGCTATTTTAGCCAAAGAACGGCCCGACGCCTTGTTACCAACACTTGGCGGTCAAACTGGCTTAAATTTAGCCGTCGAGCTTGACGAAGCTGGCGTATTGGCTAAATACAAAATCCAGCTACTGGGCACTGGTTTAGATACGATCAAACAAGCCGAAGATCGCGAAAGTTTTAAAGAATTAATGCAAAAAATTGGCCAGCCTGTTCCGGCCAGTAAAACCGTCCATGCAGTCCAAACTGCACTGGATTTTGCCGACCAAATTGGCTACCCCGTCATCGTGCGGCCAGCCTACACACTTGGTGGCACTGGTGGCGGGATCGCGGCGGATAAAGCAGCACTGCAAAAAATCATGGTCCGTGGTCTAAGCATGTCACCGGCCAATGAATGTCTGATCGAAAAAAGCATCGCCGGCTTCAAAGAAATCGAATATGAAGTTATGCGCGATAATTTAGGCGATAAAATTACTGTCTGCAACATGGAAAATTTCGATCCAGTCGGCATCCATACTGGCGATTCGATCGTTTTTGCGCCATCGCAAACGTTAAATGACACTGAATACCAAACTTTGCGTCAAGCTTCCCTGGAAATCATTGATGCCTTGGATATTAAAGGCGGCTGTAATGTTCAATTAGCCCAAGATCCTGACAGCGCCCAATATTATATTATTGAAGTGAATCCGCGGGTCAGTCGCTCGTCAGCACTCGCCTCGAAAGCTACCGGCTACCCAATCGCTAAAATTGCCGCTAAAATTGCGGTCGGCTTAAATTTAAGTGAGTTACGTAATCCCGTTACCAAAACAACCTACGCTGCCTTTGAACCAGCGTTAGATTATGTTGTCGCTAAAATCCCGCGCCTTCCCTTTGATAAATTCAATACTGCCGAGCGCCAATTAGGCACACAAATGAAAGCCACCGGTGAAGTAATGGGTATCGGTAGCACGATCGAAGAATCATTGTTAAAAGCACTACAATCAATGGAAATTGATCAAACGGCGATCAACGAACTTAAACCAAGTAGCGCGACACCTGATTTAACGGCCGCCTTACAAGCACCAACTGATGAACGTTTATTAGTTATTTTTGCTGCTTTGCGTGCTGGTTATAGTGTGACCAAAGTGCAAGAATTAACCCAGATCGATCGTTTTTTCCTAGATAAATTAGTGCACATTGTGGCGTTGCAACAACAGTTGGTCCATGACCTTAACGCAACTTACACCACCGCTAAAAAGTTTGGCTTCAATGATGCTATGATCACCGCCATTACCAACCAATCGGTCCCTGGCTTAGCACCAGTATATAAAATGGTCGACACCTGTGCTGGCGAATTTGCCAGTAGCACGCCATACTTTTATAGCACTTATTTTGGGACTGAAAACGAAAGCCAGCCTTTAGGCAATAGTGTGCTCGTCATTGGCTCTGGACCAATTCGCATCGGCCAAGGCGTTGAATTTGATTACACCACCGTTCATTGCGTCCAGGCAATTCAGCAAGCTGGCTACCAGGCGATCATCGTCAACAATAATCCGGAAACCGTTTCAACTGATTTTTCAATTTCCGATAAATTGTATTTCGAGCCACTGACTTTGGAAAGCGTGCTGCACATCGCTGAATTAGAGCAGCCACTAGGTGTGATCGTTCAATTTGGTGGTCAAACGGCAATCAATTTAACTAAAGGTTTAGCGGCCCACGGGCTGAAAATTCTCGGCACGTCATTACACGGCATTGAACAAACTGAAGACCGGCACCAATTTGAAACACTATTACAGCAACTAGCCATTAAACAGCCGGCCGGCGACACTGCCACTAGCTTGACGAAAGCACAAAAAATTGCCGCCAAAATCGGCTACCCAGTGATGGTGCGGCCCAGTTTTGTACTTGGCGGCCGTGCTATGGCCGTTGTTCACAATGAAATCGAGCTAGCTCATTATCTCACTAACGCCCTTCACGCCGCACCTGAACAGCCGATTCTGGTCGATCATTACGTTCAAGGTCTAGAATGTGAAGTCGATATTCTCAGCGATGGCCATGATGTGTTCATCCCGGGGATCATGGAGCATATCGAAGGTGCTGGTATCCATTCCGGCGATTCGATTGCAGTCTATCCACCACAACGATTGACCCTAGCCCAACAAAACGAAATTGTCGCCATCGCAACTAAAATTGGTCAAAACGTGCATTGTATCGGTATGATGAACATTCAATTTATTGTTGCTGACCAAGTTTATGTGATCGAGGTCAACCCACGAGCCAGCCGGACAGTGCCATTTATGAGTAAAGTGACGAAGCTACATCTAGCTAAAATTGCGACTCGCTTGATTCTCGGTGCTAGCTTTAGCGAACTCAATTTAACTCCAGGGCTCTTGACGCCACCAAACCTAGTTGCCATTAAAGCGCCCGTTTTTTCTTTTACTAAGTTGCCTGGTATTAGCACTGCGCTAAGTCCGGAAATGAAATCCACTGGTGAAGCTATCGGTATTGCCGCCGACTACGCAACCGCGTTGAATAAAGCACTGACCGATAGTTATCACTACCATGGCAGCCACGCTGGACAATTAGTTTTATTGACTCCAGAATTAGCTAACGACGCTACGGTACTAGCAGCCATTGAACAAGCAAAATTACAACCAGAGATTTTAACTGCTAATACAGTACCTGACGTAGACGTAAAACAAGTCGCTTTAGTTGCCAACACCAATGCGCAGCAAACGGCTAATACGCCACTGAATTACTTTGCGCTAAGCCAGAACGTGCCACTGTTCACTGCCAAAGATACATTATTGGCAACTCTAGCACTGGCTAAATAAAATAACGCCACACACCGATTTAGGATGTGTGGCGTTATTTTAATTTGAACAAGTAACTATGCAAAAGTCCCTTATGTTGTCCAACTATTTTATTAAATTTTCTGTTCCGTTCCCAAAATGCCGGTTTTTTGATAGTACCACATTTTAATTCGGTCTAAAATCAACGTTGCCATCACGACAATAATGATGACCGCTAGTACCCATATCCAGCTAACTTGTGTAGTCACAAAACCAGTTACAGCCATGATCGTCGCTAAACTAATATCTAGTAGGACAACCCAGCCCACCGATTTGCTCGGTGCATACTCCCAAAAATGATCACGAGTCCGTGTCATAATGATCGTCGTCATTGCACTGTAAATCAAGTAAATGAACATCAGCGTGCTAATTTCGCCGATACCTAATCGGGCCACCGCTAAATAATACCAGAACATGACTAGCCCAATAACGACCCACACAACCGCAAAGATTCCAGCAATTTTAGCTAAGCGCGCTAGATTCCAATGTTCGGGCACCCGGGTCGGCCACGCATGATCAGTCCCTAAGGTTAGCGTTACACAATCATTCATGATCACAATAAAAACAATTAAGTTCAATGAGACTGGGAAAAAACCAGCAAAGATAAACCCAAAAGTCAGCAACGCAGCTAGCTGTGCCGTTCGTGATAGTTTAGTGATGGTCCAAGTCATCATTCGCCGATAAACTCGGTGCCCACTATCGATCACTTTGACAATATCCGCTAAGGTCGCGCGCGTTAAAACCACCTTAGCGGCTGACTTGGCAATATCAGTGGCATTAGCAACTGCAATGCCAACATCGGCACGTTGTAGTGCTGGCGCATCGTTAACGCCATCGCCAGTCATCCCCACTACCAGACCCAATGTTTGTAATTTTTTTACGATTGCCAATTTATCTTGCGGATACACATCGGCAAAACCATCGAAAGTAAGCGGGGCGATTTTAGCATCAGCCAACGTCCCAATACGTGATCCAATTCCTACCTGTGCTGCAATAGCTTGTGCAGTGATCGGTGTATCGCCAGTTAACATCATGACTCGTACACCGCGGCTCTGAATTGCTTTAATTGCCGTAACTGCATCAGGTCGTGGTTGATCAACTAATTCGATCAAGCCAATAATTGCTGGTTGTTCATTTATTTGTAAAGCTAGTGCTAGTACCCGTGCACCCTGTTGTGCCAAGTTAGTTAATTCCTGCTGAAAATGAATTGGCACACTAGCAATAGTGGCGACAATGTCCGGTGAGCCTAAAATAACCTTGCCCGCCTGTCCATTTTCCGTGTAGCTTGCTTGGGCCGTCTTAGTTGCCGGATCAAATGCCGTAAAATCGCTACGCTTCAGCGGCGTTATTTTTTCAGCTACCGCCGCATTAGTAAGTGCTGTACTAACTGAATCCGCAGCCGTTACGTCAGTTGCCGTCAGTGCAAACTGCAAAATTTGTTGTCTTGAAAAATGTTGCAAGGCTTTAATTTGACCAACTTTGGGCTGATCATTGGTAATTGTCCCTGTTTTATCAATCAGCAGAATATCCATACTCGCGGCTTCCTGAACACCTGTTAACCCAGTAACTAAAACTTTTTCTTGTGTTAATTTTTTGGCCTCTAGTGAATTAGCCACGGTAAAGCTAGACGGCATTGAAATTGGAATCGTTGCAATGAATAAAATCACTAGAAACGGCAACAATTCTTGCCAAGCAGTACCACGAAAGACAGCCGCAATAACCAGCATAATTGCTAAAACAACATCAAGATAGGCTAAATAGCGCACAATATTAAACAACAGTTGCTGCAGACGTCCAGGTGCAGTCTCAGTCCGCGATAATTCGGCAGTTTTCCCATAGGTACTATTAACCCCGGTTTGGGTAACTTGGCCTAAAGCCGCGCCATGAACAACAGTTGCTGCAGAATAAAGCGCACTATCCTTTCCCTTTAAAATTGCCTTGCTTTCACCAGTCAGTGACGCTTCGTCGACCTCAACGGCACCGCTGATGATGACTAAATCAGCTGGTATAAGATCACCAGTTCGAACATGCACGATGTCTCCCGGTACTAAAACCCGCGCTGCTTGAAATTGCCATTGCCGATCACGCAATAATCTAGCAGTAACAGTTAATTGGCGTTGCAGAGTGCCCACTGCTTTTTTTGCACGTTGGGTTTGAATCTCACCATCGACAGCTGAAAATAAAAGTAACGCCAATACAAAAAATGCTTGCGTCCCTTTACCTAATAATAACTCAAAGATCATTGCCGCTTCCAGCAGCCACGGCGTCGGCCCCCACATGCCTTTTAAAACCCCAATTAGTGGCTGCTCGCTAGTCTCGGGAATTTCATTGTACCCATGTTGAGCTTGGTACCGTTGCGCATCCTGCTCATTTAGCCCCTGGCCAGCATAATCGGCTTCTAAATAATCACTTTTAGGTCGGATCAGCATGTTGCCCACCCCCTATTTTATTAAGATCAAATATTACACTAAAGCATTTAAAGTACGCCCGAGAAAAAAAGACGTCTACCTAAAGAGAAAATTCTCCTTAAGTAGACGTCATCAATTACTTTACGTAATAGTTCGCGAACGTCATCGCTGTTTACGTTTCAAAAATACCACTTACACTCATAAATGTAAATAAAATCATTTTATTGCACTGGCCGTAGCTGCTTAGGCTCCCGTAAAATAAAGTGACCCAATACCGCAATTACCAAAAAGATTGCCGCAACACCGCAGACACCAGCCCAGCCAAAATGGCTCCACGCAAAAGTACTGAAGAAAGTCCCCAGCGCCCCGCCAAGAAAATAACTAAACATGAAAATTGAATTATTCCGGCTACTGGCTTCACGATTCAGCGATTGAACGATTGCCTGATTGGAAACCTGGCCAAATTGCGTCCCTAGATCCAATAAAATAATACCGACCATCAGACCAATGAAAAAATGACCTAAACTAGCAAAAATAAGAAAAGCTAGCGCTGAAAAGACAATTCCCAGACCAATCGTTAGTCGTGGTGAATAACGATCGACTAACCGGCCAATGATCGACGCAAAAAGCACCCCGGTTATACCTAACAAGCCCAATAACCCGGCAACGTTACTGCCCATATGATATTGAGCCGCTAAATAAAATGCCAGCGTTGACCATAAAACGTTGGAAACACCGAATAAACAAAAACCGTTAATGGCGGCGCCTTGCAAATGCTTTTGCTGACGTAACAATTGCGGCAACGAACCTAAAACATGCCGGTAATGCAGATTGGGCTGAGCCCGTTGATCACGCGGTAAATACTGGTGTAAAACCACGAGTAGAATCACGCCAGCTAGTGCAGCAATCAGATAAACATATTGCCAACGCATAACGCTACCCAGCAAACCACTAACGGAGCGTGACAATAAAATCCCGGTCAACAAGCCGCTCAGCACATTACCCAGTACTTTCCCCTGATGTAGCGCCGGTGCCAATGAAGCAGCGTAGGGAATAATAATTTGCGGTGCTACCGAAGTAATTCCGACCAATAATGAAGCCAGCCCAAAAATGGTCACAGTTGGCGCCCAAAAAGCGACCAATAAAGCAATGATCGATAAAACTAACATTACCTGAATGAGCTGATAGCGATTAAAAATATCACCTAGCGGAACAATTAATAATAGCCCAAACGCGTAGCCTAGCTGCGTTAACATCGCCACAACCCCAACCGTTGCTTTAGAAACTTGAAAACTCGCGGCGATCAAGCCTTCGATTGGCTGAATATAATTGAGATTCGCCACGATCACACCAGCGGCGATCGCCATTAACAAAACCGTTTTACCGGATAATTCCTTTTCTGAATTCAAAATTGACCCTTCTCTACTCCACAATAATGGAAAATTTTATAGGTGTTGCCATTGTCACTTGTCCCAGCCTAATCAATCTCAGACAAGCGTAAATTCGACATATTCTAGTATAACTCAAAATTAAGTGGTATAAAATTAGCCGTTTTTTATTTGATACAACGTTTTACAAAAATTAGTCCAGCCGTTCTAAAAATTGCTACACAAAGTTAATTTTTAGTGATAAACTAAGGCTTACATTAGAACTTTCACATTATTCTTAGGAGTGGTTAGCATGGATGAGCTTTTAATTGGTCTATTTGCCATTGCTGGCGGTATGACGCGTTACGGAGTTGACCAACTCGTTGTTTTTAACCATGTGCCAGTGGCCACTTTTTTGATCAATTTGCTCGGGAGTTTTTTGTTGGTTTACTTGACTAATACTTTGGCGCAGATTGAATGGTTTCCGGAGCAGCTCACGTTAGGTTTAGGAACTGGCTTCGTTGGCGCCTTTACTACTTTTTCTTCATACATATTGGAAATTATGCAATTATATCAGGCACAGGCTTATTGGTTGGCGATCGGTTATGCGCTATTAAGTTTAGTCGGCGGTATGCTCGGCGCTTACCTCGGCTTACGGGCTAGTCGGCTTGATCTACGCCACTTAGCGCGACGGGCGGTGAATAAATGACCCCTTATTTCCTAGTCGGTGGTGGTGCAGCAATTGGCGCTATTTTACGCTACGATGCCACTAAATTGATCAAACGCCATACAAATGGCCGTTTTCCCGTCGCCACGTTGGTGATCAACCTTTTAGCTGCCCTAATTCTTGGCGGCTTAGCTAGTCATTTAGGCACCGGCGCCAATACTTATTTACTGCTGGGTACCGGCGTTTGTGGTGGCTTTTCTACCTTCTCGACGATGAGTTACGAAGCACTGCTTTTACAGCAAAAAAAATACGGTCGACTAGCATTCCTCTACCTGAGTTGTTCCCTGATCGGTGGCCTCATCTGTGTCTTACTTGGTTTAACCATTGGTCAGTATTTTTAGCCTAAAATATAGCTTTCAATCAAAGAGTCGGCACATGACTAAATTATGTGCCGACTCTTATTTGTTTGGTCGAACATTGCAACTATAAATCATGCAAAAAAAAGCGCCCCATTACGGACGCTTTTAAGCTGAGATCTATTTTTGCTGCATCGTTGATCTATAACTGAGCCAGGCTGAAAATAGCCCAACGATCGCTAAGGCCACGATCAACCAGTAATCCAACAACGCGCCCTGCGCAGTGCTGATCCGCAAACTAATGTGCTGTAACTGATAAATACCGATCACCGCCGCAAAAACATTAGTACCCAACGAGCCCGCATACTGCTGCGTCATATTAAAAGTAGCATTAATATCCGCTTTTTGCTTTGGTTGTACTTGTACGCTAGCATGACTGATCGTATTACCAAAGGCTAAGTTAAAGCCTAGACGGAGTAAGAAGTATAATCCAATCAATAACGCTCCAGTTAGTTGCCGCTCAAAAATCACAAAAGCCGCAGCCGCAACTAAAAATACGCTATGTCCCACCACGATCGGTAGCGGCGTGCCGTTTTGATCCATCCAGCGGCCGGCTAACGGTGCCACGATCACACCCAGCAATGCGCCTGGTAGCAAAATCATCCCCGCAACAAAAGAGTTTGTGCCTAAAATATATTGCGCCACTTGTGGCAAAACAAATGAAATACCAATATTAATAAACTGAAGTATGAAATAACCCAGTAAATGCCAATTAACAATGGCATTTTTAAAAATGGAAAAATCGATCAAATGCCGACTAGAATGCTGATTGTACAAGTAGAAAACGACCATCAAAATAACGCTCAGCACTATTAATCCCCAGAAGTTCCAACTGAGAAAGCCCACCTTGGCCGCACGATTGAAAGTGTAATCAACCAAGAACAGGATAACCGCTAGTAGTATAAAACCCCAGAAGTCAAAGCGGTCCTGCCGCGCGATCGGCTGCAAAGTTAAATTAAAAAGGCCAATAAAAAAGACGATCACAATCAACGGCAATAATAGCCAAAAAATCAGGCGCCATGAACCAACTGCAGTCAAAAGACCGCCATAAGTTGGTCCCAATGCTGGTCCTAAAGCAATCAGCATCGCCGCCAGCCCATTATAGGTTGCTAAACGCTGCGGCGGTACCGAAGTTAGAATAATATGAAACATCAATGGAATCGATAAACCTGTGGAAACAGCTTGAATCAAGCGCCCCACTAACATGATCGGAAAACTTGGTGCTACTGCGCACAACAAATCACCAACAGTGAAGCAGACTACTGCGATGATGAACAGATTTTTCACTGCATAACGTTTAATTAAATGCGCCGAAGCCACCATGACTAAAGTGGTCAGCAGTAAATAACCAGTGGTCAACCACTGAATCGTCGCTAAGTTGACCTGCATTTGTTTGGTCAAAGTCGCAAAGGTCACGTTCAACGACGTTTCAACCATAGTACCCATAAAACTCAATAAACCCGTAGCGACAATACTTAAAACTGTCGCCCGGGAAAGACGCTGCTGCATCTGTCATCCCAGCTTTCAAAATTAACATACTAAAAAAGTGGATCATCTGTGTTTTAAACACATTTAAGCAAGTTCAGTTGCTTATCTACTCTGCCTTACCTACAACATGAATAATCGATAATATAAGTCTAACACAGCATTACCGCGCCTAGAACATGCAAATTTCATGAAAAAAATAGGAGCGTCTTCAATTGAAGACACTGAAGTGAACCCCCGGTATTGGACCAGAATCCAATACCGGGGGTTTTACTATGACTAAATATACTAAGCAGTTTAAACTGCAGGTGGTTCAAGACTATCTCACTTCTTCGTTAGGGATTGTATTGATTGCTAGAAAGTACCAGATC
>NZ_RHOE01000054.1 GCF_003946385.1 Loigolactobacillus zhaoyuanensis
GATCTGGTACTTTCTAGCAATCAATACAATCCCTAACGAAGAAGTGAGATAGTCTTGAACCACCTGCAGTTTAAACTGCTTAGTATATTTAGTCATAGTAAAACCCCCGGTATTGGATTCTGGTCCAATACCGGGGGTTCACTTCAGTGACATAATTTTACTTATGTCATAGCCCTTTTTTCGTTAGTATGGCGACAGGGGTAAAACAGGATCAACTGTTTTACCCCTGTTAATATTACATTAAAACATGGTCCGCTAAGTATTTTTTTAATTTACGCCGGCATCGGTCTAACGCATTACGTTCTTGGGCCTCGGTGACTTCAGCCACGATCGTACTGGGCCATTCAAAACTAATCGCCAATTGACGATAAAAGACGATCTGTTCCAACTCAGATAGTTGCCCAATAAAATCATCGGCGTGCGCCCGAATCAGTGACCAATTCAACGACTGTAACGAGCCTTTAGTTTCAACGCGCCGTTTAATTTCATCAATTTCAATTGACACAGTGTGCCGATCAATTTGGCGTTTCTTAGCATTTTGGCGTCGTAAAAGTGTATAAATACGACAAAGCAAACAGCGCTGATAATACCGGCCAAAGGTCAGCCGGGTATCTGAACGATAGCTTCGTGCTGCGCGAAAGCAGATGATCCGTGCTTCTTGATCCCAATCATCGTCATCAAATTGATAAAGATAATATTGTTGCTGGATCTTTTTTAGCATCGGCCGATAGAGATAAAATAAGTGCTCAAAAGCGTTAGAATTCCCAGCTGCTGCTGCCGTGATCAAGGTGGTAAGTTCCTCTTCATACATTTTTTCAACTGGCTGCCATGTTTAAATTCAGGATAGCAACCACGAAAGCGTTTTACAAGCGAACGAACGTTTATTTAGACTTTGCTTATCGTTAATCGTCATTAGTTAAGTTATCGCGTAATTTAGCCAATGATAATAATTGTTGCTGGTCCCATGGTGAGCGGCGCCGCAGATCAGTATCGTGATAATGACGTACATCACGACTAATTGCTGCTTTGGCCCGCTGGATCACCATTTTAAATTCCCGTGAAGAGATCCGCACAGCACCACGGGAAAAAATGGTCCACTGTTCCGCCTGATCACTGGTCACAACGGTAATTTGGGTCAAACGATTCTGCAACTTAACGGCTAATTTTTCAATGTAGCTATCGGCTGTTTCATCTTCTTGCGTCCAAACGACTTGTAAATTATATTGATCATAGCGCTGCGTAATTCCCGGCACATACATCGCATCAAAAACTAAAATAATTTCAGCATCTTCGTATTTGCGAAATTCAGCTAGCTGACCGAGCAACTCATCCCGGGCATCAGCTAATTTATCAGCTTGCTTTAGCTGGTCTAATTCTGGCCAGTTACCGATCACATTGTAACCATCGATGATCAGGATCTCGTGCATCATGGTAGCTCACCGCTTCCTTGCTTAACGCTGTAAGCCTGATACAGCAGCAAACCAGTGGCAACGCTGGCATTTAAGCTTTGCACATGACCGATCATGGGGATCGTGATCGTTTCGTCCATTTCCCGCTTCAGCAATGGCGCAATGCCCTTACCTTCATTACCAATCACCAAGGCAATGGCCCCTTTAGCATTCCACTGGCGATAATCGGTGCCCGCCATATCAGTCCCAAATAGCCAAACACCGCGCTGCTTCAATTCTTTGGCCACAGCGACTAAATTAGTTGCCCGAACTACTGGGATATGTTCAACTGCACCAGTCGACGTTTTCGCCACGGTACTGGTTAAACCGACCGCACGGTGTTTAGGAATAATGATTCCGTGTACACCAACCGCATCAGCAGTTCGCATGATCGAGCCTAAGTTATGTGGATCTTCAATACCATCCAAAATCAGGAAGAATGGTGGTTGATTTTTGGCAGCGGCACGGTCGAATAAATCATCCAATTCGACGTACGCGAACGGTGTGATCGCCAGAACCACACCTTGATGATTGCCGTGATCACTTAAGGTATCTAATTTATTTTTTGGTGCTGACTGAACGGGGATCCGTTTAGCTTTAGCCAATTGCTGTAAGGCGTGCAAAGAGTCTGATTTTAAGCCTTCTTGGATAAAAACTTTATTGACTCGTTGCGCACCTTCTGTTTGCAAAGTTTCGTGGGCAGCGTGGCGGCCGATCACAAAATCAGTCGCGTCAGTTTGTGGTTCATTTGATTTGTTCATTAATTTTACCTTCCTCTACTTGGGTAATACACCAAGCTGCCAACTCATCTAAGCGCGCCTGCTGATCACTTAACGCTAAATAACCCATCAAAGCTTCAAATCCAGTTGAGATCCGATAAGTCGTCACCGCCGTGTTTTTGGCGTGAGTATGACTATTCGCGTTGCGACCACGTTTATAAAAGCTGAGCTCTTCTTCATTTAATAAGTCTTGGGCTAACATGGCTTCGATCAAGGCAGCTTGTGCCTTGGCTGAAACGAAATAAGTTGCCTGATGCTGTAGGCGTGCCGGCTTAGTGATGCCGCGGCTTAACAAATGCCGCCGAATGTAAACCTCATAACTAGCGTCACCCATGTAAGCTAGCGCAATGCCATTTAATTGCCGATAATCCACTGCTTCTGTCATTATTCCCTCCGCCAACGCGTGCCTTGCGCCGTATCTTCCAACACAATTCCTTGCGCTTTTAATAAATCACGAATCTCGTCACTGCGTTGATAATCTTTATTAGTCCGCGCAGCTTTACGTTCTTGTAGTAATTGCTCGATCTCTACTGCCAATAGTGCAGTCGGCTTGAAGTCAACGCCAAAAATCTGTAGCCAAGCAGTAAAGCTGCTAAGTAATTGCTCAACCGTGGCTGCCGCGACAGTCGCCTGTTCACTATAAATATTCATTAATTTAGCAAGCTCATAGACTGCCGTCATCCCATTTTGCACATTAAAATCATCATCCATTGCACTAATGAAATCCTGGCTCAGCTGGGCTAATTGCGACTCAACTTCAGCGTCGTTTCCTGCTGCAGCGTCCTTTTGCCGGTAGCTGAGATTATCAAAAGCAATGCGCAACTTTTGTAAATTATTAGCTGCTTCATTTAAAGTCGCTTCATTATAATGGATCGGCCGCCGATATTGTGTGGTCGCCATGAAAAAGCGCACGGTTTGTGGATCGACTTGCTGAATTAAATCGTGGACGGTTACAAAATTACCTAGTGATTTACTCATTTTTTCGTTATCGTCGCCAATGGTTACAAACCCATTATGCATCCAATAGTTAGCAAACTTCTGGCCGGTTTTGGCTTCACTTTGAGCAATTTCATTTTCATGATGGGGAAACTCTAGGTCTTGGCCGCCACCATGAATGTCAAAGGTATCGCCTAAATACTTAGTCGCCATGACTGAACATTCGATATGCCAACCTGGCCGACCTTTGCCCCAAGACGCTGACCAAGCAATTTCATCTGCCTTAGCCGCTTTCCATAAGGCAAAATCAATTGGGTCTTCCTTACGTTGGGTTTCAGCATCAGCCGTATGTTCACTGGCGCCTTGTTCTAATTGGTCGATATTTTGATCCGACAGTTCACCATAATGGGCAAACTTCCGCGCCCGATAATAAACGTCACCAGCTGCCACGTAGGCATACCCTTTATTCAATAATACCTGAATGAAGGCAATAATATCGGGAATGTTTTCAGTTGCTCGCGGCCGCACTGTCGCTGGCTCAATATTGAGCGCCGCTGTATCTTGATCAAACGCCGCAATAAATTTGTCCGCCAATTCTGGGACTGTGATGCCGTCTTTTTGCGCTTGTTTGATCATTTTATCATCGACATCGGTAAAATTAGAAACGTAATTCACCTTAAAACCGCGAAATTCAAAATAACGCCGAATCGTATCAAAGGCGATCGCCGAACGCGCATTACCGATATGAATGTAATTATAAACGGTGGGTCCACAAACATACATATTGACCACACCAGTAGCTAAGGGTTTAAACTTCTCTTTTTCACGCGTCAAGGTATTATAAACTTGAATCATCCTCGCACCCCCGTAATTTTTAATGGTTACTTCATTCTAACGTAAAACAATTATTAATGGAAAATAAAAACGCCTTTTGATCGCATTGATCAAAAGACGTTTACACGTGGTCCCACTTTTATTCAAAGTCAAATAACTTTCTTTTCATTCAGTAACGTGAATGATGCCGGCATACACTACCTAAACTCGCGTATGCACTCAAGGAGGCATTTCAATTGTTGACCTGACGCTTTTTCACCAACCAAGCGCTCGCTGTTCAAGTCGATCAACCTACTTATTCCCGTCATGGCTTTAGTGATTCAATTCCGCTAAAGTGACCTCTAAATGATGCATCGTCTTTTCGCGACCAAGCAACTCGATCGATTCAGCAATTGCTGGACCATGCGTTGAACGTGTTGTCCCAATGCGGATCGGCATGTACAGATGCCGACCCTTAACGCCTGTTTCCGCGCGCACTTGTTGGATCGCATTATTAATTTCCACCGCGTCAAAAATCTTAACTTGCTTGATCAATTCAGCAAATTTGTTTAAAACTGTTGGTGCTGTTTCAACTGCTAATTCAGTTAAAGCCGCTTCGTCCAACTTAGGTGGCTCCGTGAAGAAAACAGCCGATTCTTCAACAACTTGGGCGGCGTAACTCATTTGATCATGGTATAAACCGACCAAAGTACGTGCCCATTCAATGGTTTTATTATCAGGATCTTCTGGCAAACGACCCGCTTTGATCAATTGATATAAGCCCATGTCAGTGACTTTACTACTGTCAGATTGCTTCATGTATTGATTATTGACCCATTCCAGCTTCTTAGCGTCAAACTTAGCCGGTGACTTGCTCAAACGCTTATGATCAAACAGTTTGATCAATTGTTTACGCGTAAAGATCTCATCTTCGCCGACTGGTGACCAGCCAAGCAAGGTAATGAAGTTAAACATCCCTTCTGGCAGATAACCTAATTCACGATATTGTTCAATGAATTGTAAGGTGTTTTCATCACGTTTAGACAACTTCTTACCGGTCTGCGTGTTGATGATCAAAGTCATGTGCCCAAAAACAGGTGCTTCCCAATCAAAAGCCTCATAGATCATTAATTGTTTTGGCGTGTTGGCAATATGGTCATCGCCGCGTAAGACATGAGTGATCGCCATCAAATGGTCATCCACCACCACGGCAAAGTTGTAGGTGGGCATACCATCGCGCTTCATGATCACAAAGTCGCCGCCAATGGAGTCTGAATCAAACTCAATATGACCCTTAACTAAATCATTAAATTCATATTTTTTATGCACTGGAACGTGGAAACGAATCACAGGTTTTAAACCTTTAGCTTTAGCGTCGGCGATCTTAGCCGCCTTTTCCTCAGCATTTAAACCCGCAAACTCATCCTCATAATGGGGCATTTCATGGTTTGCTTTTTGAACTTCCCGCTGTGCAGCTAATTCATCTTCCGTAATGTAAGATTCATAAGCTAAGCCCTGATCAACCAATTGTTGGATCAACGGACCATAAATTGCACTCCGTTCTGACTGCCGATATGGACCAACGGCGCCTGGCTTGTCGGGACCTTCATCCCAATCGATCCCTAACCATTTAAGCATGGTCAATTGGCTTTCTTCACCACCTTCAACGTTGCGTTTAGTATCCGTGTCTTCAATACGAATCACGAATTCACCCTTGTTATGCCGCGCAAAAAGATAGTTGAACAATGCCGTCCGTGCGTTACCAATATGCAAATGGCCAGTTGGGCTTGGTGCATAACGAACACGAATTTTTTTATCTGCCAATTTAAATCCCGCCTCTTTCAATTTTTTCCTTTTTAGTTATGCTGGACTATCCTTTAGGCACATTCTTGCTAAAAGCTAGCAAAAATAGCCCGTAAGACACCCGCTTGAAAATGTGCCACAAAAAAGTTTGCCGCCACTTCCAATCGACTAAACATTCGTGCCAGGTCGCTTGATAAGTGATCTGACATAGCAACTTTAATTTTACTGGTCAAGACCAAACTTGTAAAGGCAACTGACCAAATTATTTATTGTGTTCCCGCAAACCTTTTTGTGAATGAGCTGGCTTAGCAAAAATCATCCGTCCTGCCGCAGTTTGTAAAGCGCTAGTGACGGTTACCGGTAAGGATTTATTCATATAATATTGACCATCTTCAACAACGATCATGGTCCCATCATCTAAGTAAGCCACCCCTTGCTGGCGCTCAGTCCCAGACTTGACCACGGTGACCGTCATCGCATCACCGGGGATCACTGCTGGCTTCAACGTATTCGCTAATTCATTAATATTCAGCACCGGCACATTTTGAAACTCACTGACTTTGTTTAAATTAAAATCATTCGTCACCACAATGCCGTCCAGTAACTTAGCTAATTTAATTAATTTACCGTCAACTTCCGTTAAATCTTCAAAGTCGCCTTCATACATTTCGACTGGCATGGCGTCAGTTTTTTGTAGATCATTCAAAATGTCCAACCCACGCCGACCACGTGTCCGCTTTAATGAATCAGCTGAATCTGCGATCAATTGCAGCTCATGTAGCACAAAATTAGGAATTAATAGCGTGCCTTCAATAAAGCCAGTTTGTGCGATCTCATAAATTCGGCCATCAATGATCACACTCGTATCAAGGATCTTATACTTATGAAAATTATCATCGATTTTGCGGTCTAATACTCGGCCTTGTTCTTCCGCCGTTTCGACAACCGCCTTCTTACTGCGCGCTTGGAACAAGCGGCGCCATTCTTCCGTACGCGTTGTCCCGACACGAAAACCAATGTAACCTAGCAGCACCATTAAAATAATTGGCGCTAACGTGTTAAATAAGAAAAAGTTCATCCGGTACAAGGGGATCGAAATAATATTGGCCAGAATCAAACCAATGATCGTCGCTAGGCTACCAAACAACAGGTAAGTTGGCGATTGTTTACTGATCAGCGTTTCAGCCTGTTTGACTAAACGCTCAAATAACCGCACGATCGGTCCAGCCAAAAACAGCGAAATAAAATAAGAAATAATTGCACCTAGTAAAACATCAACGAATATATTATTTAAATAACGGACATCGGCTAAACTAGCCAAACGCCATAATAATGGCATGAAGGTTCCCATCAATGAAGCCCCGACCAAAACGATCAATAGTGTGGTAATTCTTTTTTTCATCCTAACTCACCTTCTCTACTCCACTTAAAGTGGATAAATTTGTACCAAAATCTTTGATGTTACGGACGATGGCCATTTTGACGGCCGCAAGCTCGCTCGTCAAAAACATGGCTCTACTCCACGTAAAGTGGATAAATTTTGTACCAAAATCTTTGACGTTACGGACGATGGCCATTTTGACGGCCGCAAGCTCGCTCGTCAAAAACATGGCTCTACTCCACATAAAGTGGATAATTTTGTACCAAAATCTTTGATGTTACAGGTGACACGGCTTAGTTAAATGCTTTCTGCAAAGCCTCCGTGATCGTCGTCACGCCGATCACTTTGATCTCTTTGGGGACTTCTAGCCCTTTTAGATTGTTATGGGGAATGAAAAAGCGCTTGAAGCCAAGCTTAGCCGCTTCTTTGACGCGCTGCTCGATTCGATTGACACTACGCACCTCGCCGGTCAAGCCAATTTCACCAACAAAACAGTCAGTCGCCTTCGTGCCCTTGTCACGGTAGGACGAAGCAATACTAACGGCTACTGCCAGATCAATAGCGGGTTCATCGAGTTTAACGCCACCAGCCGCCTTCAAATAGGCGTCTTGGTTTTGCAACATTAAATTAGCGCGCTTCTCCAGCACCGCCATGATCAACGCTGCCCGATTACGGTCGATCCCGGTAGTTGTCCGCTGGGCGTTACCAAAAACAGTCGGCGTGACCAAGGCTTGAATTTCAACTAAAATCGGCCGCGTACCTTCTAATGAAACCACGACCGCCGAGCCAGTCGCACCGGTGAGTCGTTCCTCTAAGAAAATTTCTGAAGGATTAGCAACTTCGTATAATCCGCCAGCCCGCATCTCAAAAATACCAATTTCATTGGTTGAACCAAACCGATTTTTAACGGCGCGCAAAATGCGGTAAGTCCGTTGTTGATCACCTTCAAAGTATAAAACGGTATCCACCATGTGCTCCAAGATCTTCGGCCCAGCGATTGCTCCACCTTTCGTCACGTGGCCGACGATAAAGATCGTGATCTGATTTTGCTTAGCTAGCCGCATTAGCGATGCCGTCACCTCACGAACCTGCGCCACACTACCAATAGCAGAAGTTAAATCAGGCTCCTGCATGGTTTGAATCGAATCAATGATCACATAATCCGGCTTAAGACTTTCAATTTGCTGGCGAATACTGCCCATATCGGTCTCGGGATAAAGGTAAAGTTGTTGCCCGGATACGCCGAGGCGACTCGCACGCATCTTGATCTGCGCTGCGCTTTCTTCCCCCGAAACATACAGAACTTTCTCTTTCCCATTGCTTAATTGTCCAGAAACTTGCAGCAACAGTGTTGACTTACCGATACCAGGATCGCCACCGATCAGCACCAAAGAACCGGGCACAATACCACCACCGAGCACGCGATTTAATTCGGCGAGTTGGGTGTGCACCCGGGGTTCCTTTTCAATGCTGACCGCCGCCATTAACTCTGGCTTAGCGATTTTTCCTGCTAAATTTGTTTGCGCATTTGTGGTTTCTTTTTTAGTGGCAATTTTTTCTTCCACCATTTGGTTCCACGCACCACAACTTGGGCAGCGGCCCAGATAACGCGGCGAGTTATAGCCGCAATTTTGACAAACAAATTGTGTTTTTGTTTTGGCCACAGAATACATCCTTTTCTATTTTTATATAAGACCCAGTCTAGTCGTTTAGTTGACGGACCGAATCCGTCGAAAGTCTGAACTAGCGCCCAGAGGAACCGAAGCCGCCAGTGCGTTTGTTTTGACCGCCTTGATCGCTGTCACTACGTAAATATGGCATAAAAATACCTTGACCAATGCGCTCGCCTTTTTTGATCACTACGTCGCGCACGCTAAGATTAACTAGTTGGAAGAAAATTTCGCCTTCATTTTGAGCGTTGTTGTAGTAATCAGCATCCACGATCCCGACGCCATTGGGTAAAATCAAACCGCGCTTGATTGGTCCACTGGAGCGATTAGCAAGTAGCAAATATTCTTCTGGCTGCAGATAAGCCTTGATCCCAGTTGGCACTAAATATGGCTTCAGTGTCTTATTGGCCGCAGTGTAGTCCGCAGCGGTCAGTGATTGACCATGCCGCACGTGCCATAGCAAACGCAAAAAATCACCGCGCCAAATTGATGGCAGCGTGAAATCTTCCGCCGCTTGAAAATCGTAACCTGCTGCTTTTTCAGTAGCCCGCTGCGGTAATTGTAAGTCGGCGTCATGATACCGCGCAACAATTTCAAATCCTCGCTTCATAAATAAACTCCTTACACCTAAGTATTCGCACATCAGCACCTATTTTATAGCTAGGCAATTATCACGAAATTATTTTTTATTTTACGTCTATTTCTTGTCCTTAATGATAGCATTTATTCCGGTAAATAGGTAACTCGACTTAGAATATAAGCTAAAATTAACTAGTTTCTAGTTCCAAAAATGATCACTCAGTCTGATTTTGATCAATCAATCATTATCACCATTTCAGAAACCGTTTTCTTGCCTTTTTCCGGGTTAAACTTTACAATAAACGTGATTGTTAGTCCAGTGGATTTTTGGCTCTTAGTTGGATAGCTTACCAGCTAGCAGCGTCGACTAAATACGACAATGATCAGACGTTCATGTAACAAAATTAATTATTGAAATCAGAGGAGGCACACTAATGGAATTTGATTATGAACCTGGCCGCTACTATCACAATGATACTGACGGTCGTCTTGTCGCTGAAGTCACTTTTCAAAGCTTACACAACGGCAGCGTTTTAGCACTAGACCATACCTACGTTCGCGAAGATCATCGTAGCCAAGGTATCGCCGGTAAGCTAGTTGAAACCGTGATCGCTCATGCTCAAAAACAAAACGCAAAGATCTTGCCCATTTGCCCTTACGCGAAGACTTTCTTTGCCCGCAAGCCAGAATATGCCGACATCGTTGCTAAATAAGGAATAAGCGTGGTCCAACTTTTGGGCAATGCTTATTTACTAACGCCCTCTGCTTGTACTAAAATGGGGATGGACGCTTAAAATCGTCATTAAAATTAAGGAGTGGATAAATTGAGTCAAGAAATAACCCCAGCTGCAATTACTGATTATCAAGTTAACTTACAGCAAGTCCCACAATCAGCTACGATCAAACGCGCAGTGATGAACAATGGTATTTTAGCAACCAGTGAAAATACCGATTCAAAAATCGCGATGAATCAGACTTTCTCAATCGATCTAGCCGCCGAAAAAGTGGCCAATCAGAAACAAAGTGGCCGTTGCTGGATGTTTGCTGCCTTGAACACAATGCGGCGCAGTATTGCCGACCAATTTAATTTAAAGGATTTTGAGTTATCCCAAAACTACACTAACTTCTGGGACAAGTTTGAAAAATCTAACTATTTCTACGAAAATATTTTAGCGACGGCAACAGAACCTGTTTCTAGTCGTAAAGTCGCCTTCCTCTTAACTACACCACAACAAGATGGCGGTCAATGGGACATGTTAACGGCTTTGATCGATAAGTACGGGATCGTTCCTAAGTACGTTATGCCAGAAACTTACAATAGTTCTAAATCCAGCGAGCTCAATAGCGTACTGAACTTAAAACTACGCAAGGACGCCGTTACTTTACGCCAATTAGTGGCCGATAACGCTAGTGCTGATGATATCGCCGCAACAAAATCACACTTTTTAAGCGAAGTTTATCGAATTTTGGTCTACACCTTAGGTGAACCACCCGTAAAATTTGATTTTGAATATCGTGATGGCGATAAAGCTTACCACATCGATCGTGATCTCAGCCCACAAACTTTCTTTAAGAAATATGTTGGCTGGGATCTAGACAACTATCAATCGATCATCAACGCCCCAACTGACGATAAACCATATAATCATTTATACACGATTGAAATGTTGGGCAACGTGGTCGGCGGCCGGCAAGTCCGCCATTTGAACTTAGATATCGCTACTTTCAAACAATTAGCCATCAAACAATTGCAAGCTGGTGAAAGTGTTTGGTTCGGTAGTGACGTTGGCCAAGCCTCTGACCGTCAAATCGGTATCATGGATACAGCGATCTATGACAAAGACGCCTTATTCAATATTGATCTAGGCATGACAAAGGCTCAACGCTTAGACTACGCTGAAAGTCTAATGACGCACGCCATGGTCATTACTGGCGTTGATCTAGTTGATGACCAACCGACTAAATGGAAGGTTGAAAACTCTTGGGGCGATAAAGTTGGCGAAAAAGGTTATTTTGTCATGAGTGACGATTGGTTAGACCAATACGTTTACCAAATTGTGATCAACAAAAAATACCTACCCGCTGACTTATTAGCGGTCACTAACGAAGATCCCAAAGTCCTAGCACCATGGGATCCAATGGGTGCCTTAGCTGCACGGTAATTTTGATTAACTTTAAGGGGTGATACCATAGTTTATGGTATCACCCCTTTTCTATCCTTAAATAATTCTTTTTTGCTTAATTCGTAATTTTGCGTCTAAATCATAAACAATTGGCTCACCATTAGCCACTTCTACACCATCGATCCCAGTATCAGAAATATCCTCTAGATACTTGATCAAGGCGCGGATCGTACTGCCGTGAGCCACCACTAATTGATCATGGCCATTGATCAATTCTGGGCCAATATGATCGAGCCAATATGGCACGACTCGGGCCAACGCCATGGCTAAACTTTCCGCCAATGGCTCAAAACGATAGCCGTAACGAGTGTAGCGCCGATCATAATCTGGTTGTGCTAACTTAGGTGGCACCGTTGTATAACTGCGACGCCACAGTGCAACTTGCTGAGCGCCATATTCTTGGCGGGTCAGGTCTTTATTTTGACCACGTAAAGCACCGTAGTGACGCTCATTTAAGCGCCAAGTTTTATACAAAGGAACCGCCGCAATATCTAGCTGGGTCATCACGATGTCGGCCGTCAAAATTGCCCGCTGCAATACCGAAGTATGCACCGCGGTAAAATCAAGGCCCAGTTTAGCTAGGCGCTGACCAGCCCGTTGCGCCTCAGCTATACCAGCAGCAGTCAGCGGTACGTCTGACCAACCAGTATAAATGTTGTCACGATTAGCGGTACTTTCGCCATGCCGTAATAAAACCAACCGCGCCATGCTGATCACTCCATTTCACAATTAATAATTATTTCAGCACCTACTGGAACTATTTTCGTCTTTTACAATTGAATTACGCCATTAGTCACTGGCGGCAAATTAAAGCTCGGTTATTTTTTCGTCACTCTCCAGTTTAACGAAAATTAGATGAAAAAAACAGTGATATCGCTATTTTTCTGTTTCCATAAGCTGGCGAATTCGCTATAATTAAAATTAGATAAATAAATATCTAATTAAATTTTAATTTTTCGGTTTACACGGAGGTAACTTATGAAAATTCAAGTTCCAGCAACGACTTCCAATCTTGGCCCTGGCCTTGATTCATGTGGCCTTGCGTTGGCACTTTATTTACGTATTCAAATTGGCCCAGAAAGTGCACATTGGGAGGTGCAACACAATTTAGGCCCACAAATCCCCAATGATCAGCAAAATTTGATCGTTAAAACGGCAGTGGCAGTGGCTGGTCCGCATTTGCCACCACATCAATTAAGTGTGATGTCCGATATTCCAGTCCAGCGTGGCCTCGGCAGTAGTGCTGCGGCAGTCGTTGGCGGTATTGAGCTAGCTAACCGCTTAGCCAATCTAAATTTAAGCATTGAGGAAAAAATCACGTTAGCCACAGGCTTCGAGCATCATCCCGATCATGTGGCACCAGCGATTCGTGGTAATTTTGTGACCGCAGCTATGATCAAAGACCACGTTTACTCTGTCCGCCACTTTTTTCCGGATTCTGATTTTGTGATCTATATTCCTCGCGAAAAATTACCGGCGATCAAAAGTCGCGAAGTCCTACCAGCAACACTGAATTATAGTCAAGCCATTGCCGGTAGCGCTGTGGCCAACGTTATGATCGCGGCGATTTTAAATGGCGATCTCAACTTAGCTGGTGACATGATGGAGCATGATTTATTGCAGGAACGCTACCGCGATAATTTCGTCCCCTTTCTCAAGCAAATGCGCACTACTGCCAATGCGCTCGGTGCGTACGGTACCTTTATTTCCGGCGCCGGACCAGCAATCATCACCATGTGCCCTGAGGAGTCAACCGAGGCGATCAAAGCAGCCTTAATGCAAAAGCACCCCACTGGCACAGTGATTTCACTTTCCGCCGATAAAGATGGCATTCAAGTTTTCTAAAAAAAGGCTGTGGCATAAGTAAAATTATGTCGCTGAAGTGAACCCCAAATATTGGACGAAACTTTAAGCAACTTTCTGGGTGGTAAGAACACGGTATTTAACCGGGCTCTTACCACCCAGTTTTGTTTTGATTCGTGTGACATTATAATATTGAATCCAGTTCGATACGGCTAAAGTTAATTCTGCCAAGGTGTCAAACTGTTTTTGGTCATAAACTTCTGCTTTCATGATGTGAAAGAAACTTTCCATCGCTGCGTTATCTAGACAAGTTGCTTTGCGTGACATACTTTGGAAAATACGCTGTTGCTTTAAAATGCGGACCCAACGTGGATTCTGATACTGAAAGCCTTGATCAGAATGAATTGTTGTCCGATACCCTAGTTGTTTTGGCATCAAGTTGATTGCTGCTGTTAAAACATCGGTGGTGAACGCCACAGTTGGGTTTAAAGAGATATTATGGCTCAGGACTTCACCGGAAAATAGATCATAAATACACGTAAAGTAAGCCCGTTCTCCAATTGTTTTATTGCCCCAGCGAAGTTCAGTGATATCAGTTGTTAGCTTTTGATAGGGGCGGTTAGTCATAAAACGGCGATTAAGCCGATTCTTAGCAAGCTTACCAACCGTTCCTTTGTACGAGTTGTACTTGCGGGTTTGCTTATTATACGCCGTTGATAATAGGCCTAGTTCGCGCATTAAACGCAAGACTTTCTTATGGTTGACTACGAGCCCCATGGCCCGTAATTGGCCAGTCACTTGGCGATAACCGGCCGCAGTTGCTTTAGCTTTAATATCCGTAATGGTCTGCTTAAGGACCGCATCAGAATCGCTCTCAACTGGCACATGCTTTATTGCATAGCTATAGGTGCTTTTGGCCATACCCACTACTTTAAGAATCTTACCGAGCTGATAATTGGGCCTTAGTTCTTGGATGATTTGCGCTCGTTGTCTGATTGTGATTGAGCCAAGGCCTTTAATTTTTTTAGATACTCGTTCTCGATCTTTAGTAATTCGTTTTCGTCACGCAAGCGCGCTAATTCGGTTGGTTGTTTCGTCTTCTTGCCTTGTTTATCAGCTGACATGATTTTTGACCGTCCTCGATTACGATACAGGGCATCAAGTCCTTCATTTTCGAAAGTTCGTTGCCATTGCCAGATGGTTGATGGCGCAGAGATATCGAAATTAAGGGCCGTTTCCATTAAGGATGCCTGATTCGTTTTCATCCAGTTTAAAACATTCACCTTAAAAGTGCCATCATAAACTTTCTCTGGTCGCCGTACTTCAAGCCCAGCGGTGCCGAAGCGCTGGTATTGTCGGACCCACTTATTAACGGTCATGTCACTTTTGATCTGGTACTTTCTAGCAATCAATACAATCCCTAACGAAGAAGTGAGATAGTCTTGGACAACCTGTAATTTAAATTGTTTAGTATATTTGGTCATAATAAAACCCCCGGTATTGGATTTTGGTCCAATACCGGGGGTTCACTTCACGCAGCCTCTTTTTTATTGTTGAAGAGCATAGTTTAAACGTGTGCCGTCACACTTTTTATCGAATAAGCGTCATTAAAACTGGAATCACAATTAGGCTTAACAAAGTTGACTCAGTCACCATCAAAGCGGCATAATCCGCATCAGCACCATATAATTTAGCGACAACTGGCGCATTGGTCATTACTGGCATGGCTGACTGTAAAATGAAAACCTGTTTCATCAATACTGGCACCGGCGCTGGCAAAACTAGCGCGCTCATTAACAATGGTGCCAAAATAAAGCGCCCAACTAAAATACCGACACTGTGCCGCGAAATCCGCATTTGGCTCAAACCAGCATTTTGAATCGCGATCCCAATAAAAATCATCGATAACGGAATCGTTAAGCCGCCAATATAGCTAAAATCGGACATCAAGAACTTCGGCACTTCAATATGTAACAATACTAAAACAACGGCGACCATGAAGCCCAATAACGGTGGTGAAAAAACTTTTTTGATCGTTTTCCACCAACTAAACTGCTCTGTGCTCGTACCGTCTCGCTTGATCAAATAAACGCCTAGCGTCCAAAAGAAAGTCGTATTCGCCATATAATACACCAACACGTAGGGCAAACTTTTATTACCGAATAAAGCCATGTTGATCGGCAGGCCAATAAAAACTGTATTTGAATTGAAAAACATCGATTCAAATAAACCACGCCGCTCTTTACGAATGCGGATCAGCCGCGCCACCGCTACTGAAATACCGAATAAAATCAGCATCGAAACTACGGGAAACTTCAAATCCGGTAACAAACGAAATAATTCTTTGGCCGTAAAATCACGGGTGATCGTATCTAACATGTAGCATGGCAAAGCGATCTGCGTGACCAAACGCGCAATTAATTTACTACTTTTTTCATCGAACCAGCCAGCACGTGCTAAGCAGTAGCCGACGACGATCATAACCAGGATGACCAAGACACCCTCGATACTCTGTAAAAATATGCCCATCCAAACCACACCTTATCATTATAATAGCTATCAGTTTACCACTTTCATAGTCGTTTCCAAAGTGACTTTCAGCTAAAATCCATGCTTAAAACGGTTACATTTTATGAAAATGCAGTATACTTAGGGTGACCAGTAAAAACAAAGGAGCTGATTTAAATGGCTAATTATTATGATATTACTTTTAATACACTTTGGGCCTAGAATAAAAAGTGTACAAGTTAAATAGAGACTCTGATTTAGTATAATTAAGGAAGTAAATTGGAGGATCAAATAATGACGAAGCACAGTTATGACAAGGAATTTAAGGAACAGGCCGTTCAGTATTACTTAGATAACAAGGA
>NZ_RHOE01000055.1 GCF_003946385.1 Loigolactobacillus zhaoyuanensis
GGCTTTTGGCTTCCGTAACTATCATCATTTAGTTTCTCGAATCAAGTTACAACAGATGCGCACGAAACCAAATAAAAAAACAGAATTGGAAGTTGCTTAACTTCCAATTCTGTCTAAAATTAGCTATCAACAGGATTTGACAAAGAGCCCATAGAATGAGCACTTCAAAGTTAGCGACTTTCCGCATATTTTGTTTTGATGAAGTCAGCCGATGTTTGTAACTTGGCTAATTCCTCTTTGGTTAAATCTAATTGTAGCTGCTCAACAATGCCATCACGACCGACAATTGCTGGGTACGAAAGATAAGTACCATATTCTTCACGATAATTAGAAACCGGCAACTCAGTCAGCGCATTGGTCATGATCGTGTTGGCCAAGTAAACAGCTGCAGTGGAAACACCGTAGTTAGTGTATTTCTTACCATGGAAAACTTTAAAACCACCAGCTCTAGCTTCGTGATCCAGTTCCGCCAAATCAAGTCCTTTTTCCTCAGCAACCTCGGTAATTGGCTTACCCAGCACCCGAACCGTTGACCATGCAGTAAACTGCGAATTGCCGTGCTCGCCCAGATTATAACCGACTACTGAACGCGAATCGATTTGCAAGCGCTCCGCCACCGCCCGCTTCATCCGCGCTGAATCTAATAAAGTACCAGTGCCGATAACGTGCTTCTTTGGTAAGCCAGTGACTTCTTGATAAATTGAAGTAATGACATCAACCGGATTAGTGATCGCCACGATCAAGCCATTAAAACCACTGGCTTTAATTTTAGCCGCAACTTCGCGCACTGCATCCCGCGTAAACGGCAATTCAGCAAAACGATCATCATTAGCGTTATCCTGTAATTTAATGTTACCCACTGCCGAAATGATCACGTCGGCATCCTGCAAAGCGGCATAATCGTTGACCACAATATTAGTATGATGTGGTAAATTAGGTAGCGCATCCTGCAGATCCAGCGCATCTGCCGCTACCTTGGTTTCATTTTTATCGATTAAAACTAGATCGTCGGCAAAGCCGCCCGCTACAATATAATGAGCCGCGGCCGCACCAACATTGCCCATTCCAATAACCGCTAATTTTCGTGACATTATTCTAATCTCCTTCTAATTATTTATTCATTTTATATCATAGCACGTTCTAACTGAATTATTCTTAGTAGCCGCAAAATAATTGCAAGATTACTTACCCACCGCTTATAATGATTTTTTGCACGCCAACAACGGTCGAATCATTATTGCCTAAATTAAAAAGAAATCTGAATTTCAGGCTTCTTTTTCTTGAGCTATTTTCTTTGCTTTTTTCTTTGGCAATCGGTCATTTGTTGCATTACGCAACAGCTGATAAATAGTTGCCGCTATTGGCACGCCTAATAACATGCCCAAAACACCAGCAACACCACTACCAATTGTAATTGCCGCTAACACCCAGATTCCCGGCAATCCGATCGAAGTGCCAACGACTCGCGGATAAATTAGATTATTCTCTAGTTGTTGTAAAACTAAAATAAAGACAATGAACAAAACTGCCTTAAGCGGCGCATCAACCACGATCAGTAAAAACCCAACTGCGGCACCGATCCACGCCCCGAAAATTGGGATCAATGCCATGATCCCGATAAAAGCCCCGATCGGTACAGCGTACGGAAAACGGAACAGTAGCATCCCCAGCACACACAGCGTTCCCAAAACAAACGCTTCAGTTACCTGACCGATAATAAAGCTACTAAACATTTGGTTGGCGACATGTAAAACATACCGTGTTTTGCTTAATATTTTTTGCGGGACAAATGCCTGACTAACTCGTTGCACATTACCTGCTAACCGTTCCTTACTGGCTAAAATATAAATGGCAAAAGTTACCGCTAGAAAGAAATTAACGATTCCTTTGGTAATATTACCGAACAGCTTAAAGGCTGAGCCGAAAACGCCACTCACGCCAGATGTAAAGTATTGCATGACTTTGGATTGTATCGATGACCAATCAATCTTTAGTGATTCTAATTGCTGGGTGATCAAAGGCATTTGATCAGTATCTTTTAGCCAATTTGTTATCTTAGTGGCTACAACCGGTAATGAACTAAAGAAATCACCTAAAGCCGTGGTAAACTTGGGGATCACCAATTGAAGCACACCAAAGATCACCGCCAAAATAATGACCAACGCCGCCACGATCACTACTGGCCGGCGACTTTTTTGTAGCCAGCGTTTCTGGGTACGGGGGAAATACCACTTCTCCAAGCGCCGACACAGTAAGTTTAATACATAGGCCAGCGCGCCACCCAGGATCAGCGGTAAAATGATTCCAATCAGATTATTAAACGCTGAAAAAATTTGTTTTGGATAAACTAGTACGACCAAAAATAAACCTATAATAATTGCGCCTTGGATTAGTTTTCTTCGATTAATTTCCATTGAAAGCTCCTTCGTGAAAATAAAATATCACCCTGTTGGATCCACAAATTTATTAAAGCATACATTAACCTTAATTTCATCCACCCTAAGCCCAAGATATTCAATCTTTCTTTAACTGAATTACCTTCACTTCGATTCGGTGTAACTAATATTTACATACCTTAATTAGATTATACAGCTTAGTACAAACAACTAACCAGCTACACGCTTTAGCACTCAGCTTACGACAAAAAAAGCCCACGTCATAATAATCTATGACATGGACCACGATTTGCTTGAATATTAATATTCAGCCACTAATTTAGGGCTAGTGTTGCGTGCACCCCAACGTTCTAATTCACCTAAAACCTGCTTCAATTGTTCGCCATTAGCCGTTAACTTGACTTGAGCATCTTCGCTTAAGTCTAATAAATTCAGTTGCTCCAATTCGCCTAACTTATTGTACAGATCAAGTGTTGATAGTCCTGGTATTTGCTTGCGCAAGTCCATAAAATCAAGCGGTGTTGTTGCTAAGTTGGTTACAACTAAGCCCGCCCATTTGTCATTCAAAATTTTCAAACTCACGTTAATTCCTAGCGAATAATTAGTCATCGGTTAAGCTTCCTCTCTCGGTTAGAATCTATTCTCATGCCATTTTCATCATATTTTTCATAAATGGTCAACGAGTTATATTCTAGCACAAGCAGTTGCTTAATTTAAATCATTTGCTTAAATAATATTTAAAATGTAGTCACCAACTGCTGGTAATAAGTCCTGATTTTTTGAAAAACGAGCTCGGTGTTTTCCAATTGTAACCAGTGGCCGGCACCGATAACCGCAATAATCGTTAAGTTTGGGGCATAATACACTGAATGCTGCATTTGCGCATAACTTAAGTAAGGATCTTGTTCACCAATAATTCCCAGCACGGGTAGACTGACAGTTGCGTTTTGCACAGCGGGATGTTTTTCCCAATAATACGGGTTCAAGTTGGCACGATACCAATTTAAAGCTGCAGTAAAACGCCCCGGACGCTGCAGATCCGGCAACCAATGTGCTGTAGCCTCCGGATTATATTTGGTGAATTTTCTAAACAATGCCCAATCGTGACAAGAAAATAATCTTTCCGCACTCCCGGTAAAAAGAAAACTAAGCGCATACCAACTTTTTCGCAGCTGTTCAAAACCGCCCGCTTGTGCAAAGGCACGCGGGTGACCTACACCAAGTGTCACGTAAGAAGAGAATAATTCTGGTTGCGTTAAGATCGCACGCCAACCAATATTAGCACCCCAATCATGCGCAATTAATTTTACTTTTTGTGTCACCTGTAATGCCTGTAAAATACCAACTAGATCTGAAACTATCTGCCGGCTGCGGTAATTAGTAACTCCCAGCGGCGCATCAGTTTGGCCAAAGCCACGCTGATCATAGGCAATAACGCGGTAACCAGCACCAAGTAGCCGCGGAATCAGCTTACGCCAAACTTGCAGCGAATCAGGAAAACCGTGTAACAACAGAATTGGCTCACCACTACCTTGATCGAAAACGTTAAAATTCAATTGATTAACTTTAATTATTTTAGTCTGCATTGCGCTGACCTACATCTTATGGTGTAACTTCAAGGCAATCAATAACCACACGATCAATACCAAAGAAACACCAATAGTCAGCAACCAGGCGCCGCCTAATTTGGCCAACGGTAAATGGACATTCATCCCATAAAAACCGGTAATGATCGTTGGTACTGCCATCGTCAGTGACCAAATCGTTAAAATTTTCATTGTATCATTTAGGTTGTTATTAACAATGCTATCGAAGGTATCACCGATCCGATCGACAACTTGGGTCTCAATATCGATCATCCATTGCACCTGCTCCGCCTCGATCGTAACATCATCCAGCACTTCCTGTTTCGCCGGCCCAATCGCCAAGCCAAAATGAGTGCGCGGCAAATGACGCAATAAATTCAAGTTGAACTGGACGGCACCTAGAAAAAAGGTCAACGTCTGGCGCAAATAAGATAGCGCAATTAAATCAGTGTTTTTAGCCTCTTTATTTAGTGTTTGGTCCAGCTGATTACGTTTTTTAGTAATTGCTTTAACAATGCCAATATAACTATCCATTAAAGCAAAGAGCGTTTGTAAAATAAAATGATCGGCGGTTTTGATTTCTGAATTTTGTTGGACTTTAGTAAAAATCTGATCGACCCAGTCCAAGCCACTTTCATTAAAAGTAAACAACGTCCCTTGATGGATAATAAAACTGATTGGCCGCGTAATGTACCGCAACTGTGCCATATTGATCGTATACGGTACGTGCACAATAAAGAGTTGATCGGCTGTATCTGAATCATAAACATAATTAGGGCTTTCATCTTTATCAGTTACATAAGTGATCATTTCTGAGGTTAAATCATAGGTTTGTTGTAGCTGTGTGCATTCGGTTGGCGTCAATTGCTCCGTTCTGATCCAATTATAGTCTGCCGTCGTTATTTTTGAATGAATCATGAATTAACTTCCTTTACTGTCATCTTAATTTTATTATATTAGTTTGTTGATCGATCACCAAACTTTAATAAACAAAAAGACTGCATCTGCATCAAATCTATGCTAGATTAACCTAAAAAGCAGAATGGGATGGTTTTAATGTGTACTAGCATTTTTCAAGTTGCTAAAAACGGTGTGCATGTACTGGCGCGAACCATGGACTGGCCAACTTTAGAAAACTCACCGTTATTTGTGCCGCGCAACTTTAGCTGGCAGTCAGCCTTTGATCATCAAACTCACGTCAATGCGTACGCCTTGATTGGTGGTGGCAGTATTAAGCAAGGGCGCATCGACGTTTCTGATGGCGTCAATGAACACGGCTTGTGCGCCCAAAAATTAACATTTAACAACGGCACCCAATATGCGATCCACCGTGATGCCACTAAAATACAATTAGCCCCATTTGAATTTGTTTTTTGGCTGTTAGGTCATTTTAAATCAGTCACTGACATTGAAGCGCACTTAGCTGAAATCGAATTAATGGCAGCAGCTTTTAGTGATACTAACTATGGTAACCCTGAGCTACACTTCGCTTTGACCGATACTACTGGCCGCGTTGTGGTGATCGAACCAACACAGATCCCCATGCAACTCATCGAAAATCCGCTGGGCGTGGTCACTAATAGTCCTCACTTCACCCAACAATTAACGCAATTAGAGAAATACGTCGAGTTCACTGCTGCCTTTAAAGCCGGCACTGTACCGCTCAATACTGCAAAAGTGACCACTGGTAACCTTGCTGGCAAAGCTATCCCGTCTGGTGCCTACTCGCCTAGCGCCCGCTTTATTCGCGCGGCCTATTTAAAAGAACGCGCTGATCAGCCGACTGACGAAGCAGCGGCTATTGTTGCTAGTTGGCATTTATTGAACAGTGTTAGCGTTCCCCGCAGCTCGGCCCACCAACAAACTTTCTCGGTATATCGTGCCGCTACCGTTGCCGAAAGCCGCAGTTACTATTTTCAATCCTATCATCGTGGTGATATTGTCAAGCTGCAGCTCAAGCCAGAAATGCTTAATTGGCGTGAACCGCAGCTCTATCCACTAGCCGATGAGCTTAACGTCAACCAGCTAAATTAATGCTACTTTAACCTTCATAATTCTTTGGTCATAATAAGGTCAGTTTGCGGATCATCGCCCATAACAAATGAATGTTGGCCGCTACGGATAAAACCTAATTTAGCGTAAAATTGCTGTGCCGGCAGATTATGTTCCCAAACACCTAACCAAAGCTTGGTTTTCCCTAGTTGTTGCGCAAGCGTAATGGCACGTGCAATCATCTGCCTACCTAATCCTTGGCGTTTAAAAGCGGGGCGCACATAGATTCGTTCCACTTCTAACGCTGCGTCACCCATCGCTTCTGTCTGTGCCGTTGCGTAATTAATTTTAAGATAGCCAGCTAACTGTTGATCCACGTAAGCAAGGTAGAACTGCGATAATGGATCAGTTAGTTCTTGCTGTAATTTAGCTGGATCATACGCTGCCGCCAAGTAAGCAGCTAAGTTTTCCGGTGTATTTTGTGCGCCAAATGTATCTGTAAATGTTTCAATGCTGATCTGGCGTAATACAGGTAACTCCGTTAATGTTATTTTTTTTAATTTCATTATATTCCCCTCCGATTACTGTACTGTCATTTTAATACCGATGATACTGATCAGCAACAAGCCGACAAACACCCACGTCAACGGCGTTAAGTGATCACCAAAGAAAATCACACCAAAAATGATGGTTCCCAACGCCCCGATGCCGGTCCAAACTGGATAAGCAATGCCTAATGGTAAGCTTTTGATTGCTTTAGCCAGTAACCAAAAACTTAAAATCATCCCCAAAATCGTATACAGCGTATAATCAAGTTTTTGAAACCCATGGCTTAACTTTAAAGTCGTCGCCCAAACAGTTTCAAATAACCCAGCAATAATTAAGTAGATCCATGCCAAATTAATTCCCCCTTGTTCATAAAATAATGCAAAAAAATAAAGCATCATTACCATTCCTCCAATGACCTAACGGAATGATAACAATGCTTGCAACCCACCCGGCGGCAGGTAATTAATTTAATTTTGCGAATAAGGGCATTATAGCACACCCTTAATTGAAACTAAACCGTGGTATTTTTATTTCATGCCATGGTGATGATGATGCGGTCCATGTTCGCCAAAAGGATGCATTTGCGTCCGTAATTGACTAAATTCTGGATCTTCTGGATCTAATTCACTAAAACCTTGTTGAACTTTTTCCAATAAGTTTTGTAATTCCGCCTGTTCAGTCACCGTCAAATGGGTAAATACCTTTTCTGACATGGTGTCGCGCATAGCGGCCATATTAGTGACCATTTCTTTACCAGTTGCCGTTAGGTGCACCGTTGATACACGTTTATCATTTTCAGCTGGTCGCCGCTCGATCACGGCGTTTTCCTCAAGTTGCTTGAGCCCAGCGCTCACTGAACTTGGCCGAATATCTAAAGCCTCAGCAATTTCAGCATTAGTCATGCCATCATGCTGACTGATCAAGTGTAGCAACCGTCCGGGGCCACGGTGGCCAGGATGACCAAAATGGCCGGGATGATGACGCGCCATTAACATGGTTGGTTGATGCGTGACTTTTCTTAACTGCTGCATTAAATTTTGTGTTTGTTCAGACATAAGATAGCCTCCATTTATTTTTATTTTAGTTAGTTTAGCTAATATAAAACTAACAACTGTAGAATAAATCGTTAGCGCTTATTTGTCAACGAATTGACTCGCACAAAAAAACAACCCATCGCTGGATTGTTTTAACGCCTACAATTAGTCTTCTGGCCAAACTTGTTTAGCGGTATCGTGAATTAATTCTAATTTAGCCCACTGTTGGTCTTCGGTTAAATGATTACCTTCCTCAGTGGAAGCAAACCCACATTGCGCGGATAGACACAGGTCAGCTAGTGGCACATACTGGCTGGCGTCTTTGATTCGCTGTTCTAAGACAGCTTGATCTTCTAGCTCAGGCTGTTTTGAAGTGACTAAGCCCAAAACGATCCGCTGATGACGGCCGTTAGCCGCAATTTTAGCTAAAGGTTCAAACCCACCGGAACGTTCGTCATCGTATTCCAAAAAGAAACCATCAATGTGTAATTGCGCTAAGTAATCCGCCACGGGGTCATAAGCACCAGCGCCGGCCCAAGTTGAAGCATAGTTACCACGACAAACGTGCATCGTCAACGTCAAATCAGCTGGCTTAGTGTCCGCTATTGCGTTGATTGCTTTAACTGCCGCGACACATAATGGTTCTAAATCAGGATTGATCGTACCCTCAGAAAAGCTGGCCCACATTCCCCATGAGGTATCATCAATTTGTAAATAGCGGCACCCAAGGTCATAAAAATGTTGCACCGTTTGTTGATAAGCGGTAATTAAATCGTCTAGAAATGCATCAAAATCATGATAGTGTTGATCATAAATTTCGGCAGCTTCATTGGGGAAGAAAACCGACGGACTAGGAATCGTCTGCTTAGCTGTAACGCCAGCTGGCATGATCGCATTTAACTTAGTGAAATCTGCAAAAAAGGGATGCTCTGGATTGTAAGTAAGCTTATCGGTGATCTTGATTCCACCCTTGCGTGTTTCCAAACCATGAAAAATAAAACCTTTGTCTGGTTCGAAGAAATGGGCGCCATTCAAACCATCGAAAAAGTCTAAATGCCACCAACTGCGCCGGAATTCTCCATCAGTTGCGGCTTTAAAACCTAGTGCGACTTGTTTGTCGACAATTCGTTGAACTTGTTCATCTTCAACTTGGTGAAACGCAGCGGCATCAATTTTATGCGCATTAAAATCGACACGTGCTTGCTTTAGCGCTTCCGGGCGTAACAAACTACCCACTTGATCATACCGATAAGGAAATTTATTTTTTGTTGCCACTGTCATTTGAACCACTCCTCGTTTTTAATTTGGAAATAAAAAAGTCCTCGGAAAATATTTTCCAAGGACGTCTAATTACGTGATACCACCTTAATTTCTGCTTAGTTCACACCAAACAGCTTAACAAGTACATTTGTACTCTGCGCGTTAATGGGCGCAACCAATTCAGCCTGATCATTGACTCAGCCAAATTTCACTCCAAGACCATCTTCACCACTAATCGTAGCCACTTGCACCACCGCGACCTCGCTGTCAACCAACTAGTACTTACTCATCTCTTCATCGTTCTATTATCATTTAATTTTAATTATATTCTAATGTTATTGAGTAGACTTGTCAAGCGGCCACAAAATCACTTTGCCTAACACAATTAATTCGATCACTAGCAGGCTCAGTAGGAAATAGAACGCATGCTGTGAGCCAATTGCTGTGGCAACGGTAACTTTCATGTGTCCGGCATTCTGACTCTGACCGATAATTACCGCCACAATTGCCGTACCCATTGCACCAGCAAATTGCTGCATTGTTGTAAAAATGGCATTACCATCAGCTTGTTCTGCCGGCGTCAGTAATTGTAAACCATTAGTCATAATATTGCCGTACGCCAAGCCCACACCGGCCATAAAAATCAAATAAAAGGCGATGATCAAGCCATCATTCAACGCTCGACCTAAGAAACTAAATAATAATAGTGCCAGTAACGCTAATGTCGAGCCGATCAATAGCGGCTTTTTAGGCCCTAGTCGATCGAGAATTCGACCACTAAATGGTGCAAAAACCGCACCTAGCAAAGCGCCCGGTAACACAACCAAGCCCGCCGCCGTTGCTGAACTATGGTTAACCAACTGGATGTAATTTGGCAAAATAAACGACAAACCTAATGCAGTGATCTGTATTAGAAAAAAGCTAAGCACATGACCAGCAAAGTCGCCGTTGCGTAACACATTTAAATTAATAATTGGCGTTGTCAATCGTTGTGAACGAACCACTAGTGCTAATAAGCCTAACAGACCAATGATGAAGGCACCGCCGACCAGCCAACTGAAAAGCGACTGCTCGCCCATATTGCTAAAACCGATGATCAACCCCGCAAAAGTCGCCATAATGAATAAAATGCTTAAACCATCAAATGACATCTGCTGAATGCACTTTAAGCCGATCACCAATGACAATACCAAAATTGGCAGCAGAAGAATAAAAATATAGCGCCAACCTAATGTGGAAACCACAATACCACCAAATGTTGGGCCAATTGCTGGCGCAATCGCTGTGATCAGAGTACCGATGCCCATCATAAAACCAATTTTTGCTACCGGTACCTGTTCTAAAATTATATTAAACATTAAGGGTAAGGCAATCCCAGTGCCTATGCCTTGGACTACGCGACCTAATAGTAAAATTGGAAAGTAGGTTGCAACAGCATCCAATCCCAAACCAACAATAAATAACAGATTAGCTAATAAAAATAGTTGCTTGGTGCGGAATCGCTTTTTCAAAATAGCTGATAACGGCACCATAATAGCTACTGTTAGTAAATAAATAGTCGTCATCCACTGCACCATCGCCGTGCTAACGTTAAATTCCTGCATTAAGGTCGGAAAAGTGATGTTCATCGCTGTTTCTACGATCACCCCGCAAAACGACATTAAACCAGTAGCTACCACCGCGCCAAGTACCCGTGGTGAAATTTTTTCCGTCATTTTATCCCTACTTTCTTACAAATAATACTTGAGCATTTTTTCAAAAGTTTGTATTTCTTGAGTGTTGAAGTGATCGCGTAACTGCTGCTCTTGTTGATCAATATAGTCATGCACGATGTTCTCCAATGCCAGCGCCTTGATCGTCAAACTAATCGTTTTCTGCCGCGCATCGGTTGGCGCAACTTGTCGTGTCACTAGTTGTTTCTTCTCCATCCGTTGTAAAATCAGAGTGGTGGTGGATCGCTGAATTGCAAATTCTAATTCAATGTCACGCTGCAAAATCAGTGCTGATCGATGACGACTAAGGTAATCGATGATCGATAATTGCACGCCCGTCAAATCGTACTGTTGCGCAAATTCATCAAATTGACGACTCAGCTGATTTGCGGCTTGTTTCAGTGATCGGCCTATGTTTTCTGCCAATATCGTACGCCCCCCCCATTTTCGTTAGCTAGCTAACAATATATTAGTTTAGCACCAATATTTATGACTCGCAACTGGTATAATGTAAGCAAACCAAATTATAGGAGCTACTCATGAATAAACCAATTATGCACGATCCCACGTTTCTCGCCCAACCAGCCGTCACTGCTACCAAGGCCGACGCAGCCGTGATCACTGATCTATTGGGTACATTGAAAGCCAACGCTGACCGCTGTGTCGGTATGGCGGCGAACATGATCGGCGTCAACAAGCGAATCATCGTTTGCCAAATGGGACCGCTGGCGGTGCCCATGGTCAACCCAGTGATCACCAAAAAAATCGGTGCTTTCACCACCGAAGAAGGTTGCCTATCACTAAACGGCGAGCGGCGTACAACACGTTATAAAACGATCACCGTTAAGTACGCTGATCAAAATTTTCAAACGCACACCCAAGAATTTTCTGGCTGGGTGGCCCAAATTATTCAGCACGAAGTTGATCATTGTGCTGGAATTTTAATTTAGTATAACTATTCACCACCTTAATTAGACTTGCAAGCCAATCTGGTGCATTTTATTATCTTTTCAGTGATAATACAAATAACCAGTTTAAATTAAGGCGGTGCTAAAAATGCAAGTTGATCAAGCTGCACGCTTAAATGATATTTATAATTTGATCCTCAATCCAGGCACCCGTGATTGGGAACGACAGCAGTTAGTGACACTGAAAACTGCTGTCGAAGCAGGTAAAAATTTTAAGACTGAATTAGGTCAGCTTGAAGCCAGCTTACGGCCGCTAGCGGTTAGAGATAATTTAACGCCAGACGTCACTGATTTTTACCGTAAAATCACCGGCAACGCTGCTGAAAGCACGACTTTTGATTTAGCTCGTTTTTACGCAAACGATGAGCCTCATCAGGAACGCGCTATTTTCGCTGGCGGGTGTTTTTGGTGTATGGTTGAGCCGTTTGAAACAAGACCAGGTATCATCGCTGTCGTCTCTGGCTATACTGGTGGCTACACAGAAAATCCCACCTACGATCAAGTGCTGGGCCAATATACTGGCCATGTAGAAGCAGTGGAAATTATTTTCGACAACCGAATCGTTAAGTACGCTGATTTAGTTGCACTATTTTGGCAAATCATTGATCCCACCGATGATCAGGGGCAAATGAATGATCGTGGCAATCAATATCGACCGGTTATTTTTGTCCGTAATGCCCAACAACGGCGAATTGCTACAGCCGCCAAACAGCAACTAGCAGCTTCAGACAAATATAGCCGGCCAATCGTTGTAACAATTGAGGCGGCAACTAAATTTTGGCCGGCAGAAAATTTTCATCAAGAATTCTATAAAAAAAACCGCCAACAGTACCGGCGGATCGAACGAACGCACAAACAATTTTTAGCGGTTCAACATTTACACAGTAAAATACGGATCGGCTTGAGCAAACTACGGAAAAAATCCTAGCCCGTAACCTACTCGCCTTGATTATGGGCTAACTCAAGAATTCGTGATTCAATCTGATCACGAACTTGTCTAAATACGGTTAAGACGTCAGCTTCGGTTCCTTGCGCTAAGGCTGGATCACGTAAAGGCCAATGCTGTTTAACAACTGTGGCGGGCGTTACCGGACACCGATCACGGGCGTCTCCACAAAGCGTGACGACTAAATCACTACTATTCAGATAATCAGTATCGACTAATTTAGATTTATTTTTAGCAATATCGATTCCCTTTTCAGCCATTACTTTAACGGCATTCGGGTTTAGGCCATGGACTTCGATCCCAGCACTAGCGACCCGCCACTGCTTGCCTAAAATCTTCCTAGCAAATCCTTCAGCCATTTGGCTACGACAAGAATTACCGGTACACAAGAAATAAATTTGTGGCATAACTAAGTCCCTCCAAAATCAGCTCAATTTAACAGCTACTAGCTAGTTTAACATCATCAAAAATAGACAATCTTCAAGCGAGGATTGCCTGTTTTTGATTAATTGGTTTTATTAGATCGCAACCGCTTATTTCTGCACAATATAGCCTTGTGCTTTCAGTAATTCAGCACATAAAATCGCACCACCAGCGGCACCACGAGCAGTATTATGTGACAACCCCACAAACTTCCAGTCAAAGATCTTATCTGGCCGTAATCGCCCGATCGAGATTCCCATTCCATGTTCAAAGTTAACATCGTAGCGTACTTGCGGGCGAAAATCATCGGTCATATACTGGATGAACTGCTTTGGCGCTGTTGGTAAATTAAGTTTTTGTGGTTCGCCACTATAACTTTCCAACGCTGCGATCAAGTCTTCCTTAGTTGGATTTTGCTTGAAGTTCACAAACGCTGCCGCCGTATGTCCGTATAAAACAGGGACGCGGAGACATTGACTCGTAATAACTGGTGATTCTGCTGAGACAATTGCCTGCTTGCTGTCATCAACGTGACCAAAAATCTTCAATGGTTCGTCTTCTGATTTAGCTTCTTCACCTGGAATATATGGAATCACGTTCCCCACGATTTCTGGTGCATCTTCCAATGTTTTACCAGCACCGGAGATGGCTTGATAAGTCGTGGCAACAACTTGCGTCGGTTCAAACTGCTGCCAGGCTGCTAACGCTGGTGTATAGCTTTGGATCGAACAATTTGGCTTAACTGCGATAAAACCACGCTTAGTCCCTAAACGTTGCCGTTGATATTTGATAACATCGGAATGATCTGGATTAATTTCTGGTACGATCATTGGTACATCAGGCGTCCAGCGATGTGCACTATTATTGGAAACGACAGGCGTTTCTGTTTTAGCGTAGTCTTCTTCGATTTGACGAATTTCGTCCTTAGACATACTGACGGCAGAGAAGACAAAATCGACCTGTGACGTGACCGCTTCAATATCCGTTGCGTCCAGCAGAACTAAATCCTTGACCCCATCTGGAATCGCTTCTTGCATCTTCCAACGACCTGAAACTGACTCTGCATAAGTTTTACCAGCACTACGCGCACTAGCAGCAACTACCACAACTTCAAACCATGGATGATCAGCTAATAAGGTTACATAGCGCTGACCCACCATCCCCGTAGCACCAATCACACCAACTTTTAATTTATCACTCATACTTATACCTCACTTTTTTACACTATACCCGTAATGATATAGTTAAACCACATGAAAAATCAATTAAAAAATTTTAATAATCAACTCTTTTTTACCAATAAAGCCCTTACTTCACCTAATTAGTCCGCTTCTTATCGTGGTCAAAATAAATTTCGCTAGTTTTAGTTATCTAGCCAATATGGGGTTGGTCAAGATTATAAGCCTTAACATTAAATTGACCAAGGAATTAGTCCGATAATTTCGTGCCGTCTGCTAATTATCCCCACAAAATAAAAAACAGCAATCTTCAACAAGGAAAATCGCTGTTTAAACTCTAATCATCAATTATTTCAAGCCACTTAATTTCAGTAATACAGACTTAACGGTCCGTGGCTTTCGTGAAAATATATGCTGCGTCGTCGTCTTTTAACTCGATATTCAAATCGTAGGCATCCAGAATCCAATCGTCATTGTGATCGATATAGAATGTAACATCTTCGACGGTTACTTTAAAATTAGCAATACCGCTTTTTTCCACAGCCACGCCTAAATAATATTTTGGATAGACTGTGGGGATGCCACCATATATCTTTGTAAAAATTCGAATATATGCCCCTGGTTGTAAATTAAATTCGTCGACAAACCATTTCGCAGCTTCATTACTTACTGAAAATTTCATTATTGGCGTCTCCTTTATCTAGTTTTATGCCCAGTAAATGAACTACTTTCATCTAATATAACAAAGCGGCGGCATAATTACGCGGCAAATGCTTCACTAACTTTTTAATAAGTGCTGGCTTCCTGATCAGTGATCAGCCGCTAACCGGCCCCGCTTAGCAAAATAGCACTTCATTTGCAACGGCCATGTCTTGATACTACCACCCCAAATTTAGCCGATCCACTGCGACAGAATGGAAGCTACCTCATTCTCGTAGCCAAACTTAAGAAAGAGTCATTTTGCTCATATCACAGTCGCTTCAACTTTAAATTTCACTAACAGTGACCAAGGATTTGATTGCCGTGCGCTGATCCATTGCTTCATAGGCAGCTTGAATATGGTCAAGATCAAATTGTTGGGTGAACACTTTACCCGGATTGATTTTGCCACTTAATACAGCATCCAACAAAATTCCTTTGTCGTAAGTCGTGACCGCAGCAATCCCACCGCGTAACCCGACATTCCGCCAGAATAAATTATTAGTGTTCATTTCTGCCTTTTGCGGTACGCCGACACGACCAACGATTGCACCTGGCCGGCCAACTTTGGTTGCAGTATCAACTGATTGTTCAGTGCCGACACATTCAAGTACCGCATCAGCGCCAGCGTTATCTGTCAATGCCATAACCTGTTTAACCGCAGCATCCCCACGTTCAGCCACGATATCAGTCGCACCAAATTCACGGGCCAACTTTTGTCGATCTTCATGACGACTCATCGCGATGATCCGTTTGGCACCACGTAACTTAGCAGCAATGACGCCACACAAACCGACTGCGCCGTCACCCATGACAACAACTGTGTCACCAGGCTTAACTTCCGCACTAGCTGCAGCGTGATAGCCAGTAGCCATAACATCAGCTAAAGTCAAAAGAGAATTTAGCATTGAATCGGAATAAGATTTAGGATCGCCAGGAATCTTGACTAACGCCCAATTAGCATTAACGAAACGCAAGTACTCACCTTGATAACCATTATTGCCACCAGGTTCTTGGTTCAAGCAATCGCCATCAAAACCAGCTAGGCAAGCCGCACAATGGCCACAACCGTGGGTGAACGGTGCGATCACAAAATCGCCGGCTTGGATATCGGTAACGGCAGAACCCACTTCTTCCACAATGCCAATTGCTTCATGACCAACTAATGAATTAGATTCTCGCTTAGCAATACCGCGATACCACCATAGATCTGACCCGCAAACGCAAGCCCGCACGATCCGAATAACCGCATCAGTTGCTTTTTCAATTTTAGGCTTCTCGACCTCATGGATCGCCATTTTTCCTGGTTCAATAAATGCTGCTGCTTTCATATGATCATCTCCTAAAATATTTTGGTACTGTCAAACGTACCTCGTTTTTGTTATTAATTTCCGAATATTAAAAAACACCCGAACGTCTTTTTCTGGTATTCTTGGTGTGCGAACAACAAGAAAATCCAGAAAGAAGGATTCGAGTGCATACACCATTAATAGCCTATTTAG
>NZ_RHOE01000056.1 GCF_003946385.1 Loigolactobacillus zhaoyuanensis
GCCCAACTGGCCAGAGAATATGGCATTGGCTATTCAACCGTTCATAAGTGGATCCAGGGCCAAGCCAAAACTCAATCCGGTAAATCGCCAGACGAAATTAAAGCGATGGAAAAGCGGCTGGCTTCCCTGTCTGAGGAGAACGAAATCCTAAAAAAAGCCCTGGGCTTCCTTGCGCAGAAGTAACCAATATTTTTGATTACATTCACCAAGAAAGCCATCACCATCAGGTAACTAAGATGTGCCGAATCCTCGGTGTTTCCAGAGCTCAGTATTATCGTTATCGATCCCCAAAGCCTTCAAAACGCCGGGCCGAAGATGAGGACTTAAAACAACGGATTCTGCGGATCTTTGCGGAATTCAAGCAGCGATACGGCGTTATGAAGATCCACCATGAATTGAATCTGGAACTTCAACCACTGCAGCGTCGGTGCAGCCCAAGACGGATTTCCCGGCTCATGAAGGAACTGGATATCCACTCCGTTACCGTCAATAAATGGAAAGCGGCTTCGGCTTCCAAAACCAAGGTTGAACAGCGTCCCAACTTGCTTAAGCAGGATTTCTCGACCACTGGTTTAAATCAAAAATGGACCGCTGATATGACCTATATTCAAACGAAGCGTAATGGCTGATGTTACTTATCAACCATCATGGATCTGCACTCAAGACGAATTATCGGCTATTCATTCTCAAAAAAGATGGCTACTGATTTAGTCTTAAAGACCCTGGAAAGCGCGGTTAAAAATCGAACCATTACTGGGGACCTGATTATCCACACAGACTTAGGATCACAGTACACCAGCGATGATTACAACCAACGGTTAACAGAACTACATATCCGCCACTCTTACAGCCGTAAGGGGTGTCCATACGATAATGCACCAATGGAATCTTTTCATGCTTCCCTCAAAAAGGAATGTGTTTATCCAGTGCCGGTCTTTGAGAATTATGAAACTGCCGCTGCTGTCCTTTTTGAATATGTGCATGCTTTCTACAATAGGAAGAGAATTCATAGTTCACTGGGCTACCAGACCCCCTTACAAGTTGAAATCGCAACACTTACGAGCCAAATGGCCGCCTGATTTAATGCTTTCCATGGTTCAAATAAGTTATTAATCACGATTAATGATTTATTTGAGCTGTGGAAGGTAAACGCGGTTCTGAATGTCTCTTAAAACCTATCTCAAATATTGACTTCAATCCATAGGGTGTTACACTTGAATTGTAAACTGGGTAGGAAAATAACTAAACTCTTTGATCACGGGAATTCCATAAAAAAACACCTTCGGTCGTACTACAACCAGAAGAGGGAAATCATGAGAAAAGTGATTCAAAATACAGTATTTATAGAAATGATGATACAATGCTAACTTGGCGAGTGAAGCGATTACGAGCTTTAGGAACAAATATAGTTTTGTCGGTATTTGGCGAGCAAGATAATTCTGCATTAGTTGCTGCCGAATTGCTAATCAGGCAACAAGAATCTAGGTTGACAGTAAATCAACCTCATTCAGAAATAATGACCATAAATCAACTAGCAGGATATGACAATACTGAGATTTCGTGTGGTACGTATGCACTTATAAAAAATGCTGTCCTAGCAAGCCAAAAGCACTTTGGATTCAATGCCTTGATTGGACCACTTGTCAAACTTTGGAAGATAGGTTTCAACGGTGCCAATGTTCCATCCGATCACGACATTAAGTCTCGGCTACTTTTAAGCAATCCCGATAACATTATTATGGATGATGCGTTGCACACCGTAAAACTAGTCAAAACTGGTATGGAGCTCGATCTTGGAGGAATTGCAAAGGGATTCATTGCTGATCAAATTCGGTCTATTTGGTTTGCCTATGGGATTAGGGCTGGAATAATTAATCTCGGTGGTAATTTACTATTTGTTGGAGAATCTCCACGACGATCTGATGGCCGATGGATAGTTGGTATTCAGGATCCCAATAAAGGAAGAAATATTGGCATTGGAACGGTCATTAAACCTGCATGTGCAGCTGTTACAAGTGGTATCTACGAACGATTTTTAATAAAAGGGAGTAAAAGATATCATCATTTGTTGGATCCTCAAACTGGATATCCTTTACAAACCCAATTGGCTGCTGTTACTGTATTTGCTCGTGATTCTCTGCAGGGTGAATTAGAAGCCAAGCGATTATTTTTTGCTGGTAAGCCTATTCCAGGATGGGAGAAAGATCCTAATAATTTAGGCGCTGTTTTTATCTATCAAAATGGCAATACACAAACGGTCAAGGCCTCAATTCATTAAATCTCCTTAACTATAAGTTATCAGGTTCACTGCCGTTCTCTAAGAGTGACGAGATTGCTACTCTGCAAGCTAAAAAGGAATATAATTATCCTGGGTAAGGTAAAGTTACCCTTTCGAGTGATTTTCCTAGAAAGGAAGGTGTTCAAATGTTGCACTATCTTGGTATTGCTGGAACAAATATACAGCGGTCAACTAATCTCAAGTTACTTCAATATATGAAGAAACATTATTCTGAGGAGGCAGTTATTGAGATTGTTGACATTAGTAATTTACCAGTTTTCTATAAGGCTTCCCAGGATCATATACCGGAAGCCGTCAACGTTATATCTGGAAAGATTCGGAAGGCTGATGGTGTCATTATTGCCACACCTGAGTATGATCATGCCATACCTGCTGTGCTGAGTTCTGCACTTGCTTGGTTCTCTTATCGTATACACCCATTTGCTGGCAAACCTGTGATGATTGTTGGTGCATCTTATGGTTCATTAGGCACTTCACGCGCTCAGGCTCAATTACGGCAGATTCTAGATTCTCCTGAATTGAAGGCTAGTATTATGCCAAGCTCTGAATTCTTAGTAGGACACTCACTAGAGGCATTTGATGACTCCGGTAATTTAAAGAACTTACGATTAGGTGTCCAGCTTAACGGTTTATTCTCAGACTTTTCCGTCTTTGTTAAGTTGACCAAACAAATGATTCATTCACAAAAACAAGCTAAAGAACAAACTAAAAACGTCAATTGGCAGGATAACTAGGAGGACAATTATGAAAATTGTTGCAATTGCAGGAAGTATTGCAGATATATCATACAATCGGCAATTATTAACTTTTATCGCTAGCCACTATGCTTCACAGATTGACATTGAACTACTGGAAATTAAGAATATACCGATGTTTAATGAAGATAAGGATCAAACTCAAAGTGCAGCTGTCCAATATCTAGTACATAAGATCGAATCAGCTGATGGTGTTATTCTAGCAACTCCCGAGCACAATCATACAACAAGTCCTGCTATGAAAAACGTCATTGAATGGTTGTCTTACAAAGTACATCCGTTAAATCAGAAACCAGTCTTAATAGTTGGTGCTTCTTGGCATACACAGGGTTCCTCAAGAGCTCAACTTGCACTTCGTCAAATTATGGAATCACCCGGCGTTGGGGCTTTGGTTATGCCTAGCGATGAGTTTTTATTAGCTGATGCCAAGAAAGCCTTCGATGAGTTAGGGAACTTGAAGGACTCAAAGACAATTGCTTTTCTCGACACTGTAATTAACAAGTTTATACGTTGGATTAATGTACTAGACGCACTACAGGAAAAGAAAAAGCAAGAACCTTGGCGTCAAGAGGATCTTGCAGGAAAACATCCTGTCGAAACTTCTATTGATATTGATATATCCGATGATTGGGTGGAAAAGGCAGCTAAACTAGTTAAGGCAACGAGTGGGAATCATTATGTCCAACTGAATCGTGGCGTATTAACAGTTGATCAATTAAATTGGTTCCTTAACACGATGCCTGTAGAGTTAACTTTTATGGATGATAATGATCAATTTATTTATTACAATCATTTTCTCGATCATGACGCTATGCTCGCACCAAGGGATCCAAAACAGGTTGGCAACACTGCCGATTTATTTCACCCCAAACGAGCCGTTGAGCACGTTCAACAAGTTATTTGGGCTTTACGTCAGGGGCAAAAAGAGCTTATCGCGATGCCAGTACCTGGAAATAAAATAAACCAAAAGTACATTATGCATTTTTACAAAGCTATGCACGATGCAGACGGACGTTATCGTGGTGTTAACGAATGGGTCCTGGACATTTGGCCAATTGTCTCTGATTATCTAAAGCGTACTGGACAAAAGCTTATCATGGATCCCGATAGTAAACCTGATGCAACTACAAGTGCCTCACAAAGTGAACCTCAAAGGGTCTTATCTTCTCGAGTAGAAGGGAAAGACGTACAAACAATTAATGACATGAAAACTTCAACAGCTGATGCGGTCACAGGTGCTTCCGAGACGACTAAATAAGCAGTACTGACTTAACTGATAAGAACATCAATAGGACGAACAAAGTTTGGCGCTACGTCAACTGGTATTGAAGAATAAATGGCTCTGCGTCAACTGATGTTGAAGAATATATTTATCATTTGAGGCGGTTCTCCATTTGGGGAGCCGTCTTTGTCATGTTATGCCGTGATTTGGTAGATTCGTTTGAAGAAGTTCAGCTGATTCTTGAAGCCAAAACAGGATCGTTTGAGTGACTTGATGAGGCGGTTAACCCCTTCGATCGGACCGTTGGAATAAGGGCTGGTGACAGCGGCGAGAACAGCGACTTTGTGTCGCTTAAGCGTCGCGATCGTCATGCCCATTGCCGTACCGTTTGGCTCGTAAGTAGCTAACAGGTTTGCCAGTTCCGCGGGATGTTTCTTCACCATCAAAGCATCATGAAGCGCTAAGTAGGTCTCGTAGGTTTGCTTGAGCTTGGGCTCAGTATCAAGTGCGATATCGATGGCCTCCTGTTGCGTGACGTATTCATTCAAACCAAACAGGAACTGTTTGTGTTTAGCGTCAGGCGCAGTTTGATGAAAAAGCCGCCAGTTTGTCTTCATGATCTTATAAGGACGGCTGTGCTTGTCATCAAGCTGTTTGAGCGCTTGGACGCGTACCTGATCAAGGGCACGAGCCGCAAGTTGAATGATATGGAACCGATCAATGACGACTTGGGCCTTGGGGAAAACCTCATGAATAATCGTCTGATAAGCTGTATTCATGTCCATGGTGACCGTCTGGACCCGAGTGCGTTCAGCGAGTGAATAATGAGCGATGAAGAAGTTTTTAATCGTGCGGTTGAATCGGTCACCAAGCAAGGCAATCAGACGATGTGAATCGGCATTAAGACAGATAAACGACATCATGCCATGAGTGGAACGGAACTCATCAAAGCAGAGTCGCGTGGGTAGCCGGCGAGCCGGTCGGAGTTTGAGATTTTGGTCAATGATCCGTTGAACCGAGGAGGCTGAGATTCCGATAATACGGGCGATGGTTTTGACTGGCAACCGTTCATGCGCTAACTTCATGATTCGTTCTGTCATGTGAGCGGCGATCGTGTGGTTGGGTTGCACGAGTGGCGTCTTGGCACTGACTGTGTGGTAACAGTTATGACAGCGCCATCGTTGCTTGTGCAAGTTAATGACTGTCGGCATTTCAACCCCGTTGAGGACGCGCACGTGGGCCGTGTAAAACCCGTTAGGGTGCAAGGCCTCAAAGCCACACAGTGGGCACCGGGTTAACCGGTAAGTCAGCTCGGCATCAATCACATGATACTGGCGGCGACGTACCCCGTTGCCACGATATTTATGACGAACAAAGGCTACTTTGATATTATGGTCTGGTATTCCAAGGACGGACAGTGTAGGATCGTATTGGGACATTTACTCATAACCTCGCTTGCTTTTGGTTTCGACGCTAAGAACCTGTCTAGTATCTTTTAAGAACTATCTTCAGGAAGGCCAATACAACCATTTGAAGACTGCTGTTAAGGGCACGTTCACAGTTTTTCCAAAGTCGCCGACATTTGTCTATCCATTTACCGGAAAACTTAACTAACGCAATGCAAAAACGGATTGCCAAATAAATAATTAGAACCTTAAATCCAAAGTGGAATATATGCCCGAGGAGTGACAAGAGAGCTGGTATGACAAACGTTGCAATGGCTACCAATGCAGCTGTGTGAAACACGAAAAAGATTGCATATGCTCCCAAAGCAACGAGAATAACGGCCAATACCGTTTCCCCCTGTGCAATAGATTGCGGTCCGAAAAGCCATTTACAAAAATCAGCAAGCGGATGTTGGAAGAACCAAACAAACGGTGATAATACGATTGAAATAAGCTGATCCAGCGCGACTAGGACTTGATCTGTAAATTGATCAAGCTGCCAATTCATCATTTTAAATGTCTCACTCATGTCCTTACCTCTATTCTCATTTTTCACGCACTTCACGTTTCCCATCGGGTCACCTATATGTTACTAATGTTTGTTGAACTTACAGGTGGTAACAATAGGGTACATCATTAGTTTTACTGGTTCTGGTGCAAATTTTCCTTGCTGACTTGATTTTAGTATACTGGGTGCCAAGAAACGAGGGATTGCGCGCATGAATCACTTTAAGGGACGCCACTTTCAAAAGGACATCATCTTAGTAGCCGTTGGCTACTATTTCAGATTCAGTCTCAGCTATCGTGACATCGTTGAATTGCTTCGGGATCGGGGTATCACTGTTCATCACACCACGGTCATGCGTTGGGTTCATCACTATGGCCCCATCTTTAAGGCTCTATGGCGTCGGCATCAAACAGCTCACGCTAAAAGTTGGCGAATCGATGAGACCTATATTCGAGTTAAAGGCCGTTGGGCCTATTTGTATCGCGCTATTGACAGTAACGGTTTGTCCATGGATTTTGAACTACGAAAACAGCGCGATTATACCGCATCCTATCACTTTTTGAAGCGTCTCTTGACGACCAATGGTCGGCCTGATCGATTAGTCACTGATCAATATCGGGCAACACTGAAAGCAGTGAAGCACCTGATAAAGCAAGACTATTTGAGCAAATCAGCCCACTAATGTTCCAAATATCGAAATAATTTGATTGAACAGGACCACCGATTCATTAAACGTCATCGTGTCCGCTCAGCAAGCTTTCAAAGCATTCGAACCGCTAGTGCAACGTTGAGCGGTGTGGAAATTGTTCACGCAATACGCAAAAGAACCCGACGAGAGTTAAGTCTCATCGGGTTCTCAGTCGTGGACGAATTAGAAGCATTGTTAGCTGCATAACCTTCAACATAGGATCAATAGCTGGTTAGATGGTCATCTCTCACACTGTTTGCACCAGATCCTTTAACTTTAACTGTTCAGGACCGCCCGGCTGATCAATCACAATTGCTTTCAATTCTGATCATTCCCTTCTTCATTTTACTACAGACTTATCATAACGCCAATTGAAGCGGGCTTCAGTCAAAGAAGCTTTTCCAAAAAGAAAAAGCCAAAACAACATAAGCTGCTTTAGCGACTTTGATTTAAATTTTTTGTTCAATCTTATCGATATCGACTTTCAAAACTCTGGTAATCCAAGGAAATTTCTTCTTCATTGTATCGAAGTCATCACCGGATGTTAAGAATTGGCCGGTCCCATAAACGTGAAAGCCGGCACCGGGTCCCTGGGTACCTTCGACCTCTTTACTCCCAACCGTTATAATCACGTGGTTGTCAGTTGAAAAATCCTGCTCTATGCTGTGCATGCCGGCCGCCGGAATCAGTAATTGCTTGTCTGTTACCTGGACGTATGACATCCAGGTATTAACAACGTGGGCTGGTTGCGCATTAATGGTTACAATTGTGGCAGGACCCTCATGCTTCATGACATCTAAAAATTTTTGATCCATCGTAATACTCCCCTTCATCAACGTTTCAGTGATCGCAATTTGATCATTATCACCAATAATCATTTTACACCACCAAATTGATCAAAACACTTTTTTTAAAAAACGTTCTTCAAGATCTTTCTCATTTCGAGATGAAATGAGTGATGACGTAGTGTAGAATGATAGGAAGTTCTTTAACATCACGTATAACCATCGCACCACAAACACAAAAACGGAAAATGAGACTGATTTTATTTCCCCCTGGCGAATTTTCAAACTAAGTGCAACGGTTTGTCAAAAAATACTTCATATGGGGTTTCATAGTTTAACACTTTGCGAGGACGTTGATTTAACTGCTTTTGGCGGTGCTCAATGTCCTGTTCCGTATAATTATCAATATCTGTTCGCTTAGGAAAATATTCCCGAATTAATCCATTTGTATTCTCATTTGTTCCACGCTGTTCAGGCGAATATGGATCGGGCCAATAGACAGTAACACCTAACCTTTCGCTGATTTCATCAAGATGAAGAAATTCGGTCCCATGATCTGGTGTAATAGAATGAACAAATTCTTTAGGAATGGCCCCTAACAGTTCAACTAAGCCTTTATTTATCTCCTGCGAGTCCTTTTGCGCAACCTTTTTGATAAGCGTAAGCCGACTAAGCCGATCGACAACCGTTAAAAGGATGGAGTGACCCGTTCGACCAATCACAGTATCAATTTCCCAGTCACCTATACGTTGACGCTGGTTGATAAAACCGGGGCGCTCATGAATTGAGATATAGTCCGTCTGTACTTCTCGATGTCGTCTAGTATTCTTTGAATGTCGAGTCCGATGTTTATGTCTGAGATGGCGCTGAATACCGGTATCACCACGTGAGGAGTACTTCTCACCTAAATTGTGTTGATAGATATGACGGTAAATGGTGTTGTAGCTAACACACCATTGATGTTCTTTATTAAAGCGAGCGGTAATCTACTCTGGTGACCAGTGCAGATCTAAGATGTAATGAACAATTTGACGACGTAGTTGTGGATGGCTGTCTAATAGCCGCTTCTTATGACAATTCTGCCGCTTTTGATAATAGTCATTTTCTGCTTTGCTTGGGGAATAATGACCTGCACAACGTTTTAATTCTCGTGAAATAGTGCTTGAATTTCGCCCCAGCCGTAACGCAACAGCCCGGATAGATAACCCCTTAGCTCGTAAAAACATAAGCATTTCACGTTCTTTTATAGTAAGATGTTTATAGCTCATACCGGATACCTCGAATTGTTTGATTTGGTCGTTAAACATATTCTACCCGGTATGGGTTTATTTTTTTACTTTGTGTTGCATTTTAATTGTAAATTCGCCACGGATAAATTAAGTGGGGCTAACACTAATCGGCCAGAACTGCAAAAAATGTTGGCCTATATTCGTGAGGGTGATATTGTCCTGGTCACTGAATTAGATCGCTTAGGCAGAAACAACCATGATTTGACTAAGATCATGAACTCCATTCAAAATAAGGGTGCCACCCTAGATGTGTTGAATTTACCGTCCATGACGGGGATTGCTGACCCCAATTTACGTCAACTCATGACCAATCTCATTATTGAACTGTATAAGTACCCGGCTGAAAGTGAGCGTAAGCGGATTATTGAGCGTCAACAACAAGGGATTTCTCTGGCCAAGCAGCAGGGCAAATATCATGGACGCAAACCCCAATACACCCAAGACGATTCCCCGCTTGCAACATGCTTTTAAACTTTATCAGGCAGGCATGAGTGATGTAGATGTTGCCCGTAATACAGGGATTAAACGGACGACCTTTATCAGATATCGCAAAAAATATAGAATCTTTAAAAATGAGCTTTAAAAATAAGTTAATTGTCAGCTTAATTATTTAATAAATTGTTTGTTTATTTATTTGTCTACTAATGATATAATTAAGCTAGATGAAGGAGGTATCAAGATGAAGATTATTACTTTTACTGCTATCAAGGGTGGTGTTGGTAAAACAACCTTGACTTTAAATTATGGTGATTGGTTAGCCAAACATGGTAAGAAGGTTCTATTAATAGATTTAGACCATCAGTGCAATTTAACAACCGTTTTTGAAAAAACACGACGAAACAATACCATCGCTGAAGCGTTTAAAGAAAATGACAATGCTCAAAAAGTAAAAATTGACAGTGTCGGACCGAATCTAGATTTAATAGCCGGTTTTATAGACCTAGATGTTTTAGGAAGTTATCTAGAAAATAACAGTAACAAAGAAATGATGTTGTTCATGTGGTTTAAAAACAACTCCGATTCATTAAGCTTAACCGACTATGACTATATCTTAATTGATACGCACCCAGATTTTAGCACCATCACTAAAAACGCTATTGCTATCAGTAATTACCTGATTAGTCCCATTACACCCAGTGAACATGGCTACAATGCCAAGTTTGACCTAGAAACACGACTCGAAAAATTCAGAAAATCACTTTTTGACTATCGAACTGGCGAAACTTACGTTGACGCAAAGCTTTTCTTTATCGGTAATATGATTAGACATAATACAAGCATGTCTCGCGATTTGCTAAAACACATAGAAGGCGATGAAACAGTCGCAACTATAATTCCTGAAAGAGAGCTCTTTAATAAAGCTACTGCAAGGCACGCTTCAATATTTGAATTAGCCAATCATGATGAATCCATTTTAAAGCAAAATCAAAAGTTCATAGAACACGCCGATCATCTTTTTCAAGAATTAGCAAATAAAACCAAGTAAGGAGAGTTAGATTATGAGTTTAGATTCATTCAACCATAAAAAAGACGAAGAAATGAGAGAAAGTTACGAAACTACATTGAAAGACAACAAGAAAGATGCAGTCGCATTTTTGAAAAATATCAGCCGAAAGGAAGTAGAGCGTAAGCGATCTGTGACCTTCTCAATTACTGAAAGTCAACTTAAAAAAATGGATACGGCTGCCCGAAAAAACGGATTTAAAAATCGTTCAGAATTCTTAGCTTCAATCATAGATGCAATTTAGCAGTTAAATAAATAAATAATTAATCAAACAAGTAAATACGCAATTTGTTCGCTTGATTAATTTGTGATTAGGTAAAAACTAGTAAAGTGCACTAAACCAAATACGGTTGCCTGTAGGTAAGCGCTATGCTAGACTAAGATTAATTTAACAACCGAATAAATAGATCAAGCTAAACAGAAAAATCCCCGATTCACGAGGAATCGGGGATTTTAGGTTTAGCAAGTAGCTAATAGCGAGCTACTTAGATTCAGACGATTTAGACCGCCAAGTTAAAATCGTCTGAACATTGTTCTTAATTTGTAGGTTAATTATACCGCAAACCAGTCCTATGGGACAAGTGAAGGATAGTTAAAAACAAATTGAATCCAATGGGCTAAGTGGCTAACCAATGCTATTTAGTCCATTTTTGTTGTTAGAAATTAAAAAAAGTTGCCGTATGGGCAACCCAGAATAGACACATGCCGGTGAATTTACAAAGCCGATCACGTCCAATGTTCGCTTTGTAATTCAGTTAAAGCATATCAGATTTGTATTTTAAAACAAGTCAGATGTTTTAGCAACTCTCTTTAAGACGACGTGTGTCAGTTAAGAAAGGGAGCTTTTATTATGGATCAATCAAACTTCAACTTTACAAATGCTAAAAGGGCCTATGAAGTAAAGTTTTACGCTTTGCCGCAGATCTTACTCCAAGGGGAAAAATATAAGGATCTTAGCGATAGTGCCATTTTACTTTATTCGGTGTTACGCGATCGTCTAAGTTACTCACTAAGCAATAATTGGGTTGACGAAAATAACAACGTATATTTCATATACACAAACAATGAACTAAAAGATTTACGAAACTGGTCAAATAATAAAATCAATAAGATTAAACACGAATTAATGGACGCGAACCTTTTGTATCAAAAACATATGGGGTTTAATCCAAGATCAGGCAAAAACGAACCAAATAGATTATATTTGGCAGATTTGGAAGTAACAGCAAAAGACGTTTATATTAAGCGAGAGCCATTAAAATCGCCTGAACCCCTTGGTACAAGCGGACTTCTCAAAAAGAGAAACCCGCATGATACCGTTGAACCCCTTGGTACAAGCGGACTTCTCAAAAAGAGAAACCCGCATGATACCGTTTCTGATACGTCTGAATTCCTTGGTACAAGCGGACTTCTCAAAAAGAGACAAGATCTAGACTATACTAATAATTTAGATACTAATAGATATAATATAGATACTCAAAAGTTGGACTTTTCCACAGCCCAATTCTCACCAGCAGAACTAGAAAAGCAAAACAAGGATTTGGTGAACCATGCTAATGATTTCTTAACTGATAAAGACAGTGGGTTACCGGTTTTCTTAGAACCAGAAGCCGTGCAATTACTTAGCTTCTGGTGCCGAACTCCGCAACAAATGCGGCGCTTCATTGGCATTATCTTAAATGCTAAGTACCGAGTTGAGAAAGATCACAAAGATATTGGTGTCATAATCCCACTTGATGATGAAGAACTAAAACCTTTAATGACTAAAGCCTTGAGACGCTACTTTAACGCTCTAAGAAGCAATGAGAAGCATATCAAGAACGTGGAGAACTACTTATACGGCACCATGCAAAACCTATTTGGCGTTTGGTGGAATAAACAAGCGGCTAGAGAATATGCTGCTAAACACCCCGAAGAAGAAAAGTCGGCCGACAACGATAACAGTGGGTTGTACTACTAGTCCTAAAAGGCTACAAAATCCTTTCTAAGCGGTTCTAAGACTTACTAGTCTATTTATACTTAAGCTAGATTTAAATGGCTTAAACAGAAGAATAGGGGCTTTTAAATGAGTGCCAGAGCTAACCAGCTCAAAAATTCAGCCTTTAGATCAACGCCAAGCTCAAGTGATTTGAGGCCAGGGCTTTATCTATTGATAAGGTACTCAAAAGGTAGTATAATGGTAGTAGTAAAATAAAGGAGATGAGACAATCATGGCAGTTAGGGAAAAGAAACGGGTCCAAGTCAAGATTGATAAAGATTTGGCCGATGATACCGAAGCAGTTTTAAGCGAATTGGGCTTAAATCCAACCACGGCCATTAACATGTTTTACAAGCGGATTGTTGCTAATGGTGCTTTACCTTTTAATGCGTCTTTAAGCGAAGAAGAAAAAGCTAATTTACGCTTTTTAAAGGCGACCGAAGGGACACCAGTCACCGAGTTCAAAGACGCTAAAGAGGTCGCTGATTGGCTCAACGATCCAGATGAGGACTAATGACTTAGTCAGCCTATACGTTAGTTTTGTAGAAACTAACGGTGGCAAGTCTCGGCCAGTTTTAATTCGTCGGGTATCAGAACAGACAGTCGAGGCTTTTAAAATTACTAGTCAGTATGAAAAGAAGTCGGCTTATATCAATCAACAATATTATCCGATTCAAGATTGGCAATCCGCTGGGTTGAAGAAACCTTCCTGGGTCGATCTTGGTAATATTTATCGCTTTCCCAAAGCCGGTTTAAACTTTAAAGAAATCGGTCATTTAAGTAAGCTAGATCAAAATAAAATTTCATATTTTACGCTTGACCTAAAATCAAAAAGAAGAGGTAAGGGTCAAAAGATAATTCAACAGCGATCAAGTAAAAGGAAGCACAAAGAAAGTAAAGCAGAGCTTACACAAAGAATTCAAAAACAGTTAAAAGACTTTGCTAAACACAATCCAGAAATTAAGCCAAAAAACAATCCTGAAAATAAAAACGATCGGCCTAGTTATTAGGTTGATCGTTTTTTAATTTATCCGGTTTATGGGCGTTAACATAGTCAGCAAATGTTTTTAAAAGTTCTTCGGTTTGTTCGACCGAGAGGTTATTAGCTTGAAAGTACTTTTCTAATAAAGCCCCTTTTTGAATTAATCGGCGAGAACGGGCTTTGCGGGCTTGCCGATTTTCATAGTATTTAGATTGCCGTAATTTAAAATCTTCCCGCTCAATTTTTTGTTTTAAACGCGCTTGCTGCTCGACTAGTTTTTCATATTGATTAGACATGGAATTTCCCCATCTCGTATGGCTAACGATCTACGGACTTTACCTTTAAAAATTCAGAAAATTGCTTGGCTAAAAGCTTAATCTGATCGTTAGACAAATTAGCATAATCTAAATCGGCTTGACTGATGATTTGTTTACCTAGCCGTTGTTCAATCTTATTTTTTTCGTCCTTAATTTTTTGATTAAGGGATTTTAATTTAGCTTCTTGTTTTTCTAAGTTACTTTGAGACATAACGATCCCTCCAATCATATTAGAAATAATCACCGAAACTATATCATATAAGAAACGTTAAGTCAAAGTATAAAATTTGAAATAGCGAAGCGGAAGGCATACACTAAGTTAAAGTTAAGAGAATCAGAAGGCCGAGTGGAACGAGGTCAATGCGCACTTACACCCCACTAAATTATTGTGGGGTAAATCGTGCTAAATCTTCGTATCAGAAGTCGCCGATGGCGACAACAAAGTCAAAACCCATAGAATCAAAGGAAGACGGTGACTGACATGGCAATATTCCACATGAGTTTTAGTAATATTAGTGCTGGTAAAGGACGAAGTGCGATTGCCAGTGCCGCTTATCGAAGTGGTGAAAAGCTATTTGATGATAAGGAAGGTCGCCACTATTTTTATGCCCGATCGATCATGCCAGAAAGCTTTATTTTGAGGCCAAAAAATTCACCTGAATGGGCGAGTGATCGAGAGCAGTTGTGGAATGAAGTTGAAAAGAAAGATCGTAAATCAAACTCACGGTATGCAAAAGAGTTTAACGTGGCTTTACCGGTAGAATTAAGTGAATCCGAACAGAAAGAATTATTGACAAAATACGTGCAAGAAAATTTTGTTGATCAAGGCATGGTAGCTGATGTAGCGATTCATCGCGACCACCAAGATAATCCGCACGCACATGTGATGTTAACTAATCGGCCGTTTAATTCAGATGGAACATGGGGAATTAAGAGCAAAAAGCAATATATTTTAGATGATAATGGCAACAAAACATATACCGGAACTAGCAAGTACCCTAAGAGTAGAAAGATACTGATGGTCGATTGGGATAAAAAAGAAAAAATAACTGAATGGCGGCACAATTGGGCGGCAAGTGTCAATCAGGCTTTAGAGCAAAAAAACATTCCTGATCGGATCAGTGAAAAATCATTTGTGGAACAGGGAATAGCTGACACACCAATGCAACACGAGGGAATCAATAGCAAACAGCATGAAAGAAAGGCATTTAATCAACAAGTTAAGAACTATCGTAAGTCCAAAGCTGGCTATAAAAATATGCAGGAGAAAGTAGTTAATCGAGGCCACTTGGATAGCCTAAGTAAACACTTCTCGTTTAACGAGAAAAAAGTGGTCAAAGAGTTAAGTCACGAACTGAAAACTTATATTAGTTTGGAAAGTTTAGATGATAAGCGGCGCATGCTATTTAATTGGAAAAACAGTACCTTAATTAAGCACGCTGTTGGTGAAGATGTCACTAAGCAATTATTGACGATTAACCAACAAGAAAGTTCACTAAAAAAAGCAGATGAACTCTTAAATAAAGTAGTTGATCGCACGACTAAAAAACTTTATCCAGAGCTTGATTTTGAACAGACAACCGCGGCTGAACGACGGGAATTGATTAAAGAAACTAATAGTGAACAAACGATTTTCAAAGGCAGTGAATTAAACGAACGTTTAATGAATATTCGTGATGATTTATTGGTCCGACAATTATTGACCTTTACCAAACGGCCATACGTTGGCTGGAAGATATTAATGCAACAAGAAAAGGAAGTCAAAATCGAGCTTAAATATACGCTGATGATTCATGATGATAGCTTAGAAAGTCTAGAACACGTTGATCAAGGTCTACTAGAAAAGTATTCACCAACCGAGCAGCAAAAGATTACTCGCGCAGTCAAAGATTTGCGAACAATCATGGCCGTTAAGCAAGTCATTAAAACGCAATACCATGAAGTATTGAAAAGGGCCTTTCCCAAAGGCGATTTAGATGGATTGCCATTGATTAAACAGGAACAAGCCTATACAGCCGTGATGTACTATGATCCTGTTTTAAAGCCA
>NZ_RHOE01000057.1 GCF_003946385.1 Loigolactobacillus zhaoyuanensis
CTGACTGTGGTATTCTGTTCTTGCATCAAGACAATAACCTCTTTCATTGTTTGTGTAGGAACATCAATGATAACAGAGATTTGTCTTGGTGTTTTTTATTTTATCAATTAGCTAAAAGTATTTGGCTAACTTGATTATAAAACGCGCGAAAATAATTGAACACAAAAAGCTCCCAAAAATCGAAAACCGTCTTCACAGACAATTTCTACGATTTCAGGAGCTTTTTATTTTTAACTAAATTATGCTAAAAACGCTGTTTTATAGGCGTTCGTTTAATTCTTTACCAAGTTTTTCGAAGCCAGGTTTGCCTAAAAGTGCAAACATATTTTTCTTGTATGCTTCAACACCTGGTTGGTTGAATGGGTTGATACCGTTCAAATAACCAGAAATAGCAACAGCGCGTTCGAAGAAGTAGATCAAATAACCTAAGGTGAAGGCATTTTGTTCTGGGATGTGTACGCTCATTACGGGTACGCCGCCATCATTGTGCGCTAATACAACACCCTGATAAGCCTTGGTGTTAACAAAATCGATCGACTTGCCTTGTAGGTAAGCCAAACCGTCTAAGTCACCGTCTTCAACGGGAACAGTCAAGTCATGCGTTGGTTTGTCAACTTTGACAACAGTTTCCATTAAGTTACGGCGACCTTCTTGAATATACTGACCTAATGAATGCAGATCGGTAGTGAAGTTAGCTGAAGATGGGTAGATACCCTTTTGGTCCTTACCTTCAGATTCACCCATCAATTGCTTCCACCATTCGGAGAAGTATTGCAAAGTTGGTTCGTAGTTTTCTAATAATTCTGTTGTGTAGCCTTTACGATATAAAATATTACGCAATGCTGCATATTTATAAGCGTCATTTTTAGTTACGTCTGGATCAGCGTATTCATCTTCAGCGGCAGCAGCACCCTGCATTAACTGATCAACATCGCCACCAGCAACCGCAATTGGCAACAGGCCAACGGCAGTTAAAACAGTGAACCGACCACCAGTACCGTCAGGAATAACAAAGCTTTCGTAACCTTCAGCGTCAGCTTCTTGCTTCAAAGCACCATTTGCCTTGTCAGTTGTGGCATAAATACGTTCTTTAGCGCCATCTGCACCATACTTAGCGATCAATTTTTCTTTAAAAACACGGAAAGCGATTGACGGTTCAGTAGTCGTACCTGACTTAGAAATGACGTTGATCGAGAAGTCACGGTCACCGATCATTGCTAATAAGTCATGCAAGTAAGATGAGCTGATTGAATTACCAGCAAAGAAGACTTGTGGTGCTTTACGGTCTGGTGCCATGTTGTAGAAAGTACTGCTCAAAAAATCAATGGCAGCGCGAGCGCCTAGATATGAGCCACCAATACCAATAGCAACAAAGACTTCAGAATCATTTTGGATTTTTTTAGCAGCGGCTTTGATCCGGCTAAATTCTTCCTTATCGTAATCATGAGGTAAACGTACCCAGTCCAGCATTTCTGATCCTACGCCAGTTCCGTTGACCAATTGATCATGTGCTGCGGTAACCATTGGTTGAATTTCACTTAATTCGTTGTTGTGAACGAATTGACTAACAGCAGAATCATCGAATGTAATATGTGCCATTAAAAATAGCCTCCCTTAATATAGTAACTACCAAAAATAACTTTAGCCGCTTTGCTATTAAATTGCAAGCGCGTTTATACTTTGAAAAGGCTTTAAAAATATAAAAAACTACTGACATTATCTGCCAGCAGTTGGTTGATTCAAATTAAGCTTTCATATAGCCCAGTAGGATCCCGCCGCCAATGACAAACAGACAGCCAACCACAACGTAGACCATTTCACGCCGGGTTTTCTTTTCACCTAGCAAGAAGATACTACCTAGTGTGGAAATAATGATCCCCGTTTGTGACAAGGAGTATGAAACTGCCAAGCCAACTTTAGGAATCGATAGGAACATAAAAATGTTCCCTGCGCCCCAAAGTAAGCCAGTTAAAATATTTTTAACCGTTGCAATATTTTTGACATCCTTACCCATTGCCATAATGATCGCGCCGATCAACATACCAATTGCTTGTGGTAAAATCACTGCAATTGCGTTGACTTGACCCCAATCAACAACGATCGTATAACCGACATAGCCAATCGTTGAAATTAGTAGGATCCGCAGTCCTCTACTAAGTTCGGTGTTTTCTTCATTAACTGAGCGACTAGCTGGATCATTCCGCGATGTTAGTGTTGCCCCAACGATCAGAATGATCAAAGCCAAAACGCCAAGACTGATTTCTCGACCATTTTGCCACTCATGAAAAAGTAAGGCACCGGCTAACGTATTAGCGACTAGCTGCATCCCAGTCGACATCGGTACCGTCCGCGACACGCCCATTACTTGCATTGATTGGAACTGCTGGCCTTGGCCGACACTCCATAGCAAGCCAGAAGCGATACCGACTAAGAATACCTTTACATTTAAGACAGGATGATAAACAAAGTAAGCACCTAACGAAAATACTAGCGCACCAATTGTCATACCTAAGGTTTGTTGGTATGCGCTACCGCCGAGCTTACCACTCACTAAACCGATACTGCCCCAACAAAGCGCTGGGATCAGTGCAATTAAAATACTCACAAAATATTCCTCAATTCTCTCTTGATTTACGAAATTCCATTTTACCGGTTACAAACATAGGTTGCAACCTTTTTTTACTTTTAAAAAGTAACCAGCTAACTGGTATAGCAAAAATAAACCTGAATTCAATAACCGTGATAACTAACCATGAAATAATTTTCACTTGGCTAAATACCAGCTTAACTGGTAACTGAGTATAGCTTTTTTTACTAGACTAAAATAAAAATGTTTTCATGAAAATATTTTTATGTCGCTCTTTTCTTTAGCTTGCATTTAATTAAATGGCTTGCTATCAGTGATCATCAGCAATGAAAGCGACTCCGCAACCAAAATATCGCCACTAAAAAAATATTGGTCTGAAATAAAAAAAGTCTCAGAAATAAGTTCTCAGACTTTCTTAGCGTGTAATTTTAATTTATTGAGCCATTGGCGTAAGCCGCGCCAAATCAAGTATAGAACAAAACCCACTAAACAGCCCGCAGCATTAAAGGTCACATCATCAATATCGGCAATCCCAGTCGACAACAGATATTGCAATGTTTCAATTGAAACTGAAACACCCACTCCTAATAAATATACCTGCAAAAACTGGACTGGCAACCAACGCCGATTGTCTTGTAAACGAACACCATAGCTGAATCCTAATGGAATAAACCACAAAATATTACCAAACAAATTATAGAGAAAATCAAATTTAGATTTGCCCTGCACCAATTTCAACGTTTCAACAAAAGGCGTTGTGTTAATTGCCTTATGTGGTAATTGTAAATATGTCCAAAATTGATTAGGCCAATAAATCCCCCGCAACGCAGTTAGTGAATATAATAATAATAGGTAGATGACCAACAACCAGAGATAAGTCTCACGGCGCCACACCGTTGATCCTTGGCCTAACCGCTGCCGATAACGTAAGTAGAGTAACCGTAATACCAAAAAAACTAAAAAATAGAGTAATGTTTTATCTAAACTATAAAAAACTAGCTGAATCAATGGAAAATGATAGATTTGATGTGCATATCGCGCGGCCACTAGCCGATAAAGTGGCCCCAGAAAAATCATGAACCTACCCCCTCACATTATTAAATTTAAGTTATTTATTAGTCGAGCTAAATTCTAGTATTCTACTAACTTTATTTTAGCAAAAAATACGCCTTAACACGAGTTTACCGTTGAGATTTGGAAAAATTTAAGTTCTCGATTTAACAACAATAAAAGGTTGATCTGTCTTGCTTGAAAATACACTAATTTTCACTAATCACTTCCGCAACCCTATCAGAGCCCTGTGCCGGTTTGACAATTGATTTCGTTTACGCGTACAATATCGTGAGAATTGATTTACCGGCAATTGTCAGTTAAAAATCAAGCTATTCTCTAAAGGAGTTTAAATATCCCGTGAAACGTCTACTTAAGAACCTACATACTTTTATTAATCAACGCAATGGCTTTTTCATCCTATTAGTTGGGTTATTTTGGCTAAAAACCATGTTTGCCTATTATGTTGATTTTTCTTTAGGAGTTAGTGGTGTTTTCCAGCATATTATTTTATGGCTAAATCCATTGGCCACTACCTTATTGGTCTTCGGTTTAGCTTTATACATTCAACGACCAATTTGGCGCTACTTTGGCCTAATGATCCTATCAACCGCAAATACTGCCTTGCTTTACTTTAATGTAATTTATTATCGCCAGTTTACCGACTTTATGACTATCAATACGATTCTTGGCTATTCAAAAGTTTCCGAAGGCCTTAGCGGTAGTTCACTGGCGTTGGCACGTCCTTATGATGTCTTATATTGGCTCGATCTAGTTATTCTGGTGGTATTACTGCTATCCCGTTTAATTAAAATTGATCAACGACCAATTCGCCACCATCTACCCTTTGCCATTACTTCAGTCGCCGTGTTATTATTTTCGGTTAATTTAACGTTAGGTGAAGCTGATCGGCCACAACTTTTGACTCGTACTTTTGACCGTAATTACATTGTGAAATATTTAGGTATTGACGCTTACACTGTTTATGATGCCGTTAAAACAGCACAAAATAACCAGACCCGTGCATCCGCGAATGGTTCAGATTTGGCGAATGTTTTAACTTTCATTAATCAGCACAATGCGGCGCCAGATCCTGATATGTATGGTATCGCTAAAGGTCGCAACGTGATCATTCTTCATTTGGAAAGTTTTCAACAATTTCTAATTGACTACAAGGTTGACGGTCAGGAAGTGACCCCATTCTTGAATAGTTTGTACCATAGTGATCAGACTTATGCCTTCAGTAACTTTTTCCATCAAGTCGGTCAAGGTAAAACCAGTGATGCTGAAAATATGTTAGAAACCAGCGTTTACGGCTTGCCCCAAGGCTCAGTGTTCACTGCACTTGGTTCGGACAATACCTTCCAAGCCGCTCCGGCGATCTTGCAACAAAAGGCTGGCTATAGCTCAGCGGTCTTCCATGGTAATGTCGGATCATTCTGGAATCGTGATAACGTTTATAAAAATATGGGCTACCAGAATTTCTTTGATGCTTCTTACTTCGATACTGAAGGCGATCGTTCAGAACAATACGGTCTGAAGGATAAATTATTATTCCGTGACTCAGTTAAATATTTAGAACAATTACAGCAGCCTTTTTACGCAAAATTCATTACTGTCACTAATCATTTTCCATTCCCATTGGACAGTGAAGATACTGACTTCCCGTTACCAACAACCGACGATAAAGCCGTTAATAATTACTTTGCCACTGCCCATTATCTGGATCAATCACTACAAGAGTTTTTTGAATATTTAAAATCGAGTGGCTTATATGACAACTCAATGATCGTCCTTTACGGCGACCATTATGGTTTATCCAATAGTGACAATCTAAGTTTAGCCGAACTACTGGGAAAATCCGCCGATACTTGGAATGATTATGATAACGCTCAGTTGCAGCGCGTCCCGCTAATGATCAATATTCCGGGACAACATAACGGTGGTATTCAGAAGCAATACGGTGGTGAAATTGATGTGCTGCCAACGATCGAACATTTATTGGGCATCGATAATACGGGTTACGTTCAATTTGGAACGGATCTTTTCTCAGCACAACATGATCAGGTTGTCGCCTTTCGTAACAGTAATTTTGTCACCCCGACGCACACAGTCCTGGATGGCACTATTTACAACAATGATGGCGAGGAAGTCACCCATCCAAGTGCTACTTTAAAAGCAGAAATTAAACGGCAACAAGATAAAGTACAAAACGAGTTACAACTTTCTGACACAGTAAACAATAAAAACTTATTACGTTTCTACACACCAATTGGTTTCAAACCTGTCGATCCGGAAAATTACAATTATAAAAATGATTTTGCACAGTTAAAAATGACCGGCGAAAAATTAGGTCAACTTTCAACCAGTTTATATTCTAAAAATGGTGACCGTACCACAAGCAACCATTATAAAACGGATGCGCCTGAACTTTCTTCCGGTGATGATGACGCTGATACAACAAATACGACTAGCTCTGAAAATAGTTCTAGTAGTCAATCAACTGAATAGTAGCTGCTAAGCTCTGGTCATAAAAAATAGTAGCACGATTACTTTTACAGTAATTGTGCTACTATTTTTGTCCAACCGAAAATAAATAAACTTAAATGGGACTATTTAACGCACTTATTCGTGATTTTAATTAGGTAACTTCACACTTTGTTCAAAGTATTTTTTTATAATTAGATTTGTAATGAGGTGAGCTTATGCGGGTTATTCAACGGGTATTTGCAAGTTTGCACTATCATTGGCGTTATACCACTTTTTTTAGTGTATGCGCGGTTCTATTCCTGGTAAGCAGTCTTTCCGCCTTGATTGCCCAAGCGATTCAGGGCCAAGCACTCAGCCTATTTGAACAACGCATCGATATTATTGATCGTAAATCACAAATACTAACTCGTTGGTCGGTTTTGCGGCAAATTCTTCATATCCGTCAGGCGATGGTCAGCGACACCCAAAATATTTACAGTTTACTATTTTGGGGCTTTGCAGGATTAATTTTAGTGCTTAGCGTGCTAACTTTAATTCAGCGCAAACATGAATTTTCAATTTATCAATTAGCTGGCAAGAATACAGCTAATATTAGTTTTCAATTTGCTTTAGAAAATCTATTTTCATTTTTAATTGCTTTTTTTATCGCGACAATTATTTTACTGTGTATCCAAAGTTGGTATTTAGATGGTTTGGTCCAGCTAAACCAGTACTGGTTTGGCCAAAAGTTACCTAGTGGGTTAAAAACCTTGCTGGAAAACACTTCGGACCAAACTTGGCGTCAGTTTAATCAGCTGTTTCAACATCAATTTACGACGTTTAACGGTCATCTACTACTGTTTGATCAGGGTAATCACGGCGGTCAAAGCCTAGCTGACTATGATCGTTCCTTATGGACATTAACCTGGCAAGGAAGTGCGCTTGTCTTTTTGGTTAGCTATCTTAGCGCTTCAATCTATAATTGGTGGATCAGCCGCCAACTACTTCATTCGTCGTAACTGCAGCAAGTAAAGACTGGGGATCAAGCTATTCATATACCGGCCCGTCAGAGACAGTTTCTAGCAAAGGAGTAAGCTATGTTCTCTTTTTATTCAACTAAAAATCAAAATAGTTTTTTAAATAAATGGCAGACTGTCTTTGTACCGGGACAGCTTTATTTTATTAATGTCCCGTTATCAGATCAACGACGGCTTGTGATCCAGCGCTACCTTAAGTTGTTTACCCAACACCATCTTCATAAACGACTTGGCATCATCACCACGCAGGAAGATGTTTTACTCCCATACCTTAGTGTACGCGAAAATATTTTGCTTAATCTAAATGGTAGTGTTGAGAAAAAATACCCGTGGCAAGCAGTATACGAGCATGAGTTTTTTGAAAAGGATGCTGTTGATCTAACCACTAGTGAGCGCTTCTACGTGCAACTTTACCGGAATATTTTTGCTGGTAAGGATGTCATCTTAGTCAATGCAACCTTGGACGATTATCCACCAGCGGTTATGCGTGCAGTACTGCTTAAGCTGAATCAGATCACTAAAAACAGTCCCGTTACTATGGTTTTTCTCACGGCTAATCAAGAATTATTGTCCAGCGAGCGTGAGCAAAGCTTGCATACGATTCCTTTTCTAACCACCAAATAAATGAGCACAAAAAAGTTGACCTCGTTTTTATACTGGGTCAACTTTTTTAGCTTTCATAAATAAATAATGGGCAATGCTAATCTTTTTTACTTTCTACTGCATCTGGTGTAGTTTCTTGACTAGCAACTTGGTCAGGAAAACTAATGGTAAATGTGGTCCCAACGTTTTCTTTACTATCGACCTTGATTTCACCGCCATGCAGTTGAACTAATTGGTGAACGATTGCTAGACCTAGGCCAGACTCGCCATACTTAGTATTCTTACGTGATGGATCCGCCTTGTAGTAACGTTCCCAAATATTTTGCACTTGTTCCGCCGACATCCCGATACCCGTGTCTTGCACCGTGAAAATCGTTTCATGGTAACCATGTTTTGCAGTGATCGTAATCGTGCCATCTTGGGTAAATTGAATCGCATTTTGGATCACGTTAAACATCACTTGAACGAATCGATCATAATCTGCATAGACCTGCACACTAGGACCCGGCGTCAAGATCAGATCATTATTCGCATTATTAGATTTATTAGTCAATTGCATCACAATATTCTGCAACGCTTCTGTACCGTCAAAATTCCGCTTAGACAAGCTGATTTGGTTGGTACGAATTTTCTCATAATCTAAATTCTCATTGACGATTCGAATCAGACGCTTGGTCTCATTTTGCATTAATTCAATGCTTTTACCCCGCATATCTTCAGGTATTGCATCATACTGCAGGCCTTCAAGTAAGCCGTTGATCGTCGTTAAAGGCGTTCGCATTTCATGCGCTGCGTCAGCCATAAATTGGCGCCGCCGATCTTCTTGGCGCTTAATTTCATCTTCTGATTCACGTAATGAAGTCGTCATCTGATTAAAGTCGATTGCTAAGTCATCTAGCTCATCATGGTGCTTGGCATCGATTTTAACATCAAAATCACCTTTGGCCACTTTATGTGCGGCACCACGCAATCGATTGATCCGCAGAACTTGATACTTAGCCAACAAGAAGCTCATGATCACGGCGGCCACACTGGAAATCAGCAACGCCATAAAAAGATTATGCTCGATTTTAGTAATATTGGCGTGTACATTCGAGACCAGCGAACCGACTGAAATAACGGCTTTTAAATCACCATTATAGAAATAAGGTACCAACACATCGGTCATTTCCTGTTGATTATTCAACACATTGGTCCCGTGATCAGACTTACGATAAATCCGTTTGCCCTGTTTCAGTTTTTGCCAATCGGCTTTGGTTAGTTGGCGCGCCATAACAGGGCCACGACCATCAGTCAGTGGATAGATCATTTTATTTTTATCGCTAAAAATCGCAAAATGAACTTTCTGCTGTGACAAAACCGCTTCACTATTACTTAACATACTGACTTGAAAACCAGTAAACGTATTGGTTCTTTTATCAACTGTCATTGCCTGTTGCATCAGACTATCCGCGTAACCCTCAAGTTGATCCCACGTTGTTTCGTAAACCATCTTATTAGTAAATTGAATAAAGAAAAGCCCAACGATCAACAAAGTCGTCATAATAACGGCAAAAAAAGCCAGCATTTGCTGATAAATCAATTTCATTAAGCAGTCACATCGGAATCATCAAATTTATAGCCAACACCCCAAACAGTTTGGATAATTTGCGGTCCCACCTTTTCGATTTTTTGACGCAATTTTTTAATATGGGCATCAACTGTCCGTTCATCCCCGTAGTATTGGTAATCCCAAACTAGTTCTAACAATTGTTCACGCGAAAAAACTTGTTTTGGTTTTTTAGCCAATGTGAATAACAAGTCAAATTCTTTGGGTGTTAATCCATTAATTGGCTGATCCAATAAATAAGCTTCGCGGGTTTTAGTATTCAATTTAAAATGATCCGTGATCACGTCAAATGCAGTTTCAGCATCGTCATCGATAGTTGGACTATTTTCACTTAATTCTGCCCGCCGATGGAGCGCTTTGATCCGTGCAATCAGTGTCATTGGACTGAATGGCTTAGTAACGTAATCGTCCGCACCAATTTCAAGTCCCAAAACCTGATCACTTTCAGAATCGCGTGCGGTCAACATGATCATTGGCACACTTTGCGAAAGTTTACGGATCTCTTGAGCAACCTGCATACCGTCCATTCCAGGTAAATTAAGATCAAGCGTAATAATATCCCAACTATCCGGAGCTGCTTTGAAAATTTCTAACGCTTCATTACCATCGTACGCAAAGCTAACTTGCCATTCTTCTTTAGTAAAAAACATATTCATCATTTCGGAGACTGATTTATTGTCTTCAATCATCAATAAGCGCATGTTAATAACTCCTTCATAGTATCGGTGTTGATTAGCTAGCTATGTGCCAAAATTATTTTGGCACATATGATCACCCAGTATTGGCACGAAAATGTGTCTGTAAAATAATTTTATAGCGTTGGTTGATATATAACACCTTTTATTGCCTTTATTATACAATAACCAGAAGTTGTTGTGGACCTTTGCTTGAAAAGTTGTGATAAGTTCTTGAACTATTCACACTTTCGCCACACAACCCTTGACTGTATTTTCTGAAAGTTTTTTGCTACACTAACACAGTGCACTTAAATTTTATGAATCAATCTAAAATGAAAGCAGTGAAAAAATGACCTATCGTGCGGTAGTTTTCTTTGACTTAGATGGTACCTTAATGAATCCACAATCACAACTCGATGCGGACGTTCGTACTGCTGTCCACAGTTTACGTGAACAGGATATTTTGCCCGTTATTTCAACTGGGCGTTCCCCTGGTGAAATCCCTGAAATTTTCGAGCAAGCTGGCATTGATACGTACATCGCGCTCAATGGCGGTTTGGTGGTTTACGAGGGCAAGCCGATCTACGAAGGCGCAATTGACAAAGCGATGATCGCAAAAATGTTAGCTATCACAGAATCACATGGTGATGCTTTGGCTTACTACAATGGTACTGACTTCCGGATCTCACGCTTAAATGATTTAGTTAAAGCACAATACGATTTTGTCAGTACCCCTTACCCAGAAGTTGACCCTGATTTTTACAAAACTAATCCTGTCGATATGTTATTAGTGATCACCGTCGACAATGATAAGCGTTACATCTATCCTTATGGCCATGAATTAACATTTTATCGTAACACACCTTATTCCTTGGATACCGTCCTCAAAGGCGAATCCAAACAATTTGGCATTATGACTTTGCTCAAAAAAATGGGCTTAGAAAAGGTTCCCACTTATGCATTCGGCGACGGTGTAAACGATGTGCCTATGTTTGAAACGGTCGATCATCCAATTGCCATGGGTAATGGAATCACCGCCGTTAAGGATCGGGCTGAATATATTACCGCTAAAAATACTGAAGGTGGCATCATTCAAGGCTTGCGTCACTTTAATTTATTACCTTAAAATAAAGAAACTACGTTGTGGCTCTTTCTGAAATTTAGCTGTAATTAACATATTAAGCAAATTTAGTTTGGTTCCATTCCGGCAGTGTTAGGCCACTGTTTGATTAAGTAGATCATATGAGCTCAAAAACACCGGCAAGCCAGTTTTCCAACTGGTTTGCCGGTGTTTCTGTTTTAGCTAAGTTTCATAAAAAGCCACATTTAGACTTGCAACTACTTTATTTGTTCTGAAAGCTCACCATGAAAGCTAATAATTGTTCACTGGTCAATTTACCCGCATCGTTACTGCCATTATTGATTTGAACAGCACCACTTTTTTGCAATTCCGGTAAGGCTTCGCCAATTGTTTGATGACTATCTAAAGCTGGTAAGCCTTGATCAGTTTCACTTAATGGCTGCAGATACCCTAGTACTTTTAGGCGATTTAAGTAGACGCCATAAATATCGTTCGTTTGTGCAGAAGCAAACATTTTACTAACAAAATCGTTGACTGGCTGCTGCGCGATTTCATCCGGGGTCCCCACTTGGACTAAATGGCCGCCCTGCATCACACCAATTCGATCACCTAATTGCAGTGCTTCATTCATATCATGGGTGACAAAAACAATTGTGCTATTCAGTCGCTGGTGGATCGATAACGTTAATTTCTGTAATTGTTCCCGCGAAATTGGGTCTAGGGCACTAAATGGTTCGTCCATTAACACAACTTGTGGTTGCGCGGCAAAGGCACGGATAATGCCAACCCGTTGCTGTTCACCACCAGATAAGTCGCTAGGCATCCGTTGCTGGTAGGTTGCTGGGTCAAGTCCCACCTCGCTCAATAAGTCTTTAACTCGTTGTTTGATTGCTGCTGGTGCCATACGTTTCATTTCTGGTATCAAACTAATATTCTCTGCTACCGTCATATTAGGAAATAAGGCGATCTGTTGTAACACATAACCCATCTGCAAACGCAGCTCACGCAGCGGAATCGACGCCAGCGATCGGCCTTGATAATAAATGGTGCCCGTGGTGGGTTGCTCAAGTCGATTGATCATTTTCAGCGTGGTCGTTTTCCCGCTCCCTGACGCGCCGACTAACACAAATAATTCGCCGGCTTTGATGGTCAGGTTTAACTGTTCCACCGCATAATTATCGTTAAATTGTTTACCGACCTGGCGAAATTCAATACAGGGCTTTACCACCATTAGTGCTCACCTCCTAATAAATGATGTGTTACCAAATAATTGTGGGCAACCTTGGCTGCCGACACGCGCTTAACGTTAACTTGATAATTCATTTCTTGCATATCAGCTGCTGATATTTTCCCGCTGAGCTTATTCAGGCTGCGAACGATCTCTGGATGCGCCTTAGCTGTCGCTGTACGCATCAACGGTGCCCCCTGATAAGTTGGAAATAAGTGTCGGTCATCTTTTAACACGACCAGGTCATATTGCCGAATTTGCGAATCGGTTGAATAGCCATCGGTGACGTTGACCTTACCTTGGTGTAAAGCTTCATAACGTAGATCCGCTGACATTGATTGCGTTTTGAAATCAAGACCATAACGTTGCTGGATTCCTTTATAGCCATCACTGCGGTCTAAAAACTCTAAATCAAACCCAGCATTGATCTGATCAGAAATCTTAGCTAAATCACTGATATTGTGTAAGTTATATTTTTTGGCGAAGGAACGTTGCACAACTAAGGCGTAAGTATTGTTATATTTAAGTGGTGCTAAATAAGTCAACTTATCTTGTTGCTGGACTGCTGTTTTAGCTTGATGATAAATACCAGTCGCACTAGTTGCCCGCGTTTGTGGGGTCTTAACTAAACCTTCTAAGATCGTACCTGTAAATTCCGGATAAAGCGTAATTTGTTTGGCTTTTAGCGCACTAAACAAAAATGAAGTTTGACCAAAATTCGGCTTTAACGTCACTTTAACATTGTCATTGTCCGCTTCAATTAAATCACGATACATATTGATCAAGATTTCCGGCTCCGAACCTAGTTTGCCAGCAATTGTGATTTCAACCGGCTGCGGCTGCACCAATTTATAGACACCAAAAGCACCGCCGCCCAATATAACAACCGCAACGGTTATCAGAAACGGTTTTAACCTGATCCATTTGACGCCACGTAACGCAAAACTTAATACGATTGCTAGCAGTGCAGAGGCCAGCGCCCCAATCAAAGTCATCGTATTATTATTGCGATTAATACCTAATAAAATAAACGTTCCCAAGCCGCCAGCGCCAATTAAAGCCGCCAAAGTTGCTGTCCCAATAATCATTACCAACGCAGTGCGCACGCCAGAAAGAATCATCGGAAATGCCAACGGTAACTCGACTTTGCGCAACTTTTCCCAACGGGTCATCCCAAAAGCGGTCGCTGCCTCTTCCAGTGAAGGATCGATTTCAGTCAGTCCGGTATATGTGTTTTGAAAAATCGGTAACAGCGCATAAACGACCAACGAAATAACTGCCGGAACACTGCCAATACCGACTAATGGAATCAGCATCCCCAATAAAGCCAATGACGGAATCGTCTGCAATACGCCTGTGATCTGTAGAAAAATATTGGCTGTCCGTGGCTTCGGAATCACCCAGATGGCTAAAGGAATCGCAATTACGATTGCAATCAGTAAGGAAACTACTGATAACAATAAATGCTGGCCCAGCGCAGCTAATAAGTCAGCACGTTGCGTCACTAAAGTATGGAAAAAATCAGCCAAAAAAACGCCTCCTATGTAAAAACTCGCAACTGCCTCACTTAATTGTGGAAGTCACGAGCTTCAATTTATCATTTAAAATTCTTGCTACTGATCATATCGCATCAACTTAACCGACTAAATACCTAGACGTAATAATAAGCCAAATCACTGGCAGGCGTTGGATAAGCCATAACTTGTTGACTTAACTGATCCTTAGTAACTTGCTTTGTCATTAAGCCGGTCAAGTCATTGATCAACTCTTCAGCAATACTGGAATAAACGACAGCACCAACTAAGCGTTTCGTTTGCCGTTCAAAAATTGTTGTGACTCGCGCCGTTGGTTCCTTGATGCGATTAAAAGTATACCACTGCGTTACATCTTGTTCCAGCACTTGATATTTTTCATCTTGTTGCTGCGCATCGGCTAGTTTAACCCCAACTTGGGCAATTTGCGGACTCGCATAAACCACTTCTGGGATCGGTGGATAAGCAATTGCTGTCTCGGTTGACTTTAAAATAGCTTGCGCCACATAACGACCTTCAAAACCAGCCACTGGCGTTAACTTGGGCTGTTTTTTAGCGAGTACATCGCCCACAGCATAAACCTGCGGATTGGTCGTTTGCAAATGGTCATTCACCAGCAGACCCTTGGCTGTTGCATCGATTCCCGCCGCTGCTAGCTCCAAGCTAGCTAGTCGTGGTTGACGACCACTAGCAGCAAATACAGCATCAACATTTAGTTGGCGTGTTGTATTTGTGGCTAAGCTATAATGATCAGCATGCTTCGTGACGCTAGTCAACTCGGTATCCCAATGGAAAGTGATTCCCTTAGCTGTCATTGCGGCTGACAATAATTGGGTATAAGCTTCAGGAAAATCACGTAAAATTCGTTGGTTATGCTGCAAAATATGCACCTCGGCGCCTGCACTAGCCGCAATATTGGCTAATTCCAACGCAACATAGCCAGCACCAACAAAGGCGATTCGCTGCGGTAACTCAGGCAAGGCCAAAAAGTCATTACTAGTCTGCAAGTACTCGCTGCCACTGATTTGCGGTACCCGCGGTGCTTGCCCAGTAGCAATGATAAAATAGTCAGCTTGATAAGTCGTTGCCGCCACTTGGATTTGATTCTTAGCCACGAAATGCGGCTGACCATGAACGGTTGCAATATTAGCTGTTTTTAGTCCTGATAAAGTTCCTGCCGGAATTTTATCAGTATAAGCACGCTTAAAAGTCATTAATTCTGGCCAATCAATGGTTGGAATGCCTGACAAGCCAAAATGTTGCAACTGACTAGCTTGATCACGAGCGGATACTGCCGAATACAACATTTTTTTCGGATCACAGCCACGATTAGGGCAAGTCCCGCCCCAAAGATCATTTTCAATAACTAGAACTTGTTGCTGTTCCGCTAAAGCATAGGCAGCCGCTAAGCCACCAGGTCCTGCACCAATAATGATCGTATCAAACTTGGTTGTCATATAAATTCCTCCCATAGAGTGAAGGTACTGTCAAACGTACCTCGTTTTTGTTATTAATTTCCGAATATTAAAAAACACCCGAACGTCTTTTTCTGGTATTCTTGGTGTGCGAACAACAAGAAAATCCAGAAAGAAGGATTCGAGTGCATACACCATTAATAGCCTATTT
>NZ_RHOE01000058.1 GCF_003946385.1 Loigolactobacillus zhaoyuanensis
ATTAACTTTAGCCGTATCGAACTGGATTCAATATTATAATGTCACACGAATCAAAACAAAACTGGGTGGTAAGAGCCCGGTTAAATACCGTGTTCTTACCACCCAGAAAGTCGCTTAAAGTTTCGTCCAATATTTGGGGTTCACTTCAAGACCAGCTTTTTTAGTTTAACTAGCTTTTCCCCACCGCTTAGTCTTTAAAAATCACTGCCGGCAATGGCACCATTTGCGTATACAGCTGTACCAAATCTGCTTTAACGATCTGTGGTTGCTTCAGCATTAGCCGCGCAAAATTAATGATGCTACGCGCTGTCATTTCAGCAATAAACGGTTTATGCCGCGTTTGATCATCCTGAAAGCCATAGACGCGCAAAATATCGCCAGTAATGTACTGTATAACTGCTTCGTCAACTTTACTCCAGAACATCACCGCCAATAACGACCGTTGCTGATCAAGCACATCTACCACTAGTTGTGCCGCAACCCGTGACGAATCATAGGTATGGTCAACTCGTTGTAAAAATTGATTGAGCATTCTAACGCAACTGACTTCAACCACCTCACCGATGTTGCCGTAATGGCGATAAAAAGTCTGCCGCGTCAGCTGAGCATCGCGGCACAACTGACTCACACTAATTTTAGCAAATTCAACTTGGGCGTCATAATAACGCATCAATGTGGCAATCAATTGATTTTGAGTACGCTGGAGGCGCTGATCGGCATGCTGATTATACGCCAATTGTATTTTACCTGGATTCATAAATTTCGCCTCTCCCTCTTTATGTTACATATTACCCCATTATGACAACGAAACAAAGTATTAAAACGCCACGTAATCCTTTAGTATTAGGCTTATCAACAAAACAACTAAGCAAGCATATGAGGAGGAACCACCATGAAATTTATCACATTAGAAGAACATTGGGAATCAGAACGCGTCAATGCCGCCGCAAAACCTTATCTACCAGCACCAGTCAATCCACATAAAAATCCCGCTGATCATAGTATCGCCGAGTTTGTCGCTAAATCAAAAAAAGACAATACTGAATTAACTAGCGTCGGCACCAAACGTCTCGCCTTTATGGACGCCAACCACATCCAACGCCAGATTCTCGGTTACGGTGACAACTCACCACAAAATCTTGATCCGAAAGTCGCCATCCCGTTGACTCAAATGGCCAATGATGATTCAGCCGCTGCTATCGCCACCCAGCCCGATCGCTTTGGCGGCTGGGCCGTTTTACCAGTTGGTGACCCGCAAGCTGCTGCCACCGAACTAGAGCGGGCCGTCACACAAAAAGGACTACAAGGTGCCATGATTCATGGCTGCTATGCTGGTCGTTTCTTCGACGATCCATTTTACGAATCGATTTTTGCCAAAGCTGAACAATTGGATGTGCCATTATACTTTCATCCCGCCATTGTACCTAGTGCAATTAGTGAGTACTATTACCAAGGCGATAGTTGGTCAGAACTCACTGCCTTCACCTTTGCTGGTGCTGGTTGGGGTTGGCACGAAGACTTAGGTGTCCAAATGATTCGGCTCATTTTATCCGGTTTATTTGACCGCCATCCTAACTTACACATTATTACTGGTCATTGGGGCGAGATGGTACCTAATTTTTTGGAACGACTAGACCAAACTGTTGGCCTAACTGTTAATCTGCAGCGTAGTATCAGTCAAACCTATCGGGATAATTTTTACATCACCCCTAGTGGCATGTTTTTCCCAGCGCAATTACAACTAGCACTGACCGAAGTTGGCAGTTACCACTTAATGTACTCAGTTGACTATCCATACAATCATCCAACTGGCGCCACAACGTTTTTAGCTGACGCTGGTTTAAGTGCCAGCGACCAAGAAAAAATTGCCTACGGGAATGCAGCTAAATTATTGCGTTTAGCACAATAACTAAATAACGCAGACTTTAAAAATAATTTAGGAAGTGTTTTTATATGAAAGCTAATTATCTTTTCTTCGGCATCATGTTGTTGCTTTTCTTCGGCGTTTGTCTACTTGACTGGCACTGGAAGCCCTTCGATATCAATCGTCAGTATGTCAGCCTAAAATTGTTAGGCATCATTCCCGCACTGATGTTTATTGTCATTCTTTTCACGTCAGGGACTAAATTTTCTGGTGCGTTAGGCGTGCTTTATCATTTAATTATTATCGCGATCATCCCTAGACTAAAAGCACCAACTTGGGCCAAAATGGCCGGTTATGGCTGGATCACTTTGGATGTTGCTTGTGGCATCATGACCATGGCTAACGTGGCCGCTTCAATTGCCATGCCGGTACGCCTTGGCGGTCATGTGCTTTGCGCAATTTGGATCATTAGTGTCTGTCTCTTCACTAAGAGCAAACTTTTGAAATATCTAGGCTTCTTCATTGCCGCTTGGTTAGGCGTTTATAGCTTCTTTGGCGGCGTCTTACCCATGTCTTACCTTGCTATTCCTGGTCTGCTAGTTGTTGTCTGGTTAGCACTGTTAGGCTTCCTGTATCAAGAAGCTTAGTTACGGTTGATTTATAAAAATAATTATGTATCAAAAAAGGCCTAGTCAGTGACTAGGCCTTTTTGGTCTTTCTATTTATCCACTGGTTTGGTAATATCTGATGTTGCCACGTGATTGCGCAATAACAACGCTGCCCCAATACCACCAACAATAACGACAGCTGCAACTGTGACACACACAGCGGCCATCCCGTTATGATAGGCGGTGACCACAACATGCTGAAAGGCTTTCGCAAATGGAGCTTGACTCACCCGTTGCGAAAAGGCGATTCCATGACCGGAAAATGGTCCGGCATCGATCAACGCCTTTTTAAGACCAGCTAATGCAGGAGCTGGCATGCTGATCTGACCCAGATGCCCATTAAGATAGCTTTCATACTGCGCGTTTTGAATCAGCCCTAAGCTAACGACCCCAACTGTGGTGCCTAACTGGCGGAACACATTTAACAAGCCTGATGCCATCCCCATTTCACTAGGAATAACGCCTTCCATCCCTGTTGTGTTCAGCAATGGATTGACCATCCCGTTGGTGATCCCAATTAGAATCATGCCGGGCCATAAATCAACAAAGCTGACCCCAGGACCCATGGCGTGGCCGATCCATAAGAAGCCAGCGCCACCAATGAACAAACTAATACAGATCATCCATTTCTTAGAATAACGTGCACCAAGAATACCGACAACAGGTCCGAGAATCAATGACCATGTACTGATCGTCAATTGGCGCACGCCGGTTTGGACGGCTGAATACCCAATATAATTTTGCATTAACGGCGTTAGGTAAGCGTTGAACGCGTACATTCCCGCACCTAAAACAAAGGCAACCAGCACAATGCCAATAAAGTGGGGCCGTTTAAACATGCTAATATCGACCATTGGATCCGCAACGCGCAATTCTACAATCACAAACGCAATTAGCAAAATCACACCACCTGCAAGCCAACCACTAACTTGCCCGCTAAGCCAGCTTAAATGCGGATGCCCTTCCTTAACGATCAACCCATAAATAATGGCAAATAATCCGGCGGCAGACAGGAGCATCCCAGCGAAATCGATCCGCTGATTTTTACCATAGCTCGGTGTTTCCTTAACATAAATTACGGTTAATATCACCGCTAAAACACCAAATGGCACATTGACATAAAAAATTGCCGGCCAGCCAAAATGTTCGACTAAATACCCACCGATCAGCGGCCCTGAAGCTGTGGAAACACCCATGATCGAGCCCAGTATGCCTAAGGCGAGTCCACGATCACGACCAGCAAAGTTAGAAGCCACTAACGCCATTGATAACGACATCATCCCGGCGCCACCAAGAGCTTGAACCCCACGGCCAATATCTAAAACTAATAAATTGGTGGCCATCCCGTTCACCGCTGAAGCGATGACGAATAAAATCAGCGAACCAAGAAAAATCTTTTTCCGACCGTACATATCGCCTAACTTGGACATGATCAGTAAGGTGACCGCGTAGACCAAGGTATAGGCATTTAAAACCCATTGTAAATTGGTAAAAGTTGTGTTGAAACTACGAACCATCGCTGGTAGTGCGACGTTAACGACAGTCACATCCAATAGGCCCATAAAAACGCCTAAACTCATCGCGGTTAAGGCGATCCATTGTCTTACATTATGCTTACTTTGTTGCATTGTGATTCTCCTATTCCGCAATTAAGGTACTTTATTAGCATAAACCACTAATAAATTTTGATGCTACAGGCGGTGTCCATTCTACTACGGCTCAGTTCGCCTAGTAGAAACATGGCCCTATTCCGCAATTAAGGTACTTTATTAGCATAAACCACTAATAAATTCTGATGTTACAGGCGGTGTCCATTCTACTACGGCTCAGTTCGCCTAGTAGAAACATGGCCCTATTCCACAATAAAGGTGATCTATTAGCATAAACCACTAATAAATTTTGATGCTACAGGCGGTATCCATTCTACTACGGCTCAGTTCGCCTAGTAGAAACATGGCCCTATTCCACAGTTAAGGTGATCTATTAGCATAAACCACTAATAAATTCTGATGTTGCAGGCGGTGTCCATTCTACTAATTAGTATCCCAAGTTTAATTCTGGTCCTGTAATTTAGCTTGATATTGCTCGATCCAAGCTTGTTTAGCTTTACAGATAGAAATACTTAAGTCTAATGCCCGCGCGCCAGTTTCCAACGAGGTAGTTGCTGCTGATTCAGCCATTAAGCGAGCTTGAACATGAGCCTTAAAATCCTGATAACTATCTAAATCAGCTTGCGTTGCCGCAGCATAATCAGCCAGAATCGTCTGTTGTGTGGCAACATCAACATTAGCCATACCGCGAAATTTAAAGCGATAAATGGATTCCCGCTTAGCATCCATCGCCACCGGCTGTGCCATTAATTCTTGAAAGCGCCGCCGACCTAATTCGGTGATCTGCGCCATTTTTTTATTGCGTAGTGTGTCTTGCTTGTCCGACACTTCGATATAACCTTGTTTACCCAGCCGATTAAGTAACGGGTACATCACGCCATTGGAAATTACCCGGCGTGGCTCTAAGCTGCTCTCCAATACCTGAGCCAACTTATAACCTGACATATTATGTGTTTGTAAAATGCCTAAAATTAGTAATTCATACATATTGACCTCCATATGTCGTAGCGACTGATTAATTTTACGTCGTTACGACATATAAAGCAAGCTCTTTTCAGAAAAAAAGACTAAAATCATTTTTGATTTTAGTCGTATATGTTTAGTTTAGCTATTAATATTGTAAAAAAGTGATTATCTTACCATGGTAAAGTGCCTTCATTTTCTGTGAAAGTCCCAGTTTGCGGATCATCAAGTGGCAAGCTAGCCATTTTAACGATCTGCGCGGCACCGGTGACTACATCTTGCATACCGGCTGGCTTGGGTGCATCACTCGGCCGGCCACCAAAGTTGGTCGCAGGCCAGCCAGGATTAACCGAATTGACCGTGATGCCCTCAGTGACTAATTCCTTACTCAATAAAATAGTGGCAAAATCAACCGACGCTTTGGTTGCTTGATAGCCTAACGAACTGACCTTGTAAAACCGCGAATTAGGATCAGAAGCTAAACCCAGCGAGCCCATATTGCTGGAAACATTGATAATTTTTGCCGGCTGACCAGCTTTTAACAAAGGAATCATTGCTTGGGTCACATCAACTAAACCAAAGAAATTAACATCAAACTCCTGACGCATGGTATCGGTACTCATTTGTGAAGCCGGCAAATGACTGCCTAAGGCAATACCAGCATTATTGATCAGAATACTCAAATAGCCATAATCGACTTTGATCCGCGCTACGGCTGCCTTAATTTGAGCTTTGTCAGTTACATCTAGCTGAATAAAAGTCGCAGCCACGCCGGCTGTCTTGAGCCGAGCTACCGCTTGCTCACCGCGTTGTTGATCACGGGCGCCAACTAAGATCTGTTGTCCCTTTTTGCCCAGCGCTTGCGCCGTGGCGAAACCAATCCCCTTATCCGCACCGGTAATTAATGTGATCACTGCTTTTGTTTCAGTCATTATTTTGCCTCCTAAAAATAAAGTGATCCGCTAATCTTTTTCGTGGAGCCATTTTTCTGAATTCTCATATAAGGTATTTTCGTCTTGAGCGCGATCCGTGCCCAGCAGATCCTGGCTGATCGTACCCCCTGCATTTTGACGAACGTAGGCTAGATAACGGTAACTACGCCGTAGATCAGCGACATCTTCTGGCTTGATTTTAAGATTTTGACCAGGAATAGCCGGCTGTAATTTATCACTTTCATCGATCGAGGTCAAATTAACGATTTTCCATTCACCAGACCGCTTTTCCACTCGATAAATTAAACGCATATAGGATTCCAAAATAGCTTCCGTACCATTGACTAGTTGCCAACGGTTCGTGGTTGAAGATAGCTCAACGTATGCGCGCATGCCATTTTGATGAACAATGGGCGTGCCAAAACGGCCCACGATCGGCATACTATTATCGACTTCAACTGGCTGTTTTCCGAGAAAAGTGGACACTGGGCCACTCTGCCAACTCGTAGTCACAGTAGCATCAGCAAAATAACAATCAGCTAATTCTTTAACGTGGCGCCCACGATACATTCGTTCCTTTAAAACCACCTGACTAATTGCTTCAAAATCATTCATTATCGAGTCACTTTCCTTTCAAATTAAGTATTAATTTACATCACTGACCAGCCAATAACCAACTGACTTTGCCTGAATAAATACTTTACATTTGACAACCATATACTGTATACTCATAATTAATATATGTCAACGATTAATAAACAATAATTTAAATCAATTATTTCAGGAGTAATCAAATATGACAGATAAAACCAGCAACACTCAAGCACTTGGCCAAATGTTTTTCACCTTAAGCCAAGCTATCACCCAAAATCGTTCGCTAGAAGAGTTTGATCTAACTCGGCTACAAGTAATGACGCTCAGAAAAGTTTACCAACACCCTGGTATCAGTATGAGTGAATTAGCCACTAGAACTGGCATTTCGCGTGCACAGTTAACGCGCTTGATCACCAGCCTCGAAGCACGTGAACTCGTACAGCGGCAACATAACCAAACTAATCGGCGCGTGGTCAATGTTTACGGTACTACTAAAGGACAAACCGTCATGGTCGAGCATATGGAGTTGATCCAAAAGCGCATTCAAGCCCACGTGGACACGTTAACACCTGTGGAACAAACCGCATTAAATACTCACCTTAGCGCAAGTATTCAGCTCATGATCAAGGCCGGCATCATTAAAGCAGATACAAATATGACTTTGTTTAAAGAATAATTAATTAACGTCTTAACTACAACTAAACACGCCTAATCAGTAGATTAAACTTATCTCTGATCAGGCGTGTTTCATTAAATTTATAAGCTATTGGGCAGTAACAAACGATACAGCTTAAGCGCAACTGCTGGCGTAATTGGTTCCACTGCCATAGCAATTTGTTGAGCAAAATTTAAGATCGTTTTGCCTAAAAAATCACTAACAAAATTTTGTGTCACTTTAGAATAGTCACGTAAAATTAAGATTTGTAATGCTGTTCCGCTGAATAACGACTGAATTTGTGGTTGAATATCACTCCACTGCATCATTTTAATCAGTTCAAGATTAGCATAGATCGTCGTCACGATCACGGCACTACTATTAACAAAGTCGATCTGTTCCAGCTCGTCAATTTGCCGTTCAAAATTTGCGATCAGAATTAAAAATTGAACTACAATAACATCAGTGAGCTCCTGATGATGGCGATAAAAAGTTGCCCGCGAAACGCCGGCCATTTGGCAAAGTTCTTTGATCTTAATTTGCTCAAAAGTAGCACCAGAACGATATTTTTGAACTAAAGCGTTAAACAACTTTAGTTCAGTTTGTTGCTTTCTGTGATCAATTTTTAATTGTGGATCTAAAAATGCTTTAGCCATTTTATTAATGCGACATAATAGCTGCATATGTCACGTAACTTCCTTTCATTTAGCTTTATTGCCCTCTATAATACTAATTGTTAAGATAAAGCACAATCCTTAAATCGTGCCGTAAAGGAGCGTTCAATATGAAAATTATTAGGGTTGAAGAACATTATGAACCAGCTAGGACCGCCCAAGCCATGCAACAACTAGCAGGCAAAGCAGTTGCACCAAATTTGAGCAAAGATATGTTAAATTACATGCACACCTCATTGCCAACGCTGAACAAGTTTTCCATTTAAAATAAAAAATTTTTGATTTTACAATTTAAGGAGCAGATAATATGTCATTAAATCCCCAACAAGTTACAAATACGATCAACGAACTACAAGAAAACTTTGAACGCAGCGGTTTAACCAAGCAACAAGTTGCCACTGATCTGGATATCAGCTTGACCAAGCTGGAACGACTGTTTACATTGACCCAAAGTTCACTAAACGACCCTTTGATCCTACGCAACTATTTGATTGAAAAAGTTGAAGCAAATGGGCAACAACCAGTTGAATTCACCGCTTTAGTTGGCGACTGGCATCAATATTGGTTTTTAAACAGTCGTGTCATCGACAAACGCAAAATCACAGCTGGCGACAATTAGCTACTATGATCTAGAAAAATTAGACACATCTATATCGATTTCTTTCTGAAGCTTGTTTGTATTACTCATAGGCAGAGTTAATTTGGTTCCATTCCGGCGCTGGCGTATGGAACGCGTGGCGCGTTGGCGAGCTAATTTTCTTTCCAATTAAGTTCATTGGAAAAGAAAATGGATCTTGCCAATCGCGTATGGTACTAGGCGACCACAATTCGGTCACCAAGTACCATCGACACAGCTGCGACTTGGACTTGCCGCACTTCGGCAATAGTCCAATCGACAACGGGAAGCAAGCTCTGTTTAGCAAATAAGTACTAATTGCGATACTTGTAAATAGTGTTATTAAGAACGAGCGACAGTGATACGCCAGCGCCTCCATTTCACCTTGGCAGTTTTAGAACACTATTTAATTAGTTAGGTTAATCGTCTTAGCTAGTTCAATTAGGATTAACCGCCAATTATCAGTGATTCGCAGTTTTAAAGCAAATTATATGCGCATAAAAAACACCGGTAAAACAGTCAGAAACTGTTTTACCGGTGTTTTACGGTCTAACTACCAATAAACTTTACTGCTTAAACAGTCAACACTTGAATGTTCAGTCATTGCCTGCTGGAATGGAGTCGTCAGTGGACCAGATGTGTCGATAGTTCTTAATGGTGATTTGTGCCATTTAGAACTATGCGTGGCTGGCGAGATCCATTTTTCCGTCTGCTTTTGGGTTTATCTAGGAAAAATTAGCTCGCCAACGCGCCACTCGTTCCGTCCACTGGCGCCGGAATGGAAGCTCACTAACTCAGCTTGTAGACAACCCTATATCGATGTGTCTAATTTTTTTGGCAGCATCAATAATATTATTGACCAGCTGCGAACATAAATTTGCGTCAAATCAAAAAATTAACTATGATAGGTCTATTGATTCAGATCATTTCAAAATTGGTACCGCCACCAGTCAGTTATTTCATTTATTTGATTCGTTCAGCCATTGCCTTTGTGGTAAATGAGCGTAAAATAAGGGGATAACTATGAACGAAGGAGCACACTATGTATCAGCTATTAACCGATTCAGCCGTTGACCTACCTTACCAAACACTTGCCGCAAATCAAGTCGATTTTGTATCAATGCACGTGGATATTGACGGGCAGGATTTCAACGATGATTTAGAACACCATTTTGATCTAGATCATTTCTACCAAAAAATCGCTAATGGCGTTATGCCATCAACTGCGCAAATTAATATTGGCCAGTTTGTCGAATTTTTCAAGCCTTATGTTGCCGCAAACATGCCAATCTTGTACCTCGGCTTTTCTTCTGGTCTTAGTGGCACGTTCAACAGTGCCGTCCAAGCGCGCACAATGCTGATCAACGATTATCCTGGCGCACAGATTTATTTAGTCGATTCATTAGCCGCTAGTTGCGGTGAAGGCCTTATGCTGCTGGATGCCATTGATAAAAAAGCTGCCGGTATGGGTATCACCGAATTAACCGACTGGCTAACCAATAATCGCCTGCGCTACCGGCAATGGTTCACTGTTGATGATCTTAACTATCTCTATCACGGTGGCCGTGTCTCGCGGACCTCGGCGGCGGTTGGCTCATTACTACACATCAAACCAGTAATGGATGTTGATACTGCAGGCCATTTGCGTGTGGTAAAAAAAGCCCGCTCACGCCATAAATCATTGGAAACGCTAGCTGATAACACCATGGCAACTTTAGCGGAACCAACGACACCGCGGATCCTGATTGCCACTACCCAAGCAGAAGATGCCGCTAACGTAGTGCGGGACCATATCTTGCAGCGCATCCCGCAAGCACAAGTCTTAATACAAAAAATCGGCCCGACCATTGCCAGCCACACCGGCCTTGGCTGTGTCGCTGTTTTCTCATTAGGCAATACTGAACGCGAATAATAAAAAATCGTCCCGCAACTAGTTTTCAGCTAATTGTGGGACGATTTTTATACTTATAACTTTTAACTAAGGTTAACCAATATGATCTTATATTGCGTCTTTGTGGTAGTTTGCTGAAATTCAACTCAGTCAGAGTAACTAAAGTAGTTAGCTCTTAATTGCTTAAATGATACTTTCACTTATATATACCGTTTGAGCAGGCCGATTTATCCCACCTTTTTTTGCTCACAAAACAAAAAGCCACAAACGATGCTGATTTAGAACGATTTAACCTCAACTAATTTTAATACCATTTGCGATAAAGACACAGATCGTGTCGCGCTGATCTGAGCAAGGACACAATTCGTTACACTGACTGCTGCCCCTACACTCACCTGCTTAATTATTGTAAATACTGTTTAAACCGGCAATATCTGCCGCGGTCAATGCAGTTTTGCCTTGGTCGACTGGGTACATGACTGAATCTTGACTGGTGCTGTGATCCAGCCCTAGTGCGTGACCGAGTTCATGGACCGCCACCGACTCCTGAAATGCTGCCGTATAAGTCGCATTCAGACTAGCCGTGGCGTGATTAGCTGTATAAGCGCCCCAGCCAATGCGCTGAATAATTTTAGGGCCGCCATGACCTAACTCGATAGTGCCTTGCTCCGCCGCAGTCATCGTTTTATGGTAAATCGAAAACGTGATCTGATTCTGTTCCGCGGTACCAGTACCAGCAACTAATTTGACGATCCCCGTTTGATTGTAAGTGGCAATTGCTTGAGCAAATACCTGTCTAGCCGCCGTTGGAACATCGTCATCAAAATGATAATAGTAGGTGCTGGCCAAAGTTTTACCTTGAACGTTAGCCTCTAGCGGTGTGGCCTCGGTCGTTGCCGAACTAGCGGCAGAATCACTTGCTGAACTCATACTGCTTGAGCCACTGTCACTAGCGGCTGAATCCGACGTCATTTCCGGAGCCACACTAGCCGTCCACTGTGAAACTGTGGTCGCTAATTTATCGGGTATTGCTTTAAAATCATTAGTGGTGAAAAAATATAGACCAGCGAGCAAAATGATCGCCCACAATAAGCCTTTGAAAAATCGCACGGACATTGCTCCTTTTATTAAGTGTGCTAATTAGTTACAGACGCCCTTTGTTGGGGTAAATCTATGCTACCACATTTTATTACCGAACGATGCGTGCTTAACTCTTTTTTAACAATCGGCTACGCACTTTTTGGGCTACAGCTTTTTTAAATTATTCATGCTAAAATAACCATAAGTACATATTCGCTGGGTACGAATAATCATACGGAGGTATTTTATGAAACATAAAGGGAATTTTCTGACCAAGATTGCGGTAACGCTGCTAACATTAACGTTTGTTGGCTTAGGGACGAGCCAACCTAGCTTTAATGAAGCTACAAATACGGTCCATGCCGCTAAAGTCACAAAAAAACAAGTGGGTAGCAAAACCACTTTAAAGCAGCAAAATACAGCCTTATTGCAGCAAAGTTACAACGGTACACAAACAATTGAGATCAACGACAACCAACCGACTTTTACCAAAGCTAACCTAAGCACAGCAAATGGTGCTTGGCAAAAGTATGCTAATTTAGATTCGCTAAACCGGCCAGTTGTGGCTAATGCTTTGCTCAATAAAAGTTTAATGCCTACGGAAAAACGTGAATCGCTGACGGTCGATCCTACTGGTTGGCGTAATAAAAAAATTAAAAATGGTTATTTATACAATCGTTCCCATTTGATCGGCTTTCAATTAACTGGCCAAAATAATAATCCGAAAAACTTGATCACCGGTACTCGTTCGTTAAACAGTCCCGAAATGTTACGTTTTGAAGACGATATTGCTTACTATATTAAAAATAACCCTAAAGCTTACGTTCGCTATCAAGTAACGCCGGTTTTTAAAGACAACGAACTGCTTGCCCGTGGTGTTCATATGCAGGCTGAGTCAACAACTGGTAGTGGCATCAAATTCAATGTTTATATTTTTAACATTCAAGCTGGCGTCCAGCTTAATTACGCTGATGGCACTAGCCAATTCAGTGCCGACCAGCTCGCGCAAAGTTCTGCGGCCGCTACTGCCAGTTCTACGACCACACAAACCGAAAGCAGCGCTACCAACGACCAAGTCAGTACGGACACGCAAGGCCAAATTGTTGGCAATGTTAATAGTAAGATCTACCACACGCCTGATCAAGCTGGCTATAATATGTCTGCCGCCAATGCGATCTACTTCAATACTGAAGCTGAAGCCCAAGCTGCTGGCTATCGTAAATCACTCCGGTAACTCGATATTCTATGCAATACTAAATGTGACCACCAATTCTTGGTGAGTCACGTTTTTTTATTTTTGCAAACAACGTGGTAAACTAGATGCAAAATACTCAGTGAGGTGAAAGCGATGGAACAGGAATCCTTATTTGCCGCGGATAGCCAACAGAATAGCCCGCTGGCTAATCGAGTGCGGCCACAAACATTGGCCGAATTTTCTGGTCAACAACACTTATTAGCACCGGGGAAAATCCTCCGCGATATTATCGATCACGATCAACTATCATCAATGATTTTTTGGGGCCCACCTGGTGTTGGTAAAACTACACTGGCGCGGATCATCGCCAATCAAACCAAGTCGCATTTTGTCACTTTTAGCGCGGTGACCAGTGGCATTAAAGATATTCGTAAAATCATGGAAGCGGCTGAGCTAAACCGCGAAATTGGTGAGCGCACGATCGTTTTTGTCGATGAAATTCATCGTTTCAATAAAGCGCAGCAAGATGCTTTCTTACCCTATGTTGAGCGCGGTAGTATTATTTTGATCGGCGCCACTACCGAAAATCCATCATTTGAAATCAATTCCGCCCTACTTTCACGCTGTAAGGTTTTTGTGCTCAAAGAACTGCAGGTCAGCGATATTGTTGAATTACTGCAAAAAGCATTACAGAATACACGTGCTTTCCCTGATCTAACCGTGAATATCGATCCAGCAGCCTTGCAGTTATTGGCAGAGTTTGCCAATGGTGATGCCCGTGTGGCCCTAAACACGCTGGAAATGACAGTCTTAAATACAGAGCACGCAAATAAGCAAGTAACGATCGATGTGCCGGCGTTAAATCAGTTGATCAACACAAAATCATTGCGCTATGACAAACATGGTGAAGAACATTACAATATTATTTCCGCACTGCATAAATCGATGCGTAATAGCGATGTCAATGCGGCGATTTATTGGTTAACTCGTATGTTGACTGGTGGTGAGGACCCGCTATACATCGCGCGGCGGCTCGTTCGGTTTGCCAGTGAAGACATTGGCTTAGCGGATACGCGTGCGTTATCGCTGGCCGTAGACGTTTTTAAAGCCTGCCAATTTCTTGGTATGCCCGAGTGCAATGTCCATTTGACTGAAGCTGTCATTTACCTATCATTAGCACCAAAATCCAATGCCGTTTATGCCGCCACTGAAGCGGTTAAAGCTGACGTTAAAAAGACCGGCAATGAGCCTGTGCCGCTACAAATTCGTAACGCACCGACTAATTTAATGAAAGACTTAGGCTATGGTGCCAATTATCAATATGCCCATGATAGCAAAGAGAAACTGACCAATATGCAGACGATGCCGGAAGCTTTATCTGGCCATGAATACTACGCGCCAACTGAACAAGGTAATGAAAAACGCTTTAAGCAACGGTTAGAATTTTTACAGCAATGGCATCACGAACATGATTGAAAAAAATCACCGACTCGTCACAAGTCGATGATTTTTTATTTGCTTATTTAGTATTAAAACTGGACCTGCTGAACCCCGTTACCTAAGCCTAGATCAACTTCAGCACTAGTCATTTGAATTTCATATAGCGCCAAGCGTGGGCCAATTAAATCTAATACATGAGCAAAATCAGGTACTTGAGTTAAAAATTGGTCCTGCATTGCTGCTAAAGTTCGCTGTGATGCTTGACCGACTGCGTGATTACTGGCAACGTGGGCATTACCAATCTCAGGCACCGTTGAAAAAGCAATTTTATCGCTGGCTAAAAACTCTTCAACACCACTAGAATCATGGACGGAAGCAAAATAAAGCACTGCCGGCGTCGTTGGATCCCATACAAAATTAACGATCCGTAAGTTAGGTATGTTAGCTAAACTAGTCGCATAAGCTAATTTATTTGCGCCGCCAAGGACTTGTGCTAAATCTGATAATATCATCTAATGACCTCCAAATAGTTATTCTATCTTTCTATAATACCAGTTTCTTATTTGAATTGGTTTGTTTTTAGCTTAGCGGTTAAAGTAACCTTTTTATCGAAACTTAAACTCGTAAGTGGCGACTTAGTTTAACTAAAACAAGTAAGGTCACGCATAAAATTGTGCTCACAACCGCAATTTGGTTAATAACTTTTTGTGGTTTAATACTTTTTTTCAAGCCTAATTTAACTATTTGATACAGCAACAAGCCGATAATACCACCTAATGTATTATCGATCACATCAGTAATATCGGTTGCCCCGATGCCAAAAATAAACTGGATCATTTCACAAAATACACTGATCGCCATGATCAATTTTAATTTGAGCCGTAGCGGCTTAAACAAAATTGCCGCATAGACACCTAATGGAATAAAAATAAGTACATTTAGCAGTGGCTCCAGCCAATCAATATGACCACTGACCTCCGCTGACGCTGCAAATGGCATTAAGTTGATGCTGCGCTGGCTACCAATTTGAATCAATGACAGGTTTAATTTAAAAATAATCCTGAATTATGCATATGCATCAAATTGATTGGCCAAATTATCAGTTTTACGTAATTTCTCTATATTCACGACTTGGGCTAGTCATGACTAGCCAAGTTTGACTTAATTTAGTTAGTTTGATTAGTTTTCATACTTGATCGCGTCAA
>NZ_RHOE01000059.1 GCF_003946385.1 Loigolactobacillus zhaoyuanensis
ACTAAATAGGCTATTAATGGTGTATGCACTCGAATCCTTCTTTCTGGATTTTCTTGTTGTTCGCACACCAAGAATACCAGAAAAAGACGTTCGGGTGTTTTTTAATATTCGGAAATTAATAACAAAAACGAGGTACGTTTGACAGTACCCACTACGCATGGAGGTAAATAATATGCAATCTGCGGTTAAGCGTTGGACGATGTTGGCAGTTATCGGTTTATTTTTCTTCATGGTGATCGTTGACGGTAGTATCGTGGCCATCGCAATTCCGGATATTGCTCGTGATTTGGCGATCACCACTGGGGCAACGACTTTAATTATTTCTAGTTATTTGATCACTATTTGTGCCAGCTTATTACTTTTTGGCCAGATCGGTGATCAGTTTGGTCGTAGTCGAGTTTTTAAATGGGGCACCTTGATTTTCCTAGTGGGTTCATTTCTAGCGGGTTCAGGGGGTTCGCTGAGCATCGTTTTATTGGGTCGCTTCGTGCAAGGAATTGGCGCTAGTATGACGATGGCAAACAGTTATGCGTTAGTGACCGATATTTTTCCACCGGAACAATTAGGGCGGGCGTTTGGTATTGAGGGTATTTTTATTTCGTTAGGTGCTCTAGCAGGGCCAGGACTTGGTGGGCTGATTCTGGTACAACTACCATGGAATTACATTTTCTGGATAAATTTACCGTTAGGCTTGCTGTGTTTAATTGCGGAAGTGACTGTTTTTCCTAAAAGTCAGCAGCGCAGCAGCAGTAAAATCGATTGGTTAGGAGCGGCTAGCTTAGCTTTGGCTACCAGTGCTTTATATTTGGCCACGATGCAACTCAGGTATTGGTGGGTCATGATCTTGTTAATGGTAATTTTCAGTTATATTTTTTGGCGGGTCGAAAGTAAAATTGCCGTGCCGTTATTAGATTTTAAGATTTTTCGCTATCAATTATTTAGTCAAAGTTTGTTGGTCGCCTTTTTAAGTTTTATTGTGGCGTACTTCTTTACTATTTTGGCACCACTCTATTTACAGCTGGTGTTGCAATACTCGCCTGGGGTAACTGGTTTGTTGCTGATGGTAACGCCGATCGTGTCATTGGTGGCTTCTCCGCTAGCTGGATACATTTCTGATCGCTATGATCAACGACTGGAAATGACGATCGGGATGGCGATTTTGGTTGTGGCGCAATTAAGCTTAGCGTTTGCGACCGCGCGCTTTGAACCAACTTATTTTATCTTTAATTCAGTTTTGATCGCCGTGGGCACTGCTCTTTTTGGCACACCAAATAATGTGATCGTTATGCAAGCAGTACCCAATAAAATGCGCGGTCTAGCCGGCGCCACCAATTCGTTAGTTCGTGAGTTTGGCTTAGTTTTAGGCACAACCTTATCTACGCTGATTTTCTACCGCTTATTATCACTTTTTAGTCAACGGCAAGTCGATACAGCGTTAGGGATGGCGCGGCCAATTTTGCTCAAAGCTCAACGTGGGACTTATCTAGTCGCGCTGTTGTTATTATCAGTTGCGCTGTTTATTTTAATTTGGCACCGGAAAAAGGAGTTGACCAGCGATGGCAATCGATGAGCTGGATGGTTACATTCGCCGTTTTAATATTGTGGCACAAAAAAGTCGCCAGTATTTGAATCAGCAATTAAAAGATCTCAATTTAACCGCCAGCACCTATTTTTTTATTTTGAAAGTTGGTGAGCACGGGACATTGTCGCAGGAAGAATTATTTGATGTGCTTTACTTGAATCCAAGCAATGTGACCCGGCGGCTTAAACGCTTAATTGACCTAGGTTATATCGTTAAAGCAAAATCACCAGCTGATGGCCGCAGCCGTGTCATCAAACTAACGGCTCTAGGTCAGCGGCAATATGACCAATTGGTGCAACGGTTACCACAAATTAATCAAGCGTTGATTCAATCATTTGATCAGCAACAAGTCGCTATGTTACAGAACTTTTTAGGCAGCGTTGATCGTGATTTGAATCAGTTACTGTCAATCAAGGAGGACGAGCCAAATGACTAATCATGTATTGATCAAGCAACGGGCAATTCAGGCGTTGATCATTCCCAATAATTTTAAATTAGTGACTACGGAAACCCACCGTCGTAATCGAGAAGAGGTTCGGGTCGAACGCTATCAGATGACGCCTGAGTTCAGCCCCAATAATGCTCACATCACGCTAGTTTACGGGGCTGATGAGCGATTGATCAGTTACAATCGTTTCTATGTCGCCTTTGATCAGCTGACGTTACCGATCAAGGGTGATGTTATTCAGATAGCTGAACAAGTTTGGCAAACGGTTGACGCTGATTATGCGCGCGGGCTGCATTATATGCGTACCGATAAGCAACAGCGCTATTTTATCGATGATCAAGGAGTGCGCCAAGCGTTTGCTGTGCAATGGGTCAAGTTTGCGCATGATAATGGATCGTATAATTGGGCGTCGATTGGACCTGATGGACAGGTGATCGAGTTGGAGCGGGAATCACGTTGGGATTATTTCCGTTCTAGAAGAGCAACGGAAGAGTGGAATTATGATGATTGGGTATTGGCGCGCAACAACCAAGGCCCACAATTAGCGGCACCAGAAGCGTTGGCTTAATGATTTAACCAAAATTGAGGTGAGCTTAATGAATGATCGTGAATACGAAGACCTAATTTTGCAGCTGGGTAATTTACGCGAGCATGCTCGGCAGTTAGCGGAAACTGATTATATGACGGCGTTGTACAAAGGTTATAGTGCCTCGGGCCAAACTTTGGCGGAGATCAACGAAGAAATCAGTTCAACTGACGAATCAATTATGGCGCTAGAACGGCGTTTAGACGATGATGAAGTGGACTATGAATAAAATAATGACCGTCGATCTAATCCAGTTTGGCTGGAAGCAGAGCTAGTGAGCTTACATTCCGTCACCAGTGGACGGAAAAATAGATCTCGCCAGCCACGCAAAGTTCTAAATGGCATAAATCGCCATTAAGAACTATCGGCACATCTGCAACTTGAACTTGGCGGTTTCTGCCATAGTTCAATCGACGTCGGGAAGCCGGCTCTGTTTAGCGAAGATGATCTAAAAATTAATACTTGCTAAATAGTGTTTCAAAAATCGAGTGACAGTGGTCCACTGGCGCCTCCATTCTAGCAGGCCATGGTTGAACGTTCGATTATTGATTGTTTAGGTGGCAAAGCTAGTGATAATTCAGAATACAAAACACCGGTAAAACAGTTTTATGACTGCTTACCGGTGTTTTTATGCGCATATAACCTACTTTAAACCTACGAATCACCAATAATCATCGGTTAATCCTAATTGAGCTAACTAAATGTTTAACCCAATCCATGAAATAGTGATCTAGCGCTGTCAAGGTGAAATGGAGGCGCTGGCGTATCACTGTCGCTCGTTCTTAATAACACTATTTACAAGTATCGCAATTAGTACTTATTTGCTAAACAGAACGTTCTTCCCGTTGTCGATTGGACTATTGCCGAAGTACGGCAAGTCCCAAGTCGCAGCTGTGTCGATGGTACTTGGTGACCGATTTATGGTCGCCTAGTACCATGCGCGATTGGCAAGATCCATTTTCTTTTCCAATGAGTTTAATTGGAAAGAAAATTAGCTTGCCACCGTGCCACGCGTTCCATACGCCAGCACCGGAATGGCACCAAACTAACTCTGCCTACGAATTAATACAGAAAAATTTCAGAATGAATTTCAAATTTAGGGGCTAGCAGGCTTTTTATTTGCGATTATCCTTAAGTTGCACCACCACGCGAAATTGGCGTTCGGGATGGGTCTCCTTATTCATATACTGAATTCGGGCTTCTAAAAAGTCGCCGTAGCCGAAATATAGCAGTTTGCTGATGAATTCATTTTTAGCCGCTGGTACGTAACCTAGTTTGTGTTTGTGGTAGTAGATTGCGACGGCTTCACCATCTACTGGGTTATCGGACTCGGCGATAAGCGTGACGGGTTTACCGAGCGTTAATTCATCGATCACATCGAGGCCATCATGATAAGTAAAGCCAGCAATGTGAAAATCAAGTAAGTGGCGACTAGGTTCGTATTTAGGCCGGAATGGTTTATCTTTTGCCATGATCAAAGCACCTCACATCATATTTTGATTCAAGCATAGCATGATACCGCTTCACTTACCAATACTAATTATGGCGGCATAATTTAAGTCGATTGATTATTTTCAAATAGGGTTATAAGTTGTAACATAAACGGTATGGTTTAATTTTTGTGAAGTAGGGAAGCGACTTTTTTGTCAAAGCATAATATTATTATCGTTACTTGTGCGTTGCTGCTATCCAACGCTATGAGCGGTTTGGATAATACGATCATCAATACAGCTTTACCGGCGATCATTTCTGATCTGCATGGGATCGAAATGATGGGCTGGATCGTTGCTGTATTCTTGTTGGGCACCGCGGTCAGCACACCGTTATGGAGTAAACTCGGCGAGCATATCGGTAATAAGCGCAGTTATCAACTAGCAGCGTTATTTTTTGTTGTTGGGGCGTTACTCCAGGGACTAGCACCGAATATTGTTTTTCTGATCATTGCCCGGACGATTGCCGGCATTGGCAACGGCGGGATGGTGTCATTGCCGTACATTATCTACGCGCGGATGTTCGCTAACCCACGTAAACGGATGCAAGTCCTGGGCTTGGTCTCCGCCAGTTATAGCATGGCAACGATCATTGGGCCACTGGTGGGTGGTTATATTGTGGACACATTTAGCTGGCACTGGATCTTTTACTTAAATGTACCGATTGGCTTGATCTCAGCGGTATTAGTCCAAATTTATTATCATGTGCAGCCGGTAACACAACAAAATAAACCAATTGATTACCGTGGGGCAATTTTGATGACATTGGGTTTGGTCAGTTTGCTGGCGGGGATCGAGATGATCGGCAGTGCTAATGCAGCCATTATTATTGGTGCGTTAGTCTTAGCGGTCGTTTGTTTAGGCGGAATGATCCGTTTAGAAAAAAATGCGATCGATCCAATTATTCCCAGTCGACTATTTAAAAATCGTGCCTTAATGATTGATTTTGCGTTATTCACCTTAATTTGGGGCGCCTTTGTCGGCTTTTTGATCTACAGTCCAATGTGGGCGCAAGGATTGCTGGGGACCACCGCCTTAATTGGTGGTGCCACCCAGATCCCCAGTTCAGTGACTGATTTTATTGGTTCCGGCTCAGTGGCACCACTACGAAAATATTTTTCGCCGCAAAAAGTGATCGGTTTAGGAATTATCACCTTAACCATCGCGTTTGTGTTATTGTTAATTTTAGGTGTGCGCACGCCATATTGGCTACTATTAGTGGCAGCAGCATTTGAAGGCTTTGGTAACGGGGCTTGCTTTAATGAGCTTCAGGTAAAAGTTCAACAAGATGCCGCGCAAAATGATGTCCCCGTCGCAACCTCATTTAGTTTTTTGATCCGCATGTTAAGTCAGACTTTTACCGCTTCGATTTTTGGATTGCTCATGAATCATGCGCTGCGCAGTGGTGTCGCTGCAGCGGGCGGTAAAATTACAATGAAGATGATGAATAAATTAAGCGACGCCTCCAACCTTGCCACGCTACCAGCTAAGCTGATTCCGCAGATGCGCGTGATTTTACATAATGGCTTACAACATATTATGTTATTATCATTAGTGTTGATGCTGGTAGCTTTAGCCATTAATATTTGGGCACAGCATTTGGAGCAACAAGCACGGTTACATCCATAAAAATAAGCACTATTGAGAAAGAGGCTGATCACTTGGCACTACCAATGACCATCACTATTTTATTTGTTACGGGGATCGTTGCCGGTTTGCTTTCATCAATTGCAGGATTGGCCTCTTTAGTTTCTTATCCGGTCCTGTTGTTGCTAGGCGTACCACCAATTAGCGCTAACACCACCAATACTGCCGCACTGATCTTTACGGGTGTGGGTTCCAGCATATCCTCGGTTAAAGAATTACAACACAATCAGCGGGACATGTGGCAAGTTACCGCATACGCACTAATTGGTGGGATACTAGGTAGTATCTTGTTAGTTTTTGCCCCGGAAACGACTTTTGCACGGGTTGTGCCATTTCTAGTTTTTAGCGCTGGCGTTTTGATGCTTTGGTCGCAATTTAGAAAACCGCCTAAGCAGACCGCTGATCCCAATCGCCGCTCTGTTAAGTTGCTTAAAAATATGGCGGTACTTTTGGTGGGGATCTATATTGGCTATTTTGGCGCTTCAGCTGGGATGATCTTGTTGTCCATTTTAATTGTGACGCTGAACAAATCCTTTGCGGTCACCAACGCCATCAAAAATTTTGCTTCCTTCGTTACCAACGTGATGTCGTTAGTGATCTATACTTTTACGACTAAAGTTTATTGGTGGATGGTGTTGCCGATGGGAATCGGGATGTTTATTGGTGGCTACTTGGGGCCAGTGGTTATTCGTTACATACCAGCACGGCCATTGCGGATCGTTATCGCATTCGCTGCCTTTGGGTTAGCGGGCTCGTTATTCTATTCGGCGTACTTTTAAAGTGAAAAGATCATTAAAATAGGCGTACTTAATAAAAAATCCGCAAGTGAGTAAATAGAGTATTCGCTAGAAATAAAGTGAAGCAGTTTATTTAGTTATTAAAATAACGAATTGTCGGGGGACATGAAGTATACTGCTTACCTGAGATGATTGCGGTAGATGTACTTAAAGCTGTGATTCTGAGTGTTGTTAGTTTCAAAAGTCAGTGGGTTGAACCCGCTGGCTTTTTTGGTACACAAAAACCGCCATCGATTGGGATAGCGGTACCGGCTACGTTTACTGGTTGATAAGACCAGAAGGAATAGCATCCATTTATTACCTGATGTGGAAAAGTAGACCATAGTTCTGACTGATGCCACACAAAAATCGTCAGCGGTTGGACACGACGTTTACTGATTGAAGCATCCTTATTCCATTTAGCAATTACATTTATAGCATGGATTTATACAAAAAATACAAAAAAACCAACGCCCTATAAACGTTGGTCTGACAAACTTGATTCAATTAAGCGGGTGACGAGAATCGGACTCGCGACCTCAGCTTGGGAAGCTGGAATTTTACCACTAAACTACACCCGCAATTTCAACTATTTTAGTATAGCATATCTAAATTAGTGTCGCTAGTCCTATTTGGATTTTCATACATTTTATTACCGATGCACGCAATCTGGATCGGACCGCCAATTTTCCGAATCTGTGGATGTGTTTCGATCAGGTGAGTCAACTTAGCTGGAAGTTCTGCGGCTAATTGTGTAATCGGCAGGTTCCGACTAGCATTACAGTAAGCGTGATTAAAATAATCAACTGCTTGTGGTTGGCCGATTGCAGTATAATTAGTCATCGCTAGTGAATGCTGTGTGATCTGCCAAATTGAACTGCCCGTAGCCATGATAAAGTCGTTATTGGCTAGATCAGTGGTGCTGATTTCCTGTTGTAACACCATTGCCAGCTTGCGATCAGCTAAATCAGGGTGTCGTGCAGCAAAATTAAGGAGAAATTCTTTAACGGTTAGCCAGTGATAATCGAATTTAAGGTTATATTGACCGGCAGTAGCGACTAAACAATTATTGACCCGGAAAATTTTCTGCGTGTGGTCACTGGTGACATGTAAGTGATGATCAAGCGGCATGGTCAGCCGCGAATCAGTGGCGATGATGCTGCCAGAAAAGTTACTAATGCCGATTGCAATTGTCATGGCTGGCCTCCTTTTTGTGTTGATTCTAAGTAGAGTAATTTTTCCTGCTATTTATCTCGTCTATGCATATTTCTGTTATTGGTGATTACTTCTAACGTATAATAAAGTTATAAAAAACGAAAGAGGTGCCTTATATGTATGAACGCATTTTAGTACCGCTGGACGGTAGTCGTAACGCTGAAGTCGCATTGAAAGAAGCAATTGACCTGGCGCAAAAATTTAGCTCTGAGTTGTTTATTACGTCGATCATTAATGAACAGCAATTTGTCGCTTATGGTTATGGTATGGCCGCACCAACGAATTTTTATTCGGAAATGCGGGAACGTTCCCAACGCATTCTGGATGAAGCTGAAACTAAAATTAAAGACAAAGGGATCAAAGCGACAACGATTTTAACTAATGGTAATCCAAAAAAAGCAATCGCGCTAGAATTGCCTGAGGAATACAAAATTGACTTAACAGTCATGGGTAAAAGCGGTGTCGATGCTTTATCGCGAATCATGTTAGGTTCGACCACTAGTTATGTGGTGCAGCATAGCACGACTAAAGTGTTAGTTGTTAACGATGAAGATGATGACGACAAATAAGTAATTAGTGCCTAAGTCAATTCGACTTAGGCGTTTTTTTATAACCAGAGTAAAATGAAAACGATGGTGGCGGGTAAAAGCTGTATCATAAAAATTTTTTTAGTTGCCGTAAAACCGCCATAAGTTGCGACGATCATGACAAATAGCATCAGTAACCTAAGTACAGCGGCCAAGGGGCTGCCGCTGAAAAAGAATAGGCTGCTAATGATCAATAAACCCAAGGCACCGTTATAAATACCTTGATTGGCCAGCGCAATTTGTGCATTGGGTAATTTGACAAAATTAAGTCGCATATCCAATGCTTTGGCCTGTGTTTTCGGTCCAGCAAACATTTCTAAACCCATGATACCGAGGTGCTCTAGGCCAACTAAGCCAGCTAATATCAGTGTGAATATGGTCATCTTTTTACCTCCAAATAGGTGCTTATTTTTCATTATAAGCTAGTCGCGAGCAGGACGCGAATTTTACGTTAGCGAATGGTTTTATATTAAAATCACCTTGACCAATTGGCTGTGAAAATGCTAAACTATTTAAGTGCTCAAAATGAGCTTTTGCCGCTGTGGCGGAATTGGCAGACGCGCAGCATTCAGGGTGCTGTTTCCTTCGGGAAGTACAGGTTCGACCCCTGCCAGCGGCATTTTAGAACAAATAAGAACAAAATATATTTTTAAGGAATACCGTTAAACTAACGTTTAGCGGTATTTTTTTGTTTTTAGAATAAGCTAGAAAAGACCCTTATTTACAAGGTCTGCACACAATCTGCAACAACTCACACACAAAAAATATTAACGTGATTGCTTATTTAATGCGGGTTTATCGGATGCTTTTGGCTCGGCTGTAATTTGTCCCAGTACATTTTCGATTTCAATATCTGTTTTTGCTTTGTACTCATCGATCAAATATGAGTAAACTCGGCTGGTAGTTCCAATATCAGAATGACCGAGGTGTTTCGATATTGCATACAGATCGATTTGCTGTGCGAGCAGGTAAGCCACATGCGTATGGCGTAATGAATGGAAATGAAATCCACTTATGTCTATATCGGTATAAATGTAAGCGTTGTAACTCCGATACTAAGGGGTTACAACGCTTTTTTATGTGCACCGATGTTATAATACGGGTAGTTATACAATTTAATTGTGAAGGAGTGCCATGTTTCTTGCGGTACGGACTTTGCCAAAAGAATGGACATCGTACGAAACATACGAGGCTATTAGTGGTTTTGACTAATAGCTTACTTTAATTGTGAAGGAGTGCCATGAATGCAAAAGATTACGGAAGCTTTGGTGCGGCAAGTGATTCAGCCGCGGTCGCAGGAAAGTCATAAAGGCAGTTTTGGGCGTGTATTAACGATCGGCGGCAACCAGAATTTTGGCGGTGCGATCATTATGAGTACTAGTGCAGCAGTCTATAGTGGCGCTGGTTTGGTGACTTGTGCCACTGCGCCGCAGAATTTTGTCAGTTTACATGCGCGGCTACCGGAAGCGATGGTGGTGGATTATCAGGATCAAGCAATGTTGGCCGAGTTGATACCGCAGATGGATGTGCTGGTGATCGGGCCAGGATTAGGCGTCGATACCACTGCCTTAGCAATTTTAAAATTCGTTTTCACTCAGGTGCAGCCGCACCAAAATTTGATCATTGATGGCTCGGCGATCACTTTGGTGGCACAAGAACGCTTAACGTTACCGACGGCGCAAATTATTTTCACACCGCACCAAATGGAATGGCAGCGGCTATCTGGACTCGCTTTAGCTGAGCAAACGCCGGCTAAAAATCAAGTCGCTCAGCAAAAATTAGCCGCAACCGTGATCGTAAAATCACATCGGACGGAAGTTTATTTGCCGTCAGCTGCGTGGCAAAATCCAGTGGGGTCGGCGGCCATGGCTACTGGTGGGATGGGCGACTGTTTGACTGGTATTATAGCTGGTTTTTTGGCTCAGTTCACTACTCAGCGTGAAGCGGCGATTTTGGCGGCGGTTTATGCGCATAGTCAAATCAGTGACCAGTTAGCCCAGCGCCAGTACGTAACCTTGCCAACACAGATCATTGATGCGTTACCGCAATACATGGCGCGGATGAGTCGCTAAATTCACGTGACGAATAATAAGTAACGTGCTATACTACAACTAAATTAAAAACGAAACGAGGGATCTGTGCGTTGAGAAACTAAGTCAATTTGTAAAGCTGTTCAACTTTAACCGTCATTTTACGGGTGAGGTCTGCAGATTTTCAGAATTGGCGAGGTAACTTAATGCGTGGGTTCCTTTTTGTGTGCGTATTTTTGGGCTAATTCGGGAATCAGTCATTTATATATGAGGTGATTTTATGTCTAAAATTGAAATTAAAAATTTAACCTTTGGCTACGATGGTCAAGCACAACCGTTATTTAAACAAGCTAATTTTTTGTTGGATAGTCAGTGGAAGCTGGGTTTGGTTGGGCGCAACGGCCGTGGCAAAACAACGTTGCTACGCTTGTTGCAAGGAGAATTGCCCTATCAAGGGACGATTCAGCAGCACCAGCAATTTAGTTATTTTCCACAGTCGATTCGTGATCAAAGTCAGTTGACTAACGACGTATTGGCAGAAATCAGTACGGCTGAGCAGTGGCAGATCGAGCGGGAAATGCGGCAGCTTGGTTTAGCGCCGGACTTATTGTGGCGGCCGTTTAGCACGCTATCTGGTGGCGAGCAAACCAAAGTGTTGCTGGCTGTGTTATTTACTGCAACGGGTGCGTTTCCGTTGATCGATGAGCCGACGAATCACTTGGATTTGCGTGGCCGGCAGCAAGTTGCCGCTTATTTACAGCAACAACGGCAAGGCTTTATTGTGGTCAGTCATGATCGGCATTTTCTCAACCAAGTCACGGATCATACCTTGGCGATCGAGAAAAGCCAAATCAGTAGTTATCAAGGCAACTTTGCCACTTACGAGGCCCAGAAACAGCTTAGCGACAGCTTTGAACAGGCACAAAATAGTAAATTGAAAAAAGATATTGGGCGCTTGAAACAAACTGCAGCCGAAAAGGCCAAATGGTCACAATCCCAGGAAGGCGACAAATATGGTGATCCGCGTAAAAAAGGTAGTGGCGCTGTTTACGATACTGGCTTTATTGGGGCGCGGGCAGCGCGGACAATGAAACGGTCCAAGCATCTGGCGCAGCGCATGGAAACTGAGATCAGTGAAAAGGAACAATTATTACAGAATATTGAGCAAGTCGATCCACTGACGATGGCGTTTCAACCCAGCCACCAGCAACGATTATTAACGGTGGCACAATTGCAATTAGGTTACGCGCAGCCACTATTTCAGCCACTCAATTTTGAGTTGTTGCAAGGTCAGCGTTTAGCGTTGATCGGGCCAAACGGTGCGGGCAAATCAACCGTGGTGCACCAACTATTGCATCAATTCAACGGTACGGTTCAGGGAACGATCCAACAGCCACAACAGTTAAAAATCAGTTACGTTCGCCAAAATTATACTGATAACCGCGGCATGCTAACCGAATTTGCGACTACACAGGGGCTGGATTACACAATGTTTCTGAATAATTTGCATAAACTAGGCATGCCGCGGGACGTTTTTAATACGCCGATCGAATTAATGAGTATGGGGCAACGTAAAAAAGTCGAATTGGCCAAATCATTGTCGTTGCCAGCAGAGTTGTACATTTGGGATGAGCCGTTGAACTATTTGGACGTTTTCAATCAAGAACAGTTGGAACAGTTGATTCTGGCCGTGCAGCCAACGATGCTGCTGATCGAGCATGATCAGGCTTTTATTGACCACGTGGCCACGCAGGTGGTGACACTAAAAAAGGCAGACAATTAATGTCCGCCTTTTTTACTACTCTAAATGTTGTTCCCGTGATCGCAGAAAACTTTCCAGCGCGGCATCTAAATCAATGTCGTTAGCATCAGCCAAAGCGCTTAGCCACCAAATTGATTCAGCAATTTTGTAATCTAGTGAAAATTCATGATCGTTTGTTGGCCAGCTGCCTTGTTTCGCCATGACCAAGCGACCAACGAGACCAGCGTCGGTGAGAAACGCCAGCGCATCCTGTTCAGTGGACCAAGGCTGACCGTCCTGCTTGATTTCCAGTTCATGATAGGCGGTGCGAATTTTGCGTGCGCGGGTGCTGAGTTCATTGATTTCCATTTGGGACCTCGATTTTAATTTATTTTTGGCGCCGTAAAACAAGGCGTTTTTTTGTGTGTCTATTAAGTATAGACCATTAATTGGCTCGTGGCTTTTATTTTAACGACGGCAGCTTAAAATTTTTCTGCCACAGACGAATTAAATCGAGTATAATGGAGATTAGAATGTACTAAGAAAGTAGGGAATGTTTTGCGGGAAGATTTTAATCAAATTGTTAAAAAAATTGCGGTGTCGGATATTCGCCAGTTCGATAATGAGGTCAGTCAAGTTCCAGGGATGGTTAAATTGACCTTAGGTGAGCCTGATTTTAATACGCCAGAACACGTTAAGCAGGCAGCCATCAAGGCAATTGAAGATAACCAGTCGCATTATACGCCTAATCCTGGGATCCCAGCATTGCGGGAAGCAGCAGCAGCGTATTATAATGAGAAATTCAATTGGCATTATCAGGCAGAAAATGTGATCACAACAGTTGGGGCCACCGAAGGCATCGCAACAGCGTTACAGACATTGGTCAACCCAGACGATGTCGTGATCATCCCCACACCGATTTTCCCAATTTATATTCCGGATACGTTATTAAACCACGGTCAAGTTGTTTTTATCGATACCAGTGCTGATGGCTTTGTTTTGACACCAGAACGTTTGGCGGCAACGATTGAAGCTCAAGGTGATAAAACAGTTAAAGCTTTGGTATTGAACTATCCCAATAATCCAACTGGGGTCACGTATAATCATGACGAATTAGCTGGTTTGGCTAAAGTGATCAAAAAGTACCAACTTTGGGTAGTCAGTGATGAAATTTACGCTGAATTATCTTACGGTGAACCACATGAATCACTGGCTAACTTTATTCCGGAGCAAGTGATCGTGGTCAACGGCTTATCCAAGTCCCACGCAATGACCGGCTGGCGGGTCGGTTTCTTGTTGGCCCCTAAAAAAGTGACCGATGAAATGATCAAGGCCCATCAATATATGGTCACGGCACCGGTAACCATGGTGCAGTATGCTGCACTGGAAGCGATGACTAATGGTAAGGAAGACAGCCAAGTTATGGCGAAACAGTACATCGAACGCCGTGATTATCTGATTAAATCACTAGAACCACTGGGCTTTGAAATGGCGCGACCAGATGGTGCTTTCTATTTGTTCGCTAAAATTCCAGCTAACTGTCCCCAAGATTCGTGGACCTTTGTCCGTGAATTGGCAAAAACACAAAAACTAGCACTGATCCCAGGCATCTCCTTTGGTGCCGGCGGTGAAGGCTACGTGCGGATCAGTTACGCCGCGAGCATGGCAAACTTGCAAAAAGCAGTTGAACGATTGACGGCATTTGTGCAAGCACATTAAGGATATTAAAATAACGCTAACCAATTTGGTCAGCGTTATTTTTTTTAAATCAGGTGGGCCAAGAACGTACCGCCATAAACTAAAACGTAGCTGTAAGCTAAGATCGACGCGGGTTTCCCTAATAAAATGATGAGTGTGAATGTTTTGAATGACATTTTCGTCAAACCAGCTAGTAAACATAAGACATCATCTGGCGCCACCGGTAAGAAAATGGCTAGGGCGAAAAGCTTGGTGAACCGATTTTGGTTAGTGATACGGCCGATATAGCGATCATAAGTTTTTTGACTGATCAAATGATGAATTAACGGCGTGCCGAAGCGCCGACCTAGGGCAAAAGCAACCAGTGAGCCTAGCACAATGCCGATATAGTTGTAGACGAAGCCTTCAACCGGCCCAAAAATTAAGACACCGGCGGCTAAGCTGACACCGCCGGGGATGATTGGAATCACGACTTGTACGATCTGCAGACCAATAAACAGTAAGGGGCCAAAAAATTCGGCGTGGCTAACTAATCCTTGTAAGGCTGCGGTATTTTTAAAAACGCCCAAGTGAAAACAATAAATTGTGAACCAAATTGAGATGCCTAAGCCGGCTAGTGAGACAATATTAAGCAGTCGACGCGAAGTTACGGTACTCATACGCAGGTCCTCCATTAATTAAATTACTAAAAGTTATACCATATTTTAACTGATTTGACGACAATAACACTTCAGTCAAAAGTCGGAAATTTTGGTTGGCTTACGGCTGATTTAGCTTTTTAATTTAAATTAAATTAAAAAATAAGGTTGACAGTTACTTAAAAAAGATTAATAATTAATTTTAATTTAATAGATAGTGTTGAAGAGAAGAGTAGATCAGGTAACTTTTTCCAGCAAGTACGGTTGATGTGAGCGTACAAAAGTGAACTGATCGAAGATGAGCTCTGAGCTGATCGTGGGTTAACGCCTGCGATTCGTTTCGCAAGCGATATATTTGCCCAGTATAATCAGCCTTACTTTAACTGAGTTAGCGTGCTGACGTACTGTTTGAGGTGACTATCGTGAGGTAGTGACAAATTAGGGTGGTAACACGAATGCGTTCGTCCCTGGATTTTCGGATCCAGGTGCGAGCGCATTTTTTTATTTGTTGTGTGAATTGAAAAGGAGGTGGTGCGCTTTGGCTGGCTGAAGTGAACCCCAAATATTGGACGAAACTTTAAGCGACTTTCTGGGTGGTAAGAACACGGTATTTAACCGGGCTCTTACCACCCAGTTTTGTTTTGATTCGTGTGACATTATAATATTGAATCCAGTTCGATACGGCTAAAGTTAAT
>NZ_RHOE01000006.1 GCF_003946385.1 Loigolactobacillus zhaoyuanensis
TTGATCTGGTACTTTCTAGCAATCAATACAATCCCTAACGAAGAAGTGAGATAGTCTTGAACCACCTGCAGTTTAAACTGCTTAGTATATTTAGTCATAGTAAAACCCCCGGTATTGGATTCTGGTCCAATACCGGGGGTTCACTTCAAAAATTGATCAAATCAGCTATCATTTTTTTATTCCGAATCAACTGCTTGCTAGCAACAAACTACGGCTGACTTTTGGCAAGTTTTTGCTAAGCAAGTTCGGGTACCGGCATCGACAGTAGCGGTAACAATTTATCCAACTGAGGTTAGTCGTGTAGGTCGCTTAGTTGCTTTTACTTTAGCGGCCGAAGTCACCGATAATGCAGGACGTAAAACGGTTCTGAAATTGCCGTTAGAACGGCGACAATTATTATTAAACGCTGACCAAAATGAAGTGGTCGATCTAGCACAGATCACTGAAGATCCCGTGATTTTAAAAGCATTAAAGCTGCAACTTTTCAATGATTACTTGCACCTTGTTCAACCACAACCAGCGGATTTAGAACAAACTAGGCAGGATTTTATGGCGCGACCGTTAAGTTCTTGGCTGGCAATTAAACATCAGCAATTAATTTTTTATGTGTTGGCTGCCAATCAACCGCCGCTGGCATTGCCAATCAATTTTACTGATCTGCGTTATTTTCTGCCAGCAGACTGGGGTGTTACCACTCCTATAGCAGCTACAAGTAAGCAAGTGGCATTGACCTTTGATGATGGTCCTAATCCTAATACGACGCCACAGGTTTTACGAATTTTAGCACAGGCCCAGATTCAGGCGACTTTTTTCATGGTCGGCACGAATGTTACAGCCTACCCACAGTTGGCTAAACAAGTGGCAGATGCAGGTCATGTGATTGGGAATCACACGTATGATCATCCATTGTTGACAAGTTTGGGGACAACACAAGTGGCACAGGAATTGGCGCTGACCGATGTAGCAATTTATCAGGCAACTGGAAAATGGCCTAAAATAGTGCGGCCGCCGTATGGCAGTATTAATCGTGTAACTGCAGCCATTGCTGATCGGCCGCTCATTCAATGGACAGTTGACAGTGAGGACTGGAAGAGTCAAAACGCCACAACCATTTTAAATGTGATCCAGCAAACCACTGATCCTGGCGCGATTATTTTGCTCCATGATATTCAACCGGCGACGGTAGCAGCATTGCCCAATATAATCAGTTATTTGCGTTTACAAGGTTATCAATTTGTCAGCATCGATGATCTTATTGCACAACCGTTATTAAGCCAATGGCAGTATTTTGGCGCTGGAGATCAGCGTGGGTAATTAAAAAACATGTCCTGTAAAACGGACATGTTTTTTAATTACGACTGAACCAACCACGTTTATGGCGTTGGGTCCGTTTTGGCATTAAGTCACTAACGGGTGTATCACTAGCACTTGGATCAGTGGGTGTCTTTGCAGCTGACTTATCGGTACTCCCGAAATGATGTAACTGAATGGGCTGATCGATCGTTGTCGCAGGAGGAACATCGGTATGATCAGTTTGAATGATGATCGTAATTTTATTGCGATCAAATTCTAGCTGTCCTTCAGCAATTGTATTGGTCAACTGCTGGATCTGTTGAGCAATAAAGCCGGTCTCAAGTTGGAAATCAGCTTGGCTAAAAGCTTTTTGGCGGCGTTCAATTTGTTGGCCATCAAGTTGATAGATATAACGATTTTTAGTTTGCTGGCTTAAGGTCAATTCACCAAAATTAAATTGCGCAAAAAAAGTTGGTAGATCTTCTAGCTGACTGAGTGGTAGCCGTCGTGCCAAATCTTTACCAGCCCAATATAAGATGCCTGGGGCTTCCTGTCCTAATAGATCGGGTAATAAAATATCACGCAATAATTCGTAGCCGAGTGTTTCCGGCGTAGACACTGCCCGCAATAAACTTTCATAATGATTCTCTGGCATAAGCCTGATCACCTCATTTTTCTTCCTTATCATTATAGCAAAGATTATTGTGCTTAGCGGGTGTCGGGTAAATAATTATTAAAAATTGGATAACCTAGTCTATTCACTTGAACTTAGTTGCAAAAAAGGCGAAAATCATAGATAAGGGTAATAGTGAGCTGATCAGTTGATCGATCAGCGTGCGCTAGTTTGTACAGAAAGAGGAAAATAAATGGTGAATGTACAACAAGGTATTGGTTACATGGATTCAGGCGTGGGCGGCCTGACCGTGGTTAAAGAAGCCTTACGACAACTACCAAATGAACGGGTGATTTTTATCGGCGACACCGCGCGCAATCCCTATGGACCACGTCCGGCTGCCCAAGTTAAGGCGTTCACTTGGCAGATGACTAATTTTTTGCTCAGTAAAAAAGTTAAGATGATCGTTATTGCTTGTAATACTGCGACGGCTGCTGCATTACCAGAAATTCAAGCGGCGTTAGATATTCCAGTTATCGGTGTGATCGTTGCTGGCAGTCAAGCTGCGATCAAAGCCACTAAAAATGAAAAAGTCGGTGTGATCGGTACAATTGGCACAATTAAAAGCCATGCTTATCCCCAAGCGATTCAACGGCAGGCCCCACAAGTCGAAGTGACTGGCGTTGCTTGTCCTAAATTTGTGCCGTTGGTCGAAAGTGATGAATATCAGTCAGCAGTGGCTAAGAAAGTGGTTGCCGAATCGTTAGAACCATTCGATAATCGTGATATTGATACTTTAATTTTAGGTTGCACGCATTATCCAATCATTCGTCATTTGATTCAAAATCGAATCGGTGATCAGGTCACGTTGATCGATTCTGGTGCTGAAACGGTCAATCAAGTATCAGCCTTACTTGAGTTTGACCAATTAGCAGCGGCACCAGCTAGCCAGCCGCAACATGAATTTTACACCACCGGTAATCCTAACATGTTTCAGCGAATCGCCGGTGATTGGCTAGAATTAACTGATTTGGATGTGCGCCATATTGATTTAGAAGAACTTATTAAACATAGCGAGGTTAAGCATGCAAAGAAATAATGATCGTGGCACCGCAGAATTGCGGCCATTTGAGATAACTGCCAACTATTTAAAAAATCCAGAAGGTTCCGTTTTAATGACTTTAGGCGCGACTAAAATAATTTGTAACGTCAGCGTTGAGGATAATCGACCACCTTTTTTACGTGATACGGATAAAGGCTGGATCAGTGCTGAATATAGTATGTTACCTCGGGCAACCAAGGAACGAACACGGCGCGAAGCAACTAAAGGGCGCCAAACTGGTCGGACGATCGAAATTCAACGCTTGATTGGGCGCGCATTGCGGGCAGTAGTTGATTTGGAAAAATTAGGACCACGCTCGTTGGTTGTCGATTGTGATGTAATTCAAGCCGACGGTGGTACGCGGACCGCAAGTATCACCGGCGCTTTTTTTGCATTAAAATTAGCGCTAGCCAAATTGGTGACTGACAAAGTGTTGACCGTCAATCCATTGAAGGATGATCTAGCAGCGATCAGCGTCGGTATTTTACCAGAAATCGGTCCGGTACTGGATTTAGAAGCTAGTGAAGATCAACAAGCCTTAGTGGACATGAATATGGTGATGACGGGCCATGGTGAGTTTATTGAGTTACAAGGTACCGGTGAAGAAGCCACTTTTTCTGGGAGTGAACTGAATGAATTATTGTATTTAGGGACGCAAGGCATTGAGCAATTGATCACCGCACAGCGTTATCAGTTTGACAAGTTGCAGCATCCTTACGACACCACCATGTTGGCAGCTAACACGGTTGTTATTGCCACCCGTAATCCAGGTAAGGCCAGCGAATTTGCGGCGATGTTTGCGGCTGATGAGATTCAAGTGAAGACGTTAAGCGATTTTCCGGACTTACCAGAAATTGAAGAAACCGGTAAAACTTTTGCGGAAAATGCTAGTTTAAAAGCGGATACGATTGCCCGACTACTGAATTTACCAGTGTTAGCTGATGATTCTGGCTTGCAGGTAGCGGCTTTACATGGTCGGCCAGGTATTTATTCGGCGCGGTACGCCGGTGATCATAATGATGCTGCCAATAATGCGAAACTATTGTACGAATTGAGCGGTATCCCGCGGGAGGAGCGGCAGGCAACTTTCCATACCACGTTAGTATTTGCTAAGCCTAACCAACCTGAAAAAGATTTAGTCGTTGATGGCGAGGTCAATGGCTATATTCTAGGTATTCCCCGCGGTGACAATGGTTTTGGCTATGATCCATTATTTTTAGTGCCAGAATTAGATAAAAGTTTGGCTGAACTAACTGCTGCCGAGAAGAATGAAGTCAGTCATCGGGGCAATGCATTACGCAACTTAGAAAAAGTATGGCGCGACTGGCTTAAACAAGATTAGTACGGAGGTGCTGCATTGATAAGTCAACCAATTCTAGATATTTTATTGAAAAACAAAGCCCATTTTTTGATCCCAGCTGAAAAGGTGGCCAATGTACAGGTCGATAACAACCTAAATCATGCTTTTTTAGTTTTAACGAAGGTGCGTTACGCTAAAATTCCGGTAATCGATAATAAGTCAAAATTTATTGGATTGCTCTCATTACCGATGATCACAGAGACAATGTTAGGCCGCGATGATTTTGATCTTAGCCAGTTAAATAAGCTTTGTGTAGGTGATGTTTGCGAAAAAGACGTAACAACAGTTGAAAACCCATACGATATTGAGTTAATATTACATTTATTAGTGGATGATCCTTTCTTACCGGTGGTCAGTCGCGAGGGCGATTTTACGGGCATAGTGACGCGGCGGGAAATCATGAAGAGCGTGAACTATTTAGCGCATAATTTTGAGCCGGTCATCCGCTAAACGAGAGTGAAAAATGATAAATTATGGAGAGGTGTGTGTGATATGGATGCAAATGAAATCATCCGTTTCATCAGTGAAGCAAAGAAGCAAACCCCAGTTAAAGTTTATGTGAAGGGGCAGTTAGAGCAGTTAACAATTCCCACATCGATCCAAACTTTTTTTGAAGCACATAGTGGCGTCTTATTCGGTGATTGGGCCAATGTTGAGCCTTTCTTGACCGCAAACAAAAAGTCCATTAGCGAATATCGGGTTGAAAATGAAGCTCGTAATTCAGCAGTACCAATGGTCGATTTAAAACAATTTAATGCGCGAATCGAGCCAGGCGCCTTTATCCGTGATCAAGTCGAGATCCACGACAACGCGGTGATCATGATGGGTGCGGTGATTAATATTGGCGCTGTAGTCGGTTCGGGCTCAATGATCGATATGGGTGCCGTGCTTGGTGGCCGGGCAACAGTAGGCAAGAATGCTCATATCGGTGCTGGTGCGGTGTTGGCCGGCGTTGTTGAGCCCCCTTCAGCGCAACCAGTTGTCGTTGAGGATGATGCGCTGATCGGTGCAAACGCAGTGGTTTTGGAAGGTATCCGTGTTGGTAAAGGTGCAGTGGTGGCCGCGGGGGCGATCGTCACTAAAGATGTTGCACCTTATACTGTCGTGGCCGGTGTTCCTGCGCGTAAAATCAAAGATATTGATGATAAAACGCGTAGCAAAACTGAAATTCTTGACGCACTGCGACAATTATAGACCGAGGCGCGTAAATGACTTTAGCAACCAGCGAACTAACTAAAATTTATCAAGACTTACACCAAATCCCTGAAATTGGCTTAAAAGAGTTTAAAACGCAAGCCTATTTACTGGCAGTGATCGCCAAGCTGCCCCAGACTTGGTTGACCGTAAAAACGGTTGATACTGCGACTTTGGTATTTATCAGCGGTCAGGATCCACACGCAACATTAGGCTGGCGCACGGACATTGATGCTTTACCAGTGCAGGAACAAACGGCGCTTCCGTTTGCCTCAAAGCACGCGGGGATGATGCACGCATGCGGACATGACATGCACATGACGGTGGCGTTGGGTTTATTATCCTATTTTGCCACGCAGCAACCTAAAAATAATATGCTTTTCTTATTCCAACCAGCTGAGGAGAATGCCAGTGGCGGCAAGCGCTTGTACGAAATGGGCGCCTTAACTGAATGGTTACCAGACGAAATTTATGGGTTACACATTAATCCACAGTTACCGACTGGTGCTATTGGTTGCCGTCAAGGAACTTTATTCGCTGGTACTTGTGAAATTCATGCTCATTTTAGTGGCAAAAGTGGACACGCTGCCTATCCGCATTTAGCTAATGATATGGTGGTGGCCGGTGCCCAGTTTGTTAATCAAATTCAAACGATCGTCAGCCGTAACGTCGATCCGATTCAAAGCGGTGTTGTTACTTTAGGCCAATTTCACGCCGGAACTATTGGTAATGTGATCAGTGGGAGTGCCCAAATCGATGGTACGATTCGGGCGTTGACGCAAGTAATGAATCAACACATTCAGCAACGGGTACGGACGATTGCGGAAGGAATTGCCTTAAGTTACGATTGCGAAGTAGATTTAGATTTACATCAGGGTGGTTATTACCCAGTCGAAAATGATCCGGCGACCACTGCAGCGTTTATCAAAACAATGCAAGCTGATCCAACGATTGATTACGTTGAAACTGAGCCAGCCATGACAGGTGAAGATTTTGGCTTTTTGATTTCTAAAATCCACGGCACAATGTTTTGGCTAGGCGTTGACCAACCATACCAACTACATTCAGAACATCTGGTGCCACATGTGGGTGCGATAGAAAAAGGCGTGTACGCCATGACCACTTATTTTAAGCAGCGCGATGCTGAATTGTAAACTTAGGAGCGGAGAACATGGCCGCTCCTTTTTGCTATACACGACAATTGTTTGACCTTGCTACCTTTTCTAGGTAAGATTGGGCTAATCAATTTAATAATGGAGGGTGATAAGCATGCAATTGAGCCAACAATCATTAGCAACAACGACGCTGCCGGCACGATTGTTCAAATCAACCCTGATCATGTTGGTGGCGGATGTCGACTTACCCGATGATCCAGCAGCACGGCAAGTCAATCATCAGCTGCAGATCACGTATTTATCGGCCCGTGCATTAGTGATCGATAAGTATATATTGTTGGAATTAGAAAAATGGGTCGCAGCGGTCCAGCTCACCCCAATTGCACAAACTTACGTTACTGCTTTGCGTACTGCTGCGGACACACTGCGGCAGCGACGTTTATTCCACGCTCGCAAATACACACTGGACACACAAGTGAAAACTAGCGTCTATGGGATTCTAAATATTACTGATGATTCATTTTACGATGGTGGGCGCTATTTTACACCGGCTGCAGCAATTAAGCGGGCACAAGAAATGGTCGCTCAAGGCGCTGATGTACTAGAATTAGGCGGTCAATCTACGCGTAAAGGTTATGTGGAATTAACGGCTGCAGAGGAGATTGCTCGCGTAGTGCCAGTACTTGAAGCAATTCGGCCAACAGTTGCTGTACCGATCGCGGTTGATACGTATAAATATGAAGTGGTCCGCGCCGTTTTGGCAGCGGGAGCAGACATTATCAATGATGTGCGACCACTGCAAGCTGACCCACGGATATTAGAAGCCATTGCGGCAGTGGATGCTGGCTTAGTTATTATGCATACGCAAAACGGTGATCAATACACTGATTTGGCCCAAGATATTCATGATTACTTTGCGACAGCAATCGATTTTGCCGGGCAATATGGAATTGAACGCCAACAACTGATACTTGATGTTGGGTTAGGCACTGTTTACGGGAAAAATTATGAACAAGAATATAGTTTATTGCGCGAATTAGATTACTTTAATGATTTAGGGGTGGCTACGTTGATCGCACCTTCGCGTAAAGGTTTTATCGGAACGTTACTGGATCTGCCAGTTGAAGAACGACTGGTGCCAACGATGGCAATATTTGCTAATTCAGCAGGCTTGGACGTTAATTTTATGCGTGCTCATGATATTGCTGAAACACGGTATACGCTAGGCATTATCGATAAAATCAAGCGTAGTTTTAGTCGCTAAAATGGAGGATGGTCATGGGTTTAATTAAAATAAATAATATCCAAGTTTACACTTATAATGGTGTGTTGCCGGAAGAAAATCGCTTGGGCCAACGACTTGAAATTGACGTTGCCTTAACCGTACCCATCGAAAAATTAGGCACTAAGGATCAACTTGTGGCAACAGTCAACTATGCTAAAGTTTATGCAACGGTGACTGAAATTGCCCAGACACAACAATATCAATTGATTGAAAGCTTAGCTAACCACATTAGTCAGGAACTATTAAAACAATATCAATTGGTTGAGTCAGTGAAATTACGAGTGCGTAAATATAGTGTACCAATCGCCGGTATATTTGATAACGTAGAGATCGAAGTGCAGGTGAATCGTTAATGCATCAGGTTTATTTAAGTATTGGTTCTAATATTGGTGATCGCAAAGCGCAGCTACAGCAAGCGATTATGGCACTTGAAAATGAACCTGCGATTGAAGTGATCCAGGTTTCAAGTGTTTATGAAACTTCCCCAGTTGGTGGAGTGGTACAGGATGATTTTTATAATTGTGCAGTTCATCTAGCCACCAGTTTGTCAGCAGCCGAGTTATTGAAAATTATTCAGCAAATTGAACAAAAGCAGAAGCGACGCCGATTGATCCATTGGGGGCCACGCACGATCGATCTGGATATTCTTTGGTATGATGATGCAACGATCGAAACTGCTAATTTAACGATTCCTCATCCAGAAATGGCTAAGCGAGCATTTGTTTTAGTGCCGCTACAGGAAATTACCAGTGGTCAGCAGCAACAAAAAATCGAGAAATTATTACAGGCGTTGCCCGCCGCTCAGCGGGTAACCAAGATTAAGGATGAGCAAGGATGAATGATGAACAGAAGCAGCAGATTATTACAGCAGTGCAACAGATTTTATTAGCAGTCGGTGAGGATCCAGACCGGCCAGGATTAGTTGAGACACCAGAACGCGTAGCGCGGATGTACGCTGAAGTTTTTAGCTCGCTACAAGAACCTGAGTTTACTAATTACAAGCTATTTCAAACTGATAGTCATGCCGAAATGGTACTGGTTAAAGATATCCCATTTTATTCGATGTGTGAGCATCATTTATTACCATTTTTCGGCACGGCGCATATTGCCTATTTACCAACGGATGGTCAGATCATTGGTTTAAGCAAAATTGCTCGCTTAGTTGATTATGTTGCCCATAAGCCAAATGTACAAGAGCGGTTGACGTCACAATTAGTTGATGAATTACAGCGGATATTACAGCCAAAAGGTATTGCAGTAGAACTGGAGGCACGGCATATGTGCATGGAAATGCGCGGCATTCAAAAGACGGGCAGTCAAACGGTGACGACTCGCTTTACGGGTGATTTAAATGATCCAGTGCGGATCGCAGAATTTGAGCGGCGGTTGCGCTAATGACATTGCAACAACAAGTTAAAGCAGCACAAGCTGAGATGACCCAAGGCATGTTGTATGAGGTTGGTGATCGGGTTGGTTTATTGCGCCAAGTTTTAGCAGTACTAGGTCACCCAGAGAATGATTTTAAAATCATCCATATTGCTGGTACTAACGGTAAAGGTTCGACAACGCAAATGTTACGGACGATTCTAACCACAGCTGGCTATCGTAGTGGCGCATTTATGAGCCCATACTTGCGTGATCCATTTGAACAAATGACTACCGATGGCCAAGCTATTACGGCGGCAGAATTTTTAGCTACGTTCACACAAGTTAAACAGGCCTTAGTCCAATTAAATTTGACACCGGCTGCTTTGTCAGAGTTTGAATGGTATTTTATTTTAGCAATGGTCCATTTTCAGCGGCAACACGTTGACTGGGCGGTGATTGAAACTGGACTTGGTGGTGAGTTTGATGCCACTAATGCACTAGAACAGCTTGAATTGGTTATCTTCACCAAAATCGCCTATGATCATATGGCCTTATTAGGCGCCACCTTAACTGCAATTGCGACAACCAAGAGTAAAATTATGCGGCCAATGGTGCCAGTGGTCAGTTATCCACAACAAGCACTTGAAGCTGAAGTCGTATTAAAGCAAGCAGCACAACAAAATCAGGCACCATTTTGGCAAACTCAAGAATTAACGTATCAAATCGAACAGTTTGATTTAACGGGGATGACGGTCAGCTTAAGTAGTGAACTGTTTACTTGGTCGCATTTAAAATTAAGCTTAGCCGGTGAGTTTCAAGTGGCTAATTTAGTAACCGTCCTGACTGCTGTGCGGGTGCTACAGGCACAATTGGGATTATCCACAGCAGTGATTCGGCAAGCTTTGTTGCAGGTGCATTTACCTGGGCGCTTACAAGTGATTGGCCACGCGCCTACAGTATTATTGGATGGCGCGCACAATCCGGATGGTAGTCAAGCAGTGGTCACCACATTGCAACGATTAGCGCCACAACGACCGGTGACCCTAGTATTAGGTATGTTGCGCGATAAGAACTACCGGAAAATGTTGCACATACTGTTACCCAGCGCAACCCGCGTCGTTGTGACCACACCCAATAATCCGCAACGCCAATTACCAGCAAATGAGTTGGCAACCGCTTGTCGTCAAATTGCACCACACTTACCACTAACGGTTTGTGCAGTGCCACAACAGGCATTACAAGTCGCCCGGCAACAAGCGACAGCTGATGAATTAATTGTCGTCACCGGCTCTTTTTATTTAGTGAAGGAGTTGTTACCAGATGCTTGAACAGCCAATTCTATTAGCGTCGCACAACACCGGTAAACTAGCCGAACTGCGTGAATTATTTAGCCAACATCAAATTTCATTGCGTGGCTATACGACGCAAATACCAAAATTAACCTTTTCCGCAGAAGGCGCTGATTACTGGCAAAATGCAGCGAGCAAAGCAGCACAGGTGGCTGCTTTTTGCCAGTTGCCAGTGCTAGGGGATGATTCAGGGCTTGATTTAGCTGCTTTTCCAGGTGAATTCGGTGTTTATACAGCACGAACACTGGCACAGCAACCATTAGCGGCGAATGATTATCTGCTAGAACGATTAAAAAATATTGACCAACGAACGATCACGTTACATAGCTACTTGGTCTTGCAGATCGGTGCCCGCCGGCTACAGGCACATGGTAGTTTGACGGCGCAAGTCGGATTGCAAGCACAAGGCAGCTTAAGTGGTGGCTTTGATCGCTTAGTTTATATACCACAATTAGGCCAAACATTGGCTCAGTTACCAGCGCCGATCCGCGCACAATACAGCCACCGCGGACGGGCAGTTGCCGCATTATTAGCACAACTATAGGTAAATATTTATGCTCAAACTGTCGCCGCAACTTAAATTAGGGATTTTAAAAAAAGACTAATTAGCGGTACAATGAACTTAGCGCATTTTTTACGCAAATGATTAATTGGAGGAATCAACAATGGCAGAAGTCGAAAGTTTTGCTTTAGATCATACTAAAGTAAAAGCACCTTATGTTCGTTTAATTACAACTGAATCTGGTGCTAAAGGTGACGAAATTCAAAATTACGATCTACGTTTGGTTCAACCTAATGAAAATGCAATTCCAACCGCAGGCTTACACACAATTGAACATATGTTGGCCGGTTTATTACGTGATCGTCTAGATGGCGTGATCGATTGTTCACCATTTGGTTGCCGGACAGGCTTTCATTTGATTCTTTGGGGTCGCCACAAGCCAGAAGATGTTGCGGCTGCTTTGAAGGGCGCACTGGAATTTATCGCTGGACCAGCAACTTGGGATGATGTCCAAGGTACTGATATTACCAGTTGTGGTAACTATCGCGATCACTCATTATTTTCTGCTAAAGAATGGTCGAAAAAGATTCTTGAAGAGGGCATTAGTTCAGATCCATTTGAACGTCGCGTAGTTAAAACTTCATTGTAAAATAAAAAAGCGTGAGTAGCGATCACGCTTTTTGTGCATTCTTATTGGGTTAAGGTGGCTCCATTTTCATCAGTGACAAAAATATTATGGGCCGCTTTGAAACTGATATTGAATTCTTGCCCCGCAGCAGTAGTCACACTAATTGGACCATCAAATGGTTCGTGCTTAACGACGGTGACCTTGGTTTCTAATGCTAGCTTGATATCCGCTAAATAAATCAACAAGTCATGATCATCGATAAAACGTTCGATCGTAACTGTTTGTGCGTCTGGGATCTCAGCTAATACGGTATAACTCTCTTCCTGAAAATGGCCATTTTGGTCGGGGATCACACCGCCATGGGGACAATGCTTGGGAAAGCCAAGAAACTTGTCTAACCGCGCCAATAATTTAGGGCTGGTGACGTGTTCCAAAACTTCCGCCTCAGGATGAATATCCGGAAGCGCGAATGCTAAATCATTTGCCAAGAAAGTTTCCCAAAGGCGATGTTTACGAATCAATAAAATGGCTTGATCTAAACCAGCTTTAGTTAAAGCAATGTCATGATAGGGTCTGTGCGTCACTAAATTTTCCTTTTTAAGCTTGCTGACCATCTCAGTAACTGAACCGGCGGCAATCCCTAAAGCCAGCGAAATCTGCTTATTAGAGACTTCCTTTTTTGCACCGCCTAATTCAAAAATAATTTTCAGATAATCTTCCTTGATCGGCGTCATTGACGTTATCACGCTCCTGTAGAAAGTTTTTGCCGTAGAATTTCACTTCCATCATTATAACGCAATTTCAATGTAGGTAACAGTAAAATCAAAATGGGTTAGCTATTTATGCTCATTATTTTGTCTTAATTGTAATCTGTTTGTCGCACTAAACGGTAACTACTGAATTTTCAAGCCTTTTTCATCACAAACAGATTACAAATTCCGCACGAAGGGATAAATACTGTAAATTTTTCTTAAAGTACGTTATACTAAAGTTCGAAAGTACGGGGACCCAAGTTGTTCCCAGTTTAGTTCTTTTAGTGATAAAGTACACTATCCTAATCTAGGCATAACAAGGAGGCTGTTATATTGTCAAAAGTAAAATCAAAGTCTAAAAGTCATTTATCTACATACTTGGCTGCTGGTGTTGTCGGCTTAGCAGGTGCAACACTTGCAGGTGCACAACAGGCACAAGCCGCGCAAACGGCTGAAGTCACTTATCAAAATGGTGCAACCACAGTTTGGAGCAATCCAAATACTGGTCAAAAACCTACCCGCTACCTAACTGAAGGCCAAGCCGTTAATATTCAGGCTACAAAACAAGTCTTTGGCGAGAAATGGTACCAAATCGGTAATGATGAATGGGTTCCGGCTAAATATTTCAAAGCCGCAGCTACTGAAAAAGTTGCTGCTAAAACAAGCGACACGGTAACTGGTAACTACAACGAAGGCGCAATTACGATTTGGACTTCACCAACTAGTGGTGCCGCTACTGGTAACTACATGGTTTACGGTCAAACTAAGTCAGCTACTGAAAAAGTTCAAGTTGGTAGTATCACTTGGTATAAGATCGGTGACAATGCATGGGTACCAAGTGCTTACGTTGCCTATAACAATACAGATTTAACTGGTGTTAAACCAGCTGCAAGTACAAATCTACAGGCGACTTCTGCAGCTACTGATCAACAATCAGCAGCTACCGCTAGCGCTAATGCTGCTAGTGAAGCAGCTCAGTCAGCGGCTACAGCCAGCGCTAACGCTGCTAGTGAGGCAACTGCACAATCATTGGCTGCCGCAAGTACTGCTGCTGCCAACGCAGCTTCAGCTGAGGCCGCTCAACAAACTGCAGCTCAATCAGCAGCCACAGCCAGTGCTAACGCTGCACAATCTGAAGCAGCTCAATCAGCAGCTACAGCCAGCGCTAACGCTGCTTCAACTGCAGCTGCTAGTGAAGCAGCTCAATCAGCAGCTACAGCCAGCGCTAATGCTGCACAATCTGAAGCAGCTCAATCAGCAGCTACAGCCAGTGCTAACGCTGCACAATCTGAAGCAGCTCAATCAGCAGCTACGGCCAGTGCCAATGCTGCGCAATCAGCTGCAGCGGTACAACAAACAACTAACCAAAATAATGCTGCACAGGCATCTAATTCGGCTTCTCAAGTTACGAACAATAACTCGTCAGCTGGTAGTTCTGCCAGTAACAGTACTAATTACGGTACTGGTGCTCAAGCCGCGATCTCAGCAGCTGAATCACAGATTGGCGTGAATTATGTTTGGGGTGGCTCTACACCTGGTGTAGGCTTGGATTGCTCTGGCTTGACTCAATATGCGCTAGCTCAAGCTGGTGTTTCAATTGGCCGAGTAACTACCGCGCAGGAAAGTGCTGGTAGCAAAATTTCAATCAGTCAATTACAACCTGGTGACTTAGTTTTCTGGGGTAGCGCTGGCGCAACTTATCACGTTGCTCTTTATATTGGTAATAACCAATATATCAATGCACCTCAACCTGGTGAAACAGTTAAAATTGCTTCAATCAGTAGTTACTTCATGCCATCGTTTGGTGTGCATATCAACTATTAATTTAAATAATAAAAGCCTTGCGTTCACTGAAACGCAAGGCTTTTTTGTTTACATTCAATTATTTATTGGGCCATTGTCGTGGTAAAGTCATTGCTGATGTAGAACAGCTGATTATTGGTACCATCAAAATAAGGATTGAGCTCGTTTTGGTAAACTTCGGCATTATCAACTTTTTCGCTACTGAGTCCGAGTTCATGGCGGATTTTAGAGGAAACACGATTTAGTTCTTTCGTTGAAGCGACTTGGTAAGAAGAATCATTGATCCAAGCATCTTGTCCTTGTAGTTGGTCGGACTTAATATTACCAGCTGTATTGCGGTAGTCGATCGTTAAAGTCTTTAAATCAGCAAAGGTAAGGTCGGTACGCATATTTTTGGCTAAATCACGCGTGATATCTTCGTATTTTAGTAGGATCTTTGGTTGCATTGCTTTTTTCAAAACTGCTTGGATAACTTGTTGCTGGCGCAGTTGTCGTCCGTAATCGCCACGTGGATCTTCATGCCGCATGCGGGAGTACGCTAACGCTTGAGTGCCATTTAAGTGATGCATTCCTTTTTTAAATTTTTGACCGCCTGTCCAAACACTGGTAAACGAGAAAGGAATGTTGACATCGATACCACCAACGTCGTTAACGATGGTTTTTAGTGCACTCATGTTGATGGTCATATAATAATCGATCGGCACATCCAGTAACTGGCCAACACTTTTAGCCGCCATTTTTGTTCCGCCATAATTATAAGCGGCGTTGATTTTTTGCATATTACGCGGCTTGGCACCAATAAGTTCCGCTAGCGTGTCACGGGGCACACTAACTAATTTAACGCGATTTTTAGTTGGATTGACGGTTGCCACAATGATCGTATCCGAATTACCTTTATATTTACGACCGTCAGCACCGGTATCTGCACCAAGTAATAAAATTGAAAACGGCTTTTTCTGTGCAATTTTTTTTGAAGTTTTACCGATCGGTGTGTGCATATCAGTGACGGTATTACCAGCGTGTAAATAAAGCTTATAGGTAAAAATTCCGATCAAAAAAATAACAATTGAGACCAGCAACAATATAATTTTAAAAAGCGAATGATTTTTTTTCGGTGGTTGTCGATTACTACGTGTAGGTGCATCGTTTTCTGACATGAGGAGCCTCCTGCATAATAATTGGGGCAGCAATTGAATTAATATATTTAGCATACGACTAAAATTGAATTACGCATGCAGCTGCCCGATTAAACGGTACTTATTTGTACGCTTAATTTAGATAGTAGAACTATGTAAGCTATCTTCTATTATAGCGAAATCCTACTTAACTGCAATTTTATACCGAATTTTTGTTGATCAAAGCTTGACATGAGAAAATTATGATGATAATATGGGTAACAAGTTAAAGAATAATGATAAGCAATGAAGAGAAGAGTAAGTAAAGTTATCTTTTTTAGCGAACTTCGTCAGGTGCAAGGAAGTAGGATAACTTAACTGAAGATGGTCTTGGAGCTTGATAAATAGCGGTGACGCTGTTTATCCGTCGGCAAGCGTTATTTTGCGGAGTATAGTCTGTTTGATGTACTTGCTAAGATATTTGATTGTGAGATCAATGTAAATCAGGGTGGTAACGCGAAAGCTTTCGTCCCTAAACGTTTTAATACGTTTGGGGTGAAAGCTTTTTTTTCACTCAATACTAAATTTGGGAGGTGGTCACTTGATGTCTTTAAAGCACGAATCGAGTAAACGGCTAGTATTTAACCAATTAGGTGCTAGTACGCAGCAAACGATCGATTTGGTTGTATTAAATTTAATGCCTAACAAATTAGAAACCGAAGGACAATTATTGGATCTATTTGCTGGCTTGCCGGAAAACTTAACGTTGACTTTCCTGTACCCGCAGACGCACCATTTTAAATCACCAATTTTACCTTATTTAAAAACTAGCTACGCCACGCTACCTGAAATTGCCGATAACGACTATGATGGCTTGATCATTACTGGCGCACCTGTAGAAACGCTGCCATACGCGGCAGTGGATTACTGGCAAGAATTCACAGAAATTCTGGATTGGGCGCAAGACCATGTGCGGCAGAACTTGTTCATTTGTTGGGCAGCACAGGCGGCTTTATATGCACAATATGGAATTGAAAAATACGCAGTACGGCCTAAAGTTTTTGGGATTTTTGAACATCAAGCAGCTCAAGCCACACCATTATTAGCTAACGTACCGCATCGTTTCTATATGCCACATTCACGGCACACTACTTTACAGTCCAGTGATGTTCAAGCTCAAGCGGACCTGAATTTGCTGGTCGATGATGCTGATGTTGGGCCAGTGATCGTTCAAAGCCGTGATCAACGGCAAACTTTTATTACCGGCCATCCCGAATACTCGCAGAACACGTTGGCACAAGAATATCAGCGTGATCTGACTGATGGTATTCCAATCACTTTACCAGAGAACTATTTTTACGGTAACGATGCTAATGCGCAGGTTTTAGAGCGCTGGCATACTTCAGGACAACAAATTATTGCTAATTGGCTACAACAGTTAAACTAAAAAAATTAAAGAGGGTAATATTATGTCAAAAGAATCATTACATTTCGAAACGTTGCAAGTTACTGCTGGTCAAACAGTCGATGAAACAGGCGCGCGTGCCGTACCAATCTATCAGACCACGTCTTATGTCTTTAAAGATGCAGCCCAAGCAGCTGGACGCTTTGCCTTGACTGATGCCGGTAATATTTATACACGGCTAACTAATCCGACGACTGACGTTTTAGAAAAAAGAGTTGCAGCCTTGGAAAATGGAACTGCTGGTGTCGCTTTAGCAACTGGATCTGCGGCGATCACTGCGGCAATTCTTAACGTAGCGGATGCTGGTGACGAGATCGTCTCTGCCAGTACATTGTATGGTGGTACGTACGATCTGTTCAGTGTAACGTTGAAAAAATTAGGGATCACAACACATTTTGTTGATCCCGATGATCCAGCTAACTTTGAAACAGAAATCAATGAGCATACGAAAGCTTTGTATGTAGAAACCATTGGTAATCCAGGCATCAACTTGATCGATTTAGAGGCGGTTGCCGCCATTGCCCATAAACATGGCTTGATCCTGATCGCCGATAATACTTTTGGCACACCATATTTGATTCAACCCTTAGATCACGGCGTGGATGTTGTTGTCCATTCAGCAACTAAATTTATTGGTGGTCATGGCACGACCATGGGTGGCGTGATCGTAGAAAATGGTCAATTCGATTATGCAGCTAGTGGACGTTACGCTGGCTTTACTACCCCTGATCCACAATATAACGGCTTGGTCTGGACAGATGTTGCGCCAGCGGCTTTTACCACTAAGGTGCGGGCACAAACTTTGCGTGATCTCGGTGGCACGATTAGCCCATTTAACTCATTCTTGCTGATTCAAGGATTAGAAAGCCTATCACTGCGAGTTGAACGCCATGTTAGCAATACCCGCAAAATCGTTAACTATTTAAATGAACATCCAAAGGTCGCTTGGGTCAACTATCCTGAATTAGCTGATAGCCCATACCATGCGTTAGCGACGAAGTACTTCCCGAAAGGTGCTGGCTCGATCTTTACGATCGGTTTAAAAGGCGGCGAGGCTGCGGGTAAGGCACTGATCGAACATCTTGATCTATTCTCATTGTTAGCCAACGTTGGCGATGCCCATTCTTTGATCATTCATCCAGCTTCAACGACACACGCTCAATTGAACGAAGCCGAATTGAAACAAACTGGTATTACACCAGACTTAATTCGCTTATCAATTGGGATTGAAAATGCTGATGATTTACTAGCTGACTTGGATCAGGCATTAGCACAGATTTAGTTAAACTTAAAAAATAACCAGCCAAATTTGGCTGGTTATTTTTATTGGAGTTCTTCATTGATCAAGCGTGTGATTTTATTGATTTCATTGTGGGCATGTTCAGGTGTGTCATGAGGGATAACGAACTGGGCTTGCATTTTATGTGGATCTAAATTTTGTGGCACGATAATGAGACTCAGAAAAGATTGATCATCGACAGTTTGCTCAGCACTTGTACCAGTCAGCGCCTCGATCTTGGCCGGTTGGGTTTTAAGCGCTAGCAAATGATCTGCTAGCACACGATAAGCGTAATATTCAGCTTCAGCATAGATTTCACCAGAGGCAGTTAATTGCGGAATCGTTAAAAACTGAATAAAAAAACGGTCAGTGCCTTTGGTGATTTTTATAGGAAAAGTATAATCGTGATTGGCAGCAGTCATAGTTGCAGATCTCCTTATCTCAAATAAATTAAGCGTTGCAGTCGCATAAGTTAATGGTATTGATGTTCGATCTCGTAAACAACTTCAGGGTCAGCGCCAGTTCTTTGGCGACGGTTTAAGCGAGCAATTGCCGTCATCTCATCTGCATCTAACTTGAAATCAAAGATAGCAGCATTTTCACTGATCCGTTGTGGATTCTGTGATTTAGGAATAATAGCTAAGCCACGCTGTATATGCCAGCGTAAAATAATTTGCGCAACTGAACGATGGTGTTGGCTGGCAATTTTCGCCAACACAGGGTCTTGCAGAACAACACCACGACCAAGTGGGCTCCAGGCCTGACTAACGATTTGTTGTTTACGATCATAAGCCAGTAATGGTTCTTGCGACAAATAGGGATGGTTTTCGATTTGATTGACTACTGGCTGCTCGTTGGCACGGGTTGCCAAGTAATCCAGATGGGTTTGATGGTAGTTGGAGACACCAATACTGCGAACGATTTTTTCAGCTTTTAAACGTTCAAAGGCACGCCAAGTTTCAAAAAACTGGGAATGGATCGGCCAATGAACCAATAAGAGATCAAGGTAGTCAGTTTGAAGCAGTTTGAGTGAACGTTCAACTGAACGTAATGTATTATCGTAGCCTTGATTAACCTCAGCGACTTTAGTGATGATGAATAATTCTGTACGGGGAATGGTCAATTCTTTAAAAGCAGTCCCTAAGATTGCTTCGTTGCCGTATGCTTGCGCCGTATCGAATAAATGATAGCCGGATCGATTGGCTGCAGCAATAGCAGTATTCATTGTCGCTTGATCGGCTAATTTATAGACGCCAAAACCTAGCTGGGGCATTGTGTGACCATCGGCTAAACGTAATTTAGGTTGTAATAACTCAGTCATAGTGAACTCCTTTTCAAATTGTATTCTAACACTATTGTAGAGCTAGTCTGGTGATTTGACAATTCACAAGCCAACAAAAAAGCCACTAATGTGACTTTTCAGTAAATTAACTAGTCAATAATGGTGTTGTCGGTAATTTAATGCCAGCGTCGCTTAAAGCAGCGATGTAAGCGGCCAGAAAATCACTTTGAATCCGCCCCTGAGCACCATTTTGTGTATAAAGCAGTACACGTACGGCAAAGTTACCGTTACCGAGATCAACTAGGCCAAAAACATCAGGACCAGATTGAATATCCGGATATTTTGGAGCTAATTCTTGGTTCACTTCGGTGAGCACAGTCTGTACTTTTTCAGAGTCGGTGTCGGGAAAGAGACGCACATCAATTTGTACACGCATATTGCTGCGGGATAGATTACTAACAATATTGATGTTACTGTTTGGGATGAAATTCAACGTACCATCAAAACTTTTAACTTGTGTTGTTCTTAAACCGACCGACATGACAGTACCTTCGATCGTGCCTACCTTAATATGATCACCAACATCCAATTGTTGCTCTAAAAGGATAAAAAAGCCGGATAAGAAATCTTTGACTAAACTTTGCGCGCCAAGGCCAATTGCCACACTCAAAATACCGGCACTAGCGATGAGTGTTCCCACAGGCACCCCGAGGATGCTTAAAATAGCGTATAAATAAAAGAAGAAGATCAAATACTTAAAACTATTAAGGATCAATGTATAGATCGTTTGCGCGCGACCTTCACTCAGATTACGCTTTGTTTTATAATTACTAAAGCTACGCTCGAGAACTAAGCGAGTCACTCGATTAATGATCCAGAATAATAAACTTAAAAGCAATAGTTCCAAAACCACAGCAACGACCTTACCTAAAATAGTTTCCCATTGAATATTTTGGATAAAACGCGTTAATAAATTAGTCTGTTTCGTCACCGAACTGGTCACGGTCAATAATTGTTCAACAGCCAATATTTCCACCTAATTTCTAATAATCTGGTCTTAGTGTAGCAAAAAATGATTAAAGATGCCAAATTACAAGGACAATCGTTGAAGAAAGCGCAGAAAGCCATAATTACTTCAAAAAAGGTGATTAGATAGGACTCATTGTACTTACTTAATGTTAGCTACCACAGCACTTACCACAGCAATCTAATTGCTAATGCTATTTAGAAAGTCTTGTGACATATTGTCTTCGCTTCCTGGGATAACATGACTATAAATTCTCAAAGTAATTGAGGGGTCTTCGTGTCCAAGTTCTTTTGAAATGGCTACGATATTTTTACCGTTAGCTACTAAATACGAGCCATACATATGACGAAAGGTGTGAAGAGTGAAGTGATCAATCAGAGATTTCAAGCCCGCTGATTTTAGTAAGGATTTCAAGTTATATCTGAGGTGGCTTTCGTTCATAGGCTTACACAAGCGGCTCAATAGTACATAGCTATCCTTATTTACAATTGCACCACGACCTTGCTGTAAGGCTACAGCAATCGTTTCTGTACGGTATTGACGCAATATGTGAAGCAGCTTATCATTTGCTGTGACGTCACGTCGGCCACTTTGAGTTTTTGGACTCCGTGCACCAAATTTATCGCGTGTTCGTTTGATCGAGATTTTTTGGTTATCAAAGTCAATGTCCGCCCATCTGAGCCCAAGTGCTTCGCCTTTGCGCATACCAGTATATTCTAACAGCATGATGCCAGCCTGAATGCGTAATGGAGCTTTCTTAAGCTGCTGATTAAAAATTTTAAGTTCACTTTCGGTCATAATACGACGTTCTAACTTCCCAGTATTAGGAATGCTCACACCGGATAATTTGTTTCTGACAATAATTTCATTATCGACCGCTGAATTGATAACGTTCATGGTAACGGAATTATAGTTGAGAATAGTCTTTTTTAGTAGTCCTTTTTGAACCAACGGCGTGATCACTAATCGTTGATAGGTGATTTTGTTTAACTCAGATAACTTTTGCTTACCTATCAAAGGATTAATTTGATAAGTTAAGACAGTCTTATATCTACTATACGTTGATGGTTTAACCGCTCCAAGCTTAGACTCTAACCATTGTTTGCTCCATTGTTCAAATGTCATCTCAGATGAGGATACACTTGCGATGTTATTATTAGCAATATCTAGCTGTACTTTTAATAAGGCTTTGTAGGCAGATTCCTCGGTTTCAAACTTACGTTTTTGTTTTTCATGACGCACTTCGTTATTATCATAATAAGGAAACCGGAAACCGTAGAGTGTTCCACTCACGGTACCATAACTGAATACATGTTTATATTTGTTGCTATATTTAATTTTGCTCATTGATCTCACTCCTAGTTTAGTGGGGCACACGTTCACAAGGTTGAGATTGTCAAATCACCTCCTTTAAGGTAAAATTTTATATGTAAATAGCGCGCAATTATTGCGTGTGATTTGGTTAGCACATCCCGTTTACTTTGGTCGGTGAGGGGATGTGCTATTTTATCAAGATGAAACGGTGGTTAATTTAGTGTCTTCAAATCAAATGTCGCAGATTATTTATCAAGTATTAATGTTAGGCATACCAGGTTTATTAAGTTTTACGCTGCTAAAACAGACTAATTTGATTTCCATATCCAATAATAGTTCAGACAATAAATTATGGATGTTGATTTTGACAATTTTAGACGTTGCACCAGTTTATTTAGTATGGAAAATGGTAAATCCAGTAAGTTATGGTATAGTTTTTGGAGTATTCTTAGCCATACTTTATTTGTTTATATTAAATCTCAGTTTTATACCACTTGTTAAAGGGCTAGTAACTTTGGTTAATCTAGTACGTTCGATGACTGGATTATCACCAATCAATTTATTGTCGACTTGGCAGTTAGCTATGACTTCACAACCTGGAATGGTGTATATTTTTGATTTTAATTCACATTGTGTAACTGCAGGTCAATTAAAGGCATTTCCAAATGATATAAGGAACGAAACATTTGAATTACTGATTGATAATGTAAACTCAATGGATAATAATGTATCAGAAAAACAGGTCTTGGATATGGCTCGTGAGTTAGAAGGTAAAGTCGTATTTCATCAATACATAAATATTGAACAGAAAGTCAAAATATTTATCTTTTTAGAACAAGAAAGTAGAAAAAACAATAATAAATTTAAAAAAAGCTACAAGAAAAAACTACGGTTACTTATTAGTATTGTCTTTATTTTTAGCGTTTTTCTTGGCCTTAATTATGCTAGTCATTATGTCTTCTGACATGGGTTGTGGCATCACAGTACTTCTACGCTCGAATTCACGATCTACATAATGACTCTTTCGTATTTTTTTATTTGGCGATGACTGATTTTGTGCGTTATTTTTTTCACTATCGGACATAATAATCCCTCCAAGATTTGTATGGTAACTATTGCAAATTAACAGTTATATCGTAAGTCTTATTAGCATTTTCATCTTCGTAATTATCAGTGTCATAATCAGCATCCCATTTTAAGCGCAATGAAGTGATGTCTTTAACGTTATTTAGGGTTTTCAAAGTATAGATAACATTACCTGATTTAGTAGCACCCTGATTGATATCTCCATCAAAGTCATCGCTGGTGTACATGTTGGCATCAACTTGCTGGCCGTCATTAGTATTCAGTGTGCCTTGAGTAGCATAAAAATGAATGTCTTTAGTAGGGCTAATGACATAGTGTACTTTGACGACACCGTTATAAACATTGTTTTTTTCATCGGTATCTTTGAAAGGCTTAACTTTGATGACAGTTACTTTGTCAATTTTAACGGTTGTGCCAGCCCAAGTATCATCAGACCAGTTCGGATCATATGTTTGTTTTGATAAGACAGTTGCTGTTCCATTATCAATTTTGACCGTCCCATTAGTTGCAGTGCCTGTATCATCAGCATCGTTTGTTTGTGATGTTGTGGCTTTTTTAGTAGACGAATCTGACTTGCTGCTAGAATCATCATTACCGCCGCCAAAAGCACCAATTGCGAAAACAGCTACTACGACAATAATTACCCAAATCCACCAACGTTTATACCACGGTTTTACTTCGACAAATTGATTACCATTTTCATCTGTTATTTTTTTAGACATTTCCCCAACCTACTTTCTAAAGAGTGCAATAAGACCGGTAATAATGAACAAAAATCCTCCAATAATACCGAAATTACCACAAGAAAATAATAATACGAATCCTAAAACAACAATAGCCAAGCTTACTAATGCATGTTTTTTGTTAATCAAGAAGATTAAGCCAAATGCAATGATTGATAAGATTATGCCAAACATTAATTCGCCAGTGTATGAGCCACCACCACCGAATGAATCCGCTACTGCTGCTAACCCAAAACCAGAAGCTAGTGAAACAAGTGACACTACAAGGCTAATAGCGCCAAATACGATTTCTAACGTACGTTTACGGTTTGTGCTTGGAACAACCTGTTTATACATTTTACCATCGGCGCCTTTTATTTTATTAGCCAAAAAAATCCCCCCAAAATAAATATCAGCTTTTAATGTCTTCAGTATTTGGACGTACCTCATCAATAGGCGTTTTGCATCGTTTCGTCAATTGCAGATTGTCCCTTTGCAGTTGGCGTTCCGTCTTGATTTTCATAGCCATTCTGCTTAGCCCAATCGTCTTGTCCAGAGACCCAAGAATCTGTTGTTCCGTCAGGATTAGTACCAGCAGCATGATCTTGACCAGGCATTATTGGATTACCGTTAGGATCATAACCGCGATCCTGATTGACTTCACCCTGAGTTTGAGCGGTTGACTGTTGAGCCTGGCTAGTTGCTGCTGCCTGTGACGAGCTAGACGCTGCTTGAGATGATGCTACAGCAGCACTAGACGCCGCTGCTGATTCGCTTGCAGCTTTGGCACTACTTTCGGACGCTGCCTTAGCCTGTGACTCACTAGCTGCTTTAGCTTTGGATTCCGACTTTACTTTGGCGAGTGATTCTTTCTTAGCTTTACTGATACTTTCTGACCGTGCGTTGTCGGATGAGCTGGCTTTTTCTGCTGAACTGTTATTCCCGCATGCAGCCAGAGATAAGGACGAAAGCAACAACAATCCAACAACAAATGATTTTTTCAAAATAACCCCTCCAAAACTTTATTTATTCAATTAGGTAATTTATTTTTAGGCCGTCCTTTTTGAGAGTGTCGTGTCCATGCAGATATAATTGTGGGAATAATTACGTTGTTGGAGTTATCGGCTGTTATAACAAAACCAGCAACCTGTCTTCCATCTTTAAAAGCAGATTGAACAGCCTGTCTGCTAACACCGAATTTATCTGCAAAATCAGATAATTTTGTTGATTTAAAAAATAATTCTCCTTTTTTTGTCCATGCATAATATATTTTTGATTTATGCGGAAGCTTAAATAAAGGTGATAATCTTGCATTGTTTAAGAGCTCTGATATATAGCCGGATTCATTATGTGAAGCGAAAATATAGCCATCTATTGTTGCAAATATTTTGGCGTCAAGAGCTTTAAAAATTCGGATGGGTTTAACTTCAGTTGCCTTTATGAGCTCCTTCAAATTTAAAAAGTGACCAATGAACTTGCCGTCAGTGCTATATGCATAGGTGTTTACTGAGTATGAATCTGGTAGTTTACATGAAGCTACCTTTTCTAAGGCAGCAGAGAAGTCTTTAGGATTACAGTTACTCAATAAAATATATCCTTTGTATGCTGAGATTGCTTTTTGATCCACAGCTTCAGAAATATTGCTTTTTTTAGAATTATCATATATTTTACTTCTTTTTAATTCTTGAGTGCCGCGAACTACTTCGATGATGTTTCCCGATAAATCAAAAACATAAATTGGCAGATTATTTGTAATTTGTGGTCTTTTTCTTCTAGAATTTTGAAACCCAGCTCTAAGCTTGGCAAGATGCATTGAATCAGTACTAGTTGAAATTATTAACCCTTGAGAGTTAGTGGATCCAAATTGGTCTTTTGCTTGAGCTATCGCGGAAGGAGTAACATGCATAAATCTAGCCAGTTCTGTAGCATTTCCCTGAACAACAAAATGGCCGTCAGGGGTATAAACAAAGTATGTGTTTTTCCCATCATTGAGCTGAGCCTCCGTTTTTAAACTACTTGATTTTGGAAGTTCTTTAACTGATTTAGTTGTAATTTTTTCTTGTATGTCTATGTTTATTGAGCTTAAATAGGTCATTAATAATTTATAGATATTGTTTCTGTCTTGAAAAGAGACAATTCTATTTTTTGCTGTAATGTTGATAGATAGGTCGGAAATGTAATTCAAAAAGTCTTCAATTTTAAAATTATCTATTGCATGAGATTTTTCAGATAAATTTAATAAGTAATCTACAGAAATATTTAATTTATTAGAGATTTTTATCATTGTTTGTACATTGGGAAGGCTTGTTTTCCAGCGATAGGATGAATTTTGACCAATTCCTAAAGAACTTTCGAAAGAATTGGGTGTATATCCATGATTGATTGCTAGCCTCATAACTCTATCATAAAATGATTCCATCTATAGCACCACAATTCCTTCCACTTGAAAGTCATCCTACATATAGACCTCCAAAGTTTTATCCAAATAATTAAACTCCACGAGTTAAATCACACTCATATTTTCCAAAAGCAAAATGATTTTCAACAAGTAATTAGACCGCAATGTCCTAGAGTTACCGACGAGTAGGAATTTTTTATGCCGTCAATTTGGCATCCAGTAAATAAAAATTAAATGTTGCATTAATTACAATTCGATAAATACCAGAAGTTGTTTCAGCGATAAATCGTGTTGGATAAACCGATTTTAAGTATTGAATTGCATTATGCAAAAACTCTGGAGTGACGTCAAGCTGATTGGCAATTTCCCATTCATAGATTAGACCATCTTGCCAACACTTGATTAGATCATCAAGTGTAATGATATCTTTATAGGCGAGATGCCGGGCAATTAGCTCTTGCTTACGTACCGAAAGGCGTTGGTAGTAATTCATATTAGGCCGCTCTAACAAAATGCTTACAGCCGTTAAAACATGATAGAACTCTTCTTTTAATACTTGATATTTATCGGTTGCAGACTGCATTGGTTCAATAAAAATATATGGTTGACCGTCATCAATTTCAAAAGTACCCCACCAACCAGTTTTTTTGTGAAGATTATTTGGTTCTAAAACAATTATATCTGGGTATAATTCACTGCAAGTTTCCTCATATCTGTTCAATCCCAACACCTACTTGTTGTTCTTTTTGTATTTGTGGATAGCATCATTAAGAAAATTAACGTTTTTCTGTATTTCTTCATTAGTATATTTATGATCAACATCATCTGCGTGAGCTGCTAAAGCCGCAGGTAATTCAGGCTTTTCTTGGGCTGCTAGTTGTTGCCGAGCAAATTTATAGACGCTGAGTTTATGATCATCGCTTAATTTAGCAACAGTCATGCTGATCTTTGTATCAAGCAATTCTTCTGTGCCATCTCCATCAGTGATGTATCCAATGGAAACTTCAAATAAATCTGACATTTTCTGTAGTGCGCCCATTCTCGGACTCTTTTGGCCAGTTTCCCAATTTGAAACGGTTTGTTTAGATACACTTAATTTATCGGCAAGCTGTTCTTGGGTCCAACCACGTTTTGATCTTAAATATTGAATTTGTTGAGATATTTTATTTCCTGTAGCCATTGTTTCACTTCCTATCTATGTCACAAATAATAATAACATAATGTTATCTAAAGTCAACCTAAAGTTATAAAAAGTTATGTAAAGTTATTGACTATAACTTTAAGTTGACTTATACTGAACTTGTTCATCAAGGAAGGAGGAAATAATTTGCCAAAAAATTTGATGCGTATCACTTTACGGGCTGCAAGAATTAATGCTGGTTTAAGTCAAGAACAGGTCGCTCAAGAGTTAACTGACTATTTAGGCACGAAAGTTTCGCGCCAACGTATTTCATTTTTTGAAAAGCATCCAGAAGAAACACCGGTTGGCTGGGGAGAGGCTTTTGCTAAATTATATAAGTGGCCTAGTGACGCTATTAAATTTACCCCTACGTCAACTTTAAGTTATACATTACGTAAGAAACATGAGGCCAGCTAGTGAAGAAAGAAGGAAGCACTTTGGAAGAATTACCACAAATTAAATTTAACAATGAACTGATTCTAACCACCGAACAATTAGCAGAATTTTATGGAACAACAGAAAAGGCTATTAAGCAAAATTTTAATAATAACAAGGACAAATTCATTGAAGGGAAACACTACTTCAAACTACAAGGTGAAAAATTGAAGATGTTTAAATTGCAAGTCGAAAATTTCGACTTGCAAATTAGCTCAATGACGAGATCCCTTTATCTTTGGACGAAACGCGGTGCCGCCCGCCACTCGAAAATGGTTGGCACTGATCGGGCATGGGATGTCTTTGATCAGCTTGAGGAAAACTATTTCAATCCGCAGCTGCGTTTGCCACAAAAGCCAATGAGTGCAACCGAACAATTGTCTCTAGCAGTTAAATCGGTTTTAGAAATCGACGACCGCGTTACCACTCTGGAAGACACTATGCGCGTGTCTGGTGTTCAGGAACAGCAATTGCGCATGGCAGTCAACAAGCATGTGATGCAGATCATTGGCGGTAAGAAAGCGCCGGCGTACAGCAAGCTTGGTTCATCCGTTTTCCAGCAGTGCTGGCATGATTTTAAACGTTACTTCGAGATCCCACGGTATGGTGAACTACCACGAATCAAGTTTGACGAAGGCATCCGCTATGTTGAAGCGTGGTTACCCGACACGGAGACACGTTTAGAGATTGCAAACCAAAATGCGCAAGGTGAACTTTTTGAATAAGGGGGATTGCAGAATGACAGAAAATCACAAGATTACCAGCGGAACTATTTCTGGAGACAAGGTTAAAACAATTAACCAAAATATTTTTGCAGGCCTGACATTTTCCGGAGAACCGGTCAACAAGGAGGAATATATCCAGCATTACGAAGAGTATGTGAAGCGGTGTAGCACCAATTTAGTCAATCAGATAAGCAGCGATACTTTAACTATCAAAAAAGGCCGAATTGAGTTGAACGGTGTAAAAATCGCAGGTGTAGAAGACATGCGAATTCATGTTCAGCCTAATCAGCCTAGCAAGGTAAGAATGAAAATTTTGGTTTCTAGCTTAGATGCAAGTTTTTCTTAATTAAATCAGAAATAACACCACTTGCGATGGTAGTGAGTGTACTGACAGAAAAAGAACCAACCTTGGCAGCAATTTTCTTTGTCTGATTCCAATTGGTATCTTGACGGATATTTGATAAGAATTCATGACCTTCTGGGCTTAAGTCTTGAATTATAAACCCGTCCATTGTCCATTTAACTTGTTGGAGTAATCCGGCCCATTGTGCCTGTCGAATATGATAAATAACTTGGTCGGCAGTGTATCTACTAAAAATATCTGATTTTTCAAAAGCAGATGTATCTATCCATTGACCAAAAGTAGCATTTTTTTCAACAACTAACAGAATATCGCGGATGCAGTCAGGATTTAATTCCATGTTTTTCATCTCCTTATATCGGAATAACTTAATTATCGCAAACAGAAAGGGGCATCGCAATGGCAGAGTCGATGGTTGAACACATTGATAATCTTACCCGTGATGAAGCCAGAAAAATAATCGAACCATTACTGGCGAATATCAAATTGACATACATGACCATAGATCAGAAAAAGCTTGAAGAAATTATGTGTGTCAGCGATTCGTATTTCCGTAATCATTTTGCAAATCAACCTGAAATGCGAATCATTGAACATCGAGCACCACAGGAAGACGGGCGTAAAGCAAAAAAAATTTTATACTTCCCGGATGAGGCCGAACAGGCTATTAGAAAAATAATCGCTAAATGGTAATCAAAAAATAACGTGGGGCACACGTTCACAAGCTAGCGATTGTTGAGAGGTTATTTAGTAAAAAAGAAAGAAGGAATTTTAAATGGATAATCAATTCGATTTTGAAGGGTTTGCGGAAGTCGTTAAAAAGGCACAAGGCAATGGATATGTCGTCCGATTAAAGAGTGACATTGAAACGGCCGCTTATATGGGTAAGAAGAGCTTGATTGTTGATAATCATTTGAGCGATGAAAGCATCGAGCAGTTGGTGACGGAAGGCTTTAGCTTAACTAAGCTGCCAGGAAAGCTGGTTATCAATTGGGAGGCTCTGGAATGATTATCTTGTGGGCCCTAAGCGTTCTTGGTGCCTACTATCTTGGAAAAGATGGCATTGAAGCATTTTTTGGCCTTGATAGCACGCCGTCTGACCGTCGCGAAAAAGTCGTTAATAAATGGGTGAAAATTTGTGAGGACGACAAAAAGACCGCACGTACTGCCATACATGCGGTCAAACAAAATAATCATATTAAATAATTTTACGAGTTAAGTATAAAACAAAGTGAGGTCTTAAATCAATGGCAAATGAAGTTACTGCAATTTTACCGCAGTTTACGATCGAATATAAGCCGGCGCCAATCGTAATCACTAACGAAGTACAGCTGAAACAGGCAATCACTGATTATGCGGCGAAATATAAAGGTTTGGTCGTTACCGAGGATACCTTAGCAGACACCAAATCAGTACGTGCCGAAATGCGCAAGGTCGTTGCTGAGCTCGATGATAATCGCAAGAGTATTAAACGTGGCTACAATCAGCCATTAAATGACTTTGAAGCACGTATTAATGGCTTAAAGGCAACAATTAAACAAGTGATCACTCCGATAGATGACGGTATCAAGGAACTTGAAGAACACCAGCGCCAACAGCGTTTGCTGAACGTGCGAGCGTTGATTGACGAAATGGCGCCTAATTACGGTGTCACTGCCGCGGATGTCGAAATTAATCCAGAATGGTTAAACAAGTCGATTAGCCACAAGAAAATTGTGGACGGCATCGCCGGTACCATGACCGCAATCAAAGCAGAACGCGATCGCATCACGACTGAAACGCTATCGGTGCGGAAATACGCGGAAGCTAACGGGCAACAGTCGGAAGGTTGGGTTAGTCAGGTTTCTAGCGGTGTACCATTAGTCGAAATTTTTAAACGTATTGATCAAGCGGTTATCCAGCAAAAAGAAGTTGAAGAACAAGAGCGTAAGGCAGCCGAAGCCGCTGCGGCGGTCGAAAAATTGAAGCAGAAACAAGTTGGAAATAAAACAGTAGACACCGAAACCGGTGAAGTTATTAATACTGTACCGGAATTGATTGAAACACGGTTAAGAATTGCCGGTACACAGCAGCAGCTGATGGCGTTAAAGCAGTTTATGGATGACTCTGCCGTCGAATATGAGTATTTGGAGGGATAGCATGGATCGTTCAGAGAGTATTAAAGAGATCACGGCTGCAATTGCAAAGGTTCAGGGAGAATTACCAACTATCAAAAAAGATAGGGATAATCCTATTTCTCACAGTAAATACGCCAATCTAGATAGTATCAACCAAGAACTACTGCCATTGACTAGCAAAAACGGCTTAGCGGTTATGCAATACCCTGTAACCAAAGATAACAAGATCGGTTGTGGCACTATCATCACACATACATCGGGTGAATATATTCACTTTGAGCCTTACCTAATCACGGTTGCCGAAAATAAACGGATGTCTGTTGCCCAAGAAGGCGGCGCCACAATCACTTATGCAAAGCGCTATCAGATCTCCGCTATCTTCGGCATTGTCACCGACGAGGACCGAGACGGTGCACAGCCAGAGCCACCGCAACAGCAAGCTAATAACGATAACCAAAAGCGTGGCAGTCAGAGACCTAATAATCAGAATACCAGTAATAAGAGTGGTCTAAGCAGTGGATCTAGTGGGATTTTAAATAACGCAACTAAAGTTATCAAGCGGATCAGCGATAAGACACACGAACCAGAACCGGATATTTATCAGCGAATTTTAGGCCAGGTTGGCTATGCTGATTCGGAATTGCAAGTAGTAAGTAACGCTGCAAAGTTCTTTAACGCAGTACAGGCGGAATGGAAGGTAGTGGAGGACAACAAATGATTAACAATGCTGTTTTAACCGGTCGATTGACCCGTGATGTGGAGTTACGTTACACCGCTGGCGGCGCCGCAGTAGCTTCATTTACTTTAGCGGTTAACCGACCGTTCACAAATAAATCTGGCGAACGTGAAGCAGATTTTATCAACTGTGTAATGTGGCGGAAGTCCGCAGAAAACTTCGCCAACTTCACGCACAAAGGGTCGTTAGTCGGGCTTGTCGGTCGGATTCAGACACGTTCTTATGACAATGATGCCGGAACCCGTGTCTATGTGACCGAAGTTGTTGCTGATAACTTCTCATTGTTGGAACCTAAATCGGATAACATGAGCCGGCGGCAAGACGCACCTCCTTATCCTAGTGGTAATGACGTTGAAGTTTCCGATGACGACATGCCATTTTAGAGGAGGTTAAATTTTGGCACAGCGAAGAATGTTTAGTTTAAAAATCACTGATACTGATCCATTTCTTGATATGCCATTGTCATCACAAGCCTTTTATTTTCACCTAAATATGCATGCTGACGACGATGGATTTATTTCAAATGTTAAAACGCTGATGCGTATGGTTAAAGCAAATGAGGACGACCTTAAGCTATTAATAGCCAAGCAGTTCATTTTGCCATTTGATACGGGTGTCGTCGTTATTAAGGATTGGCGTATCCACAATTATATTCAAAAAGATCGCTATAGCCCTACTGTTTATACGGATGAAAAGGCTCAACTAAAAGTGAGCGACAATGGTACGTATACAAAATGTATACAAGGTGTATCCGATTCGGAAGCACAGGTTAGGTTAGGTAAGGTTAGTGAAGGTAAGAGTAAGGATAGGTTAGGTAATAAAGAATCTTCTCGTAAATCACGCAAGCGTGTTTACCAGGTAACAGATACAGAATACAAATTAGCAACTTACTTATTCAAAAAAATTGAATCAAATAATCCAGATGCTAAAAAACCTAATCTGCAAACTTGGTCTAATGATATTCGTCTAATGATTGAGCGCGACAAAAGAACGCCAAATCAAATTAAAAACATGATCGAGTGGTGCCAAGCTGACTCATTTTGGCTGACCAATATCTTATCACCAAAAAAACTACGCGAAAAGTATGACCAAATGAAAGTCAAGGCGCTGAAACAAAAGGAACCGGATCGGGCTACAGTACCACCGTTGCCAGCTGGAACGCCAGAAATTCCAATGTACGACTGGGTGAATGGAGATGATGATAATGGAGACCAATAATGCTGTACAGCTAGTGATGATCAGTCATGATCGTAAACGCGTCACTCTCGATCTGGATGAACCATTAAACCTTGAGTTAGTCGATAAATTATCAGGCGGCGCGCCAGCAACCGGACAGTTAACTTTTACTGATAATCGGCTGATTTCCCCAGAGCAACGAGCTAAAGCTTGGATCTTGATCAATGAGATTGCGAAATGGCAGGGAGAGGGTCGTAATTCGCCAGAAGTGGAAGCAACGATGAAACAGTTAGCGATTAATGAGCATGCCGAGATTACTGGTCAATTTAGCTTAAGCAATTGCAGTGTGACAACGGCTAGGCTGTTTATCGAGACGTTGCTGACGTTTTGCTTTGAAAATGATGTGCCATTCGCCACCAAGGTCTGGGATGCAATCTCTAACGATTATTTCGCACAGAAAAAGTGTCTAGAACACCGTGAATGTGTCATTTGTCGTCGCCGCGCGCAGTATGCACACGTTGAAACCGTTGGAATGGGGATGAACCGTAAAAAAATAGATCATAGTAAGCACCGTTTTATGGCGCTCTGTGCGGTTCATCATTCTGAGCAACACACAATCGGCATCAACACGTTTATCGCTAAGTACCATATCAAACCGATTAGCCTTGATTATGAGGAGCTAGTCAAGCTAGGCATTATGCAACGCGGTACTGCTTATTATTTTGAGGAGCAAAATCTGGAGGAAAACGCCAAAAATGAAACACGTTGAAATTAAACTAGTATGTCAATTTGGTGGCCTTGTTAAGACTAGATATATTGATATACACCTTCCAGAAGGCGAATATATTGGATTTGATGGGCCTGTTTTTAGAGTTGGACAAATGTACACGATAGAACGGTACAGGGTGTTAAAGGCTCGTATTATCGATCATGGGCCTATTAGAAAGGTGAGAAGACTTAGTGAAACGCAAGAAGAAAAAATCAGCGATTAAAAAGAAAAAGCGACGTATGGAGGCTAAACGACGCGAAAATGAAGAACGTTATCAATCAACCTTTGATAAGGCACTGTATCGTGCAGCTCATACGATTTTAGAGTAGTAATAGTAGTCGGGCATTAAGACAAAGTTAACAATGGCTGAGCTTGCTCAGATCGGCTACTGGATGTGAGGTGGAAACATGAAAGAACGCGAATTGAAATTGATTAGGCAGCTCGAAGACCAATATGGCAGTGTGCTGAACGCACCAGATGATGATCCGCGCATACTGCTACTTAATCGCGAGTTATCGGCGAGTGAAGCAGTCTATCAATATCGTGTTACTGATCAGTATACGCACCATAGCCGTTACACAATTAATATAACGGAATTAGCCAGTCTGCTGAAGGTCACCAGATCAGCCGTTTCTCAACAGCTTAAAGTCGGTGGACCAATCAAGAGTCGTTATCTGGTAGCACGTGGTGAGTGGTCAGAGCATGATGTTGGCACCTGGGTTCGGGGCAAAAAGATCAGAAAGATCAGAAAGAGGAATAAAAGCAATGAAAAATAACAAACCAGATATTGAACAGTTCACTAATTTGGATATGAAGGGTTTGGTGCTTAATCAGGAAATGATAGAGTCATCTAAAACTTTGGTTGGTATCTATATAGGGCTATTACAAGGAGCAAGTGAACGGACTGATAGTTCAAATGCAGCAGCTGAGCTTGCAGATCATATTTTTATTAATATGCTGCAGGCTTATAACGGAAAATAGTTAAAAAATTAATTTAGAGGTGATTTTATGAGCAAATTTTTCCTAAGTGTTTCGACGTCTGATGATGTTGACGATTATTATGCTGATGAACAAGTGGATGGCATCGAAATTAGTAAAGGACAGAGTACTTCATTTGAGTTGGATGACCAAGAGGCAATGAGCTTATACCATTTCATCCGACAATGTCTACTTTTAGAAAATAAGGTAACCATTACCGTAGCCGATTCAGAAGGATTTTTGGTTCACAGGGATGATAAAAACAATATTTAGAGGTGATTCGAGCATGGATTTAGACGAAAGAAAATATGTTTTGATGACTGCTAAGCATTCGTCAATTAAGTATCCGCTATTTTGGGGACATAGGACAAAAGATAATGAACCTAGATCGTTTGGCGGTTATTATGCCAATCCATTCGAGGCGGAATTATATTCGATGAACGAAATAACTGAAGAATTTGGTAATTCTATGACACTTCTAGATTCCTTACCAATCGAGATGGGTGGAGCCAATCAAATTCGCGAATTTAACGAACACGATTGGCTCCATCACAAAAACATTGAAGATGTATTTGTTACACCGATTGCTTCGATTACTCAGTACGTTAAAACCGATTTTGAGTTTTAAAACTAAATTTGGAGATGAAATTATGAGTGCAGCTATGTTATGTCCGTATTGTCGTGGCAATCAATTCTGGGGTCCAGAAACAGATGATGATCCGGCAATGACTGTCGAGATTGAGGAAGGCAAGCTTTTTGTACGCCACATGCTACAAGACGAGGATATAGAGATTCCAATCAATTTTTGCCCGATCTGTGGGCGTAAGCTTGATAACTAAAACTAAGTTTAGGGGAGTGAAGCTATGAGCGATAAATATATTATTTATGATTCAAAAAGAAAAGAATATGTTACCAAGGAAGGGCGCACCGCCATCTCACATGGATTGGTATATGAAACTTCTAAGGATGAAAATAATTCGCTTATTTTAGATTATAAAGTTGCTGGCTATAATTTGGCAGCGTTAGAAACCGCCCTAGACTATCCAACAGGAACACTAAAATTAATGCCTGCATCAAAAAAAGTAATTGCTGCCGAATATAATCGGAAACAATTATTGTTAATCAATACGGCAATAGAAAACATTGCGATGAATAGCCGTGATTCAGTTCGTGACAACGTTGAACAAATACTTGGGCATGTCACTGCTGCATTATATAACAATTTTTATTTTGATCTGGAGGAAATTATTACCGAGGGCAGCATTAGCATGTCTCTCGACGATGTTTATGTAGATGAAGATGACGAAGAAAACTAGCTTTACGGAGGTGAAATAGATGCCACTATCAGGAAAAGAGAAGGCTAAGCTTGAAGAACAATTGAAGGAAATATCAGCATCACTTAAAGCAGATGATGATGCCAAACTAATTGAATCTATGGCACCAATCACTCAAGGTGAACTCGATGATTATATGCGCAAGTTCGCTGCACACACTTTGCAGCCCTATTATGAATCGTGGGAATTTTCAAGCGAAGACTTGTATGGCATTCAGCGTATGGCAATCAAAGCTGGATTACGCCCTAAGAATTATTGGAAAGAAAACGAAGGATTACGTGAGCTAGTGATTGCGGCAGACAAAGCGATCGCAAATAAAAGTTAAATTTACGGAGGTGTTGAAGGTGGCTCATAACCAATGGTCTAATCCGGAAGTAATTGAAAAATTGCGAAGCGCATTAATTACCGACCCGAATACAAACCAAATCTTGAATTATCCGGAAGTAGCCGAGAAGTTTAATATCACTACCTATACTTTGCGGCGCCGGATATATAAATTGAGACGAACCGGTTTTTTGCCACCTTTGAAACTGCAAAATCAATTTGAAGAATATCAACGACCGTACTCTGAACAAGAAATCGAGCGAATTATTGCAATGTTTCAGGCTGGCGCAAGTGTACAGATGGTTGCCGATCGCTTTGGCCGTACTAGAAAAGGGATCGCATGGTTAAAATCCAGACTTATAACAGCAGGACAGCTTGAATACAATGCTCGACCATGGACTAGGGACGATGAGCAGTTATTGATCGTTAATTTTAAATCCGATGCCAATTGGATTAATACAAACGCCAATGAACTCGCATTTATCCTACAGCGATCACGCATTGCCATAGAACACCGAATTAGCAAGCTTAGAAACGAAGATCGATTACCTAAACCTAAGCGCCTGGGTGGATCGGATCTCAATCTTAAAGAACGGTATGACTATCACAACAAGCTGATGAATTTTATCTACAAGGAGGCGAAGCATGCCTGACTTTACAGAAGAAGTTGTCAATCAATTGTTAGATATCGATGACGCGTTTAAAGCGCCGGGGAAGTTAATGCAGATTTTAATGGATAAATCACAACGAGAACAATTATTTAGAAATTTCCTAGCTGTTTCCGCAGATATGAGCTTTGATTGGTTCCACGAGTATTTTGAGGACGAGCAAGCGCAGCGGAAAACTAAGAAGCAGGATTTTACACCAGAGGCTGTGGCAAAAGTTCTCACTCGACTGACTACTGGATCCCATTCAAATTACGATGTTGCCGCTGGGACAGGCGGAATAACAATAGCTAAATGGTGGGCAGACTGTCTGTCAATCTCATATTGGGATTATAAGCCGAGTGATTATTTTTATTATTGCGAAGAATTATCTGACCGCGCAGTTCCGTTTTTATTATTTAATCTGGCAATTCGCGGCATGAACGCTTATGTGATTCATGGAGACTCATTGAGCCGTGAAATAAAACAGATTTATTTTATTCAAAACGATCACGATGATGTTTTGCAGTTTAGCAGTATTAATATAATGCCGCATAGTGAGGCAGTAGCGAAAGAGTTTGAGATTAAGAAGTGGACTGAACCAGCTATAGAGCATATCGAGTCAACTGAGTTAAGCGGTCCAGTTGCCAATATGATCCTTTTAATGATCGGAGGTAAACGAGTGAAATGACTAAATTAGCAACAAAACGTAAATGGTTGTTCGCTGATTATTACGATAAATGGATTCAAACCTACAAGGAAGGTGTAGTTGCTTCGGCAACATACACCAAATATTTAATGACAGCCAAGTGGATTAGAACATTAACTGGCGAAATGAAAATGGAGCAATTAGATCGTAGTGAAATGCAAAGCTTAGTTAATCGCTACGCACAAACACACGAAAAAGTAACGACACAAGATTTTGTCACTCAAATTCGTGCGGCTATTACTGATGCCATCGACGAGGGGATTTTAACCCGTAATCCAATGATTCGGATCGTTATTAAAGGGAAAGAACCGACTCGAAAAAAGCATAAAAAATATTTGGAGCGCGATGAATTGGACAAGTTAATAAAAGTGCTTGATTTATCAGGAAACGATCCAACTTGGGATAAATTCATTTTTTTACTGGCTAAAACGGGCCTACGTTTTGCGGAAGCATTAGCGCTGACACCAGCAGATTTTGATTTAGATAATCTAACGTTAACTGTAAATAAGACTTGGGATCATAAGAGTAGCCAGGGCGGATTTAAGCCGACCAAGACACCATCTAGCATGCGAACAATCGCAATAGATTACAAAACAGCAAGAATAATTGATCGTATTATTGATCAATTTCCGGGGGATGAACCAATTTTCGTACATGGTAAACGAGTATTTGATTCAACTGTTAACACGCATTTGAAACGTCTCTGCGAGAAAGCTGGCATTACAGTAATCACATGTCACGGTTTACGTCACACCCAGGCGTCAGTCTTAATCGCAAACAGCATTCCAATTATGGTTGTCAGCAAGCGATTGGGTCACGCTAATGTTTCTACAACACAAGAAACGTATGCTCATTTGCTCAAAGATACGGAGCATAAGGCGGATGACAAAATATCAATGATAATGGCGTCGCTAGGTTGACGTTAAAAGCTAACTTTAGGGAGGAATTAGTTTGAGTAAAACAAAGGTTCGTCGCATGAACGGTTTTATTAAATACCAGCTTAAAGGCGATGAAACAAATGGCATCAGTGACGGTTCGCATACTTTTGGTGAATTGTATCATCACCGAGCAGTTCTGTTTGCGGTAGTTTGCAAGGATCACCCAGACGTAGCATGGAAGTCAAAACAGCACGAGGACGGTTCTATGTTCCCAGGTTACTTTGTTGTTGGCATTCACACACCGGAAGGAGATTACTCATATCATTATGAGCTGTCGGAATGGGATATGTTTAAAGTCCCAGAATTGCCGCAGGCGCCCAAATGGGACGGACACCAACCTAGCGATATTGGTCGGCTTTTATCATTATAAAAAGTAATTTTTAGGAAGTGAATAAGATGAAGACAAACGAGCAGACATTACACGACTTGCTATCCGAACGTTATGAACTGTGGAATAAAATAGATCGCGGTAACGGTGCGGTCGGCGTGTTATATGAGCCACAGCGACATTTGCTAGAAATGCAGTTAGGTCACATGCGAGATTACTTGCATGTACTTGACCTGAGAATAGAAAATCTGAACAAGAAATTGTCCAATGATATGAGCAATTTATGAAAGGTGACACCAGCATGAAATTTTTAACTGATGTTTTGACAGTCATCACGGGTGCAGTCATCTGTTGGTGGGCGATGGCACTCACTGGAATGTTTGTTTTGTCGGTATGTAAATATTTAGTCTGGTTTTGGTTCGTCATTAATTAAAGGAGTGCATTTAAGAAGTGGAACAAACAGTTAGAATCGCCCCCGTTACAGATCAATGGCTTAAGAAACAGGCCCGTAAGTTTAATCGTAAGAAAATAGAAGAGTACTTGCAGCATTCGCCGCGATTGTCTCCGGCAACATTGCAGCAATATCGATCGTGCCTGCGAATTTTCGCCAAGTGGATTTATGATTATTGTGATAATAAAAAAATCATTGAGCTTAAAATCAGGGACGGTAAAGCTTATCAGGACTGGTTGCTCGGACATAACGGATCGACGAATAACGTCAAGGTCAAGTTGGCTGCGGCCTCCGAGCTTTGTGAATATATTGAGAAATATTATGAAGACGAGTACCCATCTTTTCGAAATCCGATTCGTAAAGGGCGCGAAAACATGGTACAGACTCCTAGGAAAGAGAAGCATCCAATCACGCCAGAGGAATTTGAATTGCTGATGAATACTTTGGAAAAGCGACAGGATTATCAGCGCCTGTGCTACTTAGTCTTAACCTACCAAACTGCGTGTCGTCGAGCTGAATCAGCTCAGTTTGAGCGGAGAATCGCACAGTATTCGGTTGAGGACATGCATTATTATCAAGATGATTACGGGATTAATCATAATTATTTTGTGAGTAATTCAATTCGCTGTAAGGGCGCTGGTAAGTTAGGTAAGGTGCGTGAGTTTAAGATATCGACCGACACAATGCGTTATATCCGCCGTTGGGATAAACAGCGCCGCGAGCTAGTTAATGAATTGGGATTAGGGGATGATGCCGCCAGCCTATTTGTACACATTGATCGGAGTGGCGTCACTGATTTAACCCCGGCAGCGTTTGCGTATTGGTTTTCTGATGATTTCAGCAAAGTTTTAGGTCGCAATGTGCACCCGCATGATCTGAGGACAACACGAGCCACCGATTTGGTGGTTCGCGAGCACAAACCAATCGAAGCAGTTAGCGTGATGATGGGGCACAATTCAACAGCAACAACTAAGACGTTTTACGTGATTGATAACCGTAAGGATAGTGATGCCGCATTAATATAAAAAAAGCCACCATTTGCATGGCAGCTCAATATCTTAGCAGATTAATTATAACACAGGGGTTGATCATGTGAGTGAACTAAACGAACAGACCGTAAAAGATATAGCAACATTAGTGACTCAACTGGTAAAAGAGGAACGGCACAAGCAATTCTTACATGAGCAGACTTGGAGACTTAAAAATACACGTCTTTTACTTAAGAATTACGACATACTAAAAGAGCACTCTATGGAAATCGATACTGACATTGATATGTATTTAAAAGATGTATTCAGTCAAGAAGACTTAAAACTACGCAGTTTAACTGGATATAAAGCGCGGACTAAGAAAATGATGGAGTATACGGATATGATGATCGGAGCGTATAAGCGTTACACGGATAAGCGTGACGACGCCGCACACAGACGCTATTTTACCTTAGTTCATATGTTTACGACAGAACATAAATGTACGTTTATGGAAGTTGCAGAGCAGTTAGGAGTGACCGAGCGAACAAGTCAGCGTGATCAAAAAGAAGCAATCAAGGAATTTTCTATTTTCTTATTCGGTATTGTCAGTCTAGAAGAGATGGTGTCGTAAACGCTTCGTGACAATGTCATTTTTTAAGTGTTAGTATGATAGCGTAAATAAATTACCTCAAAGAGTAGTATCTGGTAGAAATATCAGGTACTATTTTTAGTGAGGTGATATTTTGGAGTATTCAACAAAATCAATTCCATTTTCTGTTTATCCTGCTGACTTGGCTATTGGTGGCTTGAAAAAGGATAGTATAGAATGGTTATTAGATGTATTAATGCTTGTGAGTTCTGGTATGTATATTCAAAAAGGCGGGGTACCTCCTTTACCTAAGTTGAGACCCTATAATTGTTTAGTAGCTACTAGCTCTAAATTTTATTATTTTGGTATTACATATAGTGGTGCCCAAATTAAGCAAACATCGCTAATCTTTATTAAAGAAGCGTATAGCGATGATATTGAGATGATTCGAAAAGGCTTTGTAGACACGGCAAATAATGAATTAGGCTGGAATGGTCCAATCATGGTGTTAAAATTATCAAGAAACGATAGTAATGTCCCATTTTTGAATGATTTTATTCTGAATTCTCGTGGTGATAGTAGAAAAACATGGCAAGAACTATCAAGAATATCTGATGAAGAGCATTCTAATACTGGTAAAGCATCATGGTGGATAATAAATATTGTAAAATCATGTGAATATTTTGTTAACGAATTATTTAGGGAGGCTCATAGAATGAAAATTAATCCTATTTTTCAAGCTCGCGATTTGACTATAGACGAAAAACAGATATTTTATGCTTTAGAATTTAGTGAGAAACGTTTAGCTATTTTTGATATTGTTAAACAGTGCCTTGCATCTGCTTTTGATGTGAATGTTGTGAAATCTGGGAGTATCATTAATCCTAGTCAACAAGGAATAATGGAAAATATTTGGATTGGAATTAATGTCGCAAATTTTGTCATTGTCGATATTTCAGAAAAAAATCCAAACGTTTTCTATGAATTGGGTATTTGCCATACTCTAGGGAAGAAAACAATAATTCTTTGTGATCAAGAAAGCTATGTTAATGATTTTGCTGAGAAACTTCCATTCGATATTCATGGTAATGAAACAATATTCTATAATAATAGTATTTCTGGTGCAGATAATCTAAAAAGACAAATTACACTTCATGCTAAAGCCTATATCAACAATGAGTCTGTAGTTACTGAATAAAATTCGTCAAAGAACACATTAATATAATTAGCCTTACCGTATCTGAAAGGATGCGGTATTTTTGTGCTGGAATGAGGTGTGGTGATCATGTAATGAATGATAATCAGAAGAAAGCGGCTGTCGATTACGCGGCCGGGATGAGGTATAAGGACATTGCCGAAAAATACGATGTATCGCTGAATACAGTTAAATCATGGCGCAAGCGCAACGGTTGGTCACGTGGTGCACCGTCAAGCAAAAAGGGTGCACCCAAAACTAGTGAACGGGTGCACCCTAAAAATGTGCCGAAAGTCATTGAAGATTCAGATGCTACTGAAAAGCAAAAGCTATTTGCACAATATTATTTAGAACGTTTTAACGGTACTTGGGCATATATGAAAGCTTATAAAGTTAATGCGGATACGGCAAGAGCAAGTGCCCCACGGTTGTTAGCAAATGTTAGCGTCAGGACTATGATCGATGAACTTAAAGCAGAGCAGGCGGCTGAGTTGCACATGACTAAAATGGATGTTCTCAACGAAGCAGCACGGCAGATGACGGCTAACATTGGCGATTACATCGATTTTGGCAGCAAAGAAGTTCCAGTGACTGACAAGCAAGGACGAAAAGTAATTGATTCAGCTACGGGTAAGCCACGTATGAAGCGCGTTTCCCGTGTCACATTGCGAGATAAGTCGGAGGTCGATACATCCTTGCTTAAGTCGGTCCGCGTAGGTAAGGACGGCGTTATTGTCGAAATCAATGATCCGCAGAAAGCGATGGATATGCTACTCAAGAATCTGCCTGACATTGTGATTGATTCCGGTAGTGATGATGATGGGTTCCTAACCGCAATTGACAAAGCTAGCGATAAAGTTTGGAGTGACGATGATGGCACAGATTAATAATGGATTCAAATTTACGCCATTTTCGCGCAAACAATTGCAGGTTCTGACGTGGTGGCGATATCCAAAGACTAAGCATTATAAGGCAATCATTTGTGATGGGTCTGTCCGTGCAGGTAAGACTGTCATTATGTCTTTGTCTTATGTAATGTGGTCAATGACTGATTTCAACTACGAACAATTTGGTATGGCTGGGAAAACGATTGGTTCATTCCGCCGAAATGTATTTCGTCCACTTAAGCAGATGCTATTAGGCCGTGGGTATATCGTAATCGAACACCGAACTGATAACATGTTTGAAGTTCGTAAAGGCAGTAAAACTAATTACTATTTTTATTTTGGCGGCAAAGATGAAGCGTCCCAAGATTTAGTTCAGGGTATCACGCTCAACGGTTTCTTTTTTGATGAGGTAGCATTGATGCCACAGAGCTTTGCTAATCAGGCAACTGCCCGTTGTTCGCGGCCTAATTCAAAGCTGTGGTTCAATTGTAATCCAGAAGGACCCTACCACTGGTTCAAATTAGAATGGCTAGATCAGCTAACTAAAAAAGGTGCACTACACATTCACTTTACGATGCCGGATAACCCATCCCTTACTAATGATATTCTTGAGGATTACAAAACACGCTACAGTGGCATATTTTACCAGCGTTACATTCTTGGCCTGTGGGTGCTGGCCGATGGAGTTGTTTATTCTAACTGGAATCAGCAGACTATGACTGAACCAACGCCAGATGTTCATGGCTTCGAAGAGTATTATGTGAGCTGTGACTATGGTATTCAGAATCCCACCGTATTCTTGATGTTTGGCCGCAACGGTGATACGTGGCATTGTTGCAAGATGTTCTACCATTCCGGCCGTGAGTCGGAAATAGAGCATGATGATGCTTGGTACGCCAATCAGATGGATGAGTTCATGGACGGCATCAAAGCTCAAATCATCATTGATCCGTCGGCCAGTTCGTTTCGCAAGACTTTGCAGAATCGTGGCTACACTGTGCGTAAAGCAGCAAACGATGTGTTACCTGGTATTCGCACTACACAACGGGCGATGAACAACGGTAAGATTGTGTTTGCTGATAACCTCAAAGAACTATTTGCCGAGTTTGGCTCTTACATCTGGGATGCTAAGGCGGCTGAGCGCGGCGAAGATAAGGTAGTTAAGCAGCATGATCATTGCTGTGATGCACTAAGGTACTTCGTTTACTTAGTAATTTATAAAGGAACTAAGGCGAAAGTTACCCGCAAGCCAAGTCGGTTACGCGGCTAGGAAGGAGGTTTATTATATGGGAGTTCCAATTGATCGAGAACTTGCTGGTGATATCGACAATCCCAGCTTTGAGGTGATCTCGTACGCTATCAAGCAGCGGCAGAAGTCGTTACAGCGTTTAGATCACCTTTTTGATACGTACAATGGCAAACAATCAATTTTACAGCGGCGGTTACAGCATGAAAGTACGACCGGTAAGGCTGCACCTAATGTAATGGTCAACCACGCTAAGTACGTGACGGATATGATTGTTGGCTTTACAACAGGCAATCCAATTAGTATCACCGGCGGTAAGGGTAAGAATATTCAGCCATTGATGGACGTCTTAGACACGATGGATATCAACTCACATGACGCTGAGCTTGAAAAAGACTTATCAGTTTTTGGTGAAGCTTATGAATTAATCTATCTGGATCTCAACGATGATGGCACCACTCAGGAGCGTGTGGCTAAAATCGATCCGCGTGGGTGTGTGCTAGTAACTGATGACACTGTTGATAAAACACCATTGTTCGGTGTGCACTGGTTAAAGAAGTTTACGCTAACTGGTGCCGCCGATGGCTATTTAACTACAATCTATACACCACATAATGTGATCACTTATCGCACCAGTGGACTTTATCCGACTGCTACAAATGTGCGTAAGCGTACGGTAACGCCGCAGTATTTCGGAGATGTACAACTCAATGAGTTACGCAACAACGAGGAGCGACAAGGCGATTATGAGCAGGCAATCTCACTAATTGACGCTTATAATTCGTTACAAAGTGATCGCTTAGATGATAAGGATGCATTTGTTGACGCATTGCTCGTTGTATATGGCTTTAAACTGGAAGACGATGTAATTAAGAATGGGATGATTGAAGCACCAGGCAAGGGTGATGATGGCGCCGAGGTTGATTGGTTGACCAAATCATTTGATGAGTCACAGGTCCAAGTATTAGCACAAGCAATCGAGGATGACATTCATAAAATTACCTATGTGCCCAATATGAACGACAAGAACTTCATGGGCAATGTTTCTGGTGAAGCGATGAAGTATAAGTTGTTTGGTCTACTACAATTGTTGGCAACTAAGCAACGTTATCTAGCTCGCGGCATTCAGCGGCGGCTTAAATTATTGACTAATATGGTCAACATAAAGGGTCAAGCAGTGGATGCCAGTGGTACTGAAATTACGATTGTGCCTAACATCCCCGTTAATATGACTGATATTGTCAATAATATCAAGAATGCGCAGGGCGTTATTCCGCAGCAGATCGCATTAGGTTGGTTACCTGGGTCTGATAATCCAGATGAGTTAGTAGCGATGCTTAATGCAGAAAAGCAAGCCAACATGGAACGACAGGCGGCGCAAATTGCTGCGGCCGGCGGTCCAAACACTTCAAGCTATGATGAGGGCGGAGGTGATGACAATGATCAAGGCTCGACTAAAGTTGGACGAAAATCGGAATCTGATGAGCTATCAAATTAGTGGTCATGCTCATTATTTGCCGAAGGGTATGGATATAGTTTGTGCGGCAGTATCAGCGTTAGCTATTACAATCACAAATGAGCTACAGGGAACACCGCAGATTACAGATGATAATATTCTCACTGTAGCTGATATAGCCCCGACATTAGCCAATCAGGCATTGACTCAGGCATTAAAACATGGTCTGCAAAGTATTGCTAGTCAATACCCAGAATACTTACAGATTGAGATGTAGCCTATGTCCGATAATTCTAAAGATAACTCGGCAACGTTCGGTTACTGGGAACGTCGCGCTGTTGAGCAAGATGCTACACTTCATAAAGGAATTAAACGTCCAGAACACGATATTCTTATGGCGTACATTCAGGCTCAAGAATATCTTAAGACCGAAGCAAAGAAAATATTTGACCGTTATGCGAATCGTGACGGCGTGTCTGAAGCAATGTTAACCGATATTTTGAACACTAAAGCTAGTAATTCGGATATAAACGATTTGATCATCCTGCTTAAAACAGTTGAAGATAGACAGGTTCGTAAACAGCTGCAAGCCTATCTTAGCGCTTTGGCGGCAAAGTCCCGTATCACACAATTAGAGATGCTACGCGCTAAAGCGTATGTTGCAACTAAGCAACTAGCAGATGTGCAGTTGCGGCAAGAGACTGACTTCTTGACTAAGGTGGCACAGACTGCCTACAAGCAGGCGGCCGCTGAAGCAGTTCTAAGTAAAACTGATTATGATGTTAAATTGAATTCGCCCAGTGCAGTACCAGGTGCGCGTAAGTTGCCGAATGTGATGGAGTTTCAGAACCCTGATACTGGTGAGGTAGTCAAATCAATTACTTTGCAGCCGGAAAAACCGGTCAAGATCTTTAAGCACATGTCAACGCAACAGACCAAGGCGATACTTGATATTAACTGGGTCGGTGGTAACTACTCTAGTCGCATTTGGGGTAATACCGACAAGTTGGCTAAACAACTACAGGAACTGTTCACAGCACAGCAATTATCGGGTATGTCGGAACGGGATATGATGACTGCATTGCAGAAAGAGTTTCAGGTGGGTGCCTATGAAGCACGCCGACTGATTAGAACTGAAGCTAACTTTGTTGCTGGGCAAGCCAAGCTTAAGGGCTGGCGAGCACATGGTGTCAAGCAATATGTATTAATTGCTGTGCTTGATTTTCGTACGTCTACAATCTGTCGTGAGAAAGATGGCAAGGTATTCAATGTTGCTGATGCGCACTGCAATGGACCTAGTGGGAATTATCCGCCATTTCATTCGTTTTGCCGTACTGTCGCTGCAGCTTACTTCGGGGACGAAACGTTTGTTGGCAAACATCAAGTTAATAATCCATTAGGGCATTCCATTGAGCTGCCGGCCGGCACGACTTGGCATGAGTGGGAGCAAGCTCTTATTGATAAGTATGGTAAAGAGGCAATTGAAATTGAGCAGATGAAAGCTACCAATTATAGTAGTGATGCTGAATTATTTGATCGATACAGTGATTTAATGCCTGATGATATGCCCGAAACCTTCGACGACTTCCAGATGATGAAGTATAATGATGATAGAGATTGGCACATGCTTCAACTTGATTATGAGCGGCGCATGCGATTGCAACGCAACCCAGAGTTGGCGTTACCGAGCGCGGATAAGGCCACTGCTGCTGATGCAAAGTTCACTGGGTATCTTTTTGGTGGTAACCATCAGAGCGGCCTAGCCAAGGGCCAAAACTTTGAGAGTGTTCTCGGATATAGTGCAAGCAATTGGCAGGACTTGAAGCATCAAGTTATTGATCTTGCGCCACACTTTCCCGCTAAGTTGACGCGCACCTTGCCTAACAATGGCGGAGGTGGATGGCAACAACAGATTATTGTGAAGGGTCCAAACGGTCACTTAGCAAATGTTCGAGTTGCCTGGGCTGTAACTGAGAAAGAGACTCGTATGACTACGATGTTCATTAATGAAGTGAAGGAGGGATAAAGATGGCAGTGCATGCAAAAGAATACGACAACGTCTTATTAAAAGACGGACGAGTAACTACTATTGAGGATGCAGTTGCGGAGTCATACACTGGCACGATTGGACATGATCCCAGCACATGGGAGATCATCTACTTCACTTCTGACGATATCGAACGAGTCCTTTCACAGGAAGAGTTTAACAAGCTTTATGAAAAACAGGAGCATATTCAGCATTAGGCACTCATAGTTTACATGGGTGCTTTTAATTTACCCTAATTGACCTGCGGAGGTCGTTAAATTATACCTAAACTCAAATATGAATGTGGCATCGAGAAATGGACATGCTGAACTAGCGTCGTGCTTAATTGCAGGGCGTTTTTATTGTGCCTATTATCAGGCCGCGGAATAGGAGATCAACATGAAAAAGAACTTAATTACGTTACAAGCGCCACTCAAATTGAATCTACAACTATTTGCCGACGGTGGTAATGGTGATGCAGGAGACGGTGCAGGTGATTCTGGTAATCAGAATCCAAATGGTGCAGATCCTACTGATCCGCCAGCGGATCCCAATAAACCTAACCCAGATGCCGTCAGTTTTAAGTCTCAAGCTGAATTGGATGAATTGATCAGCAATAAGTTGAACGAAGCTAAGTCAGCATGGGAAAAGGATAAACAAACACAAAAGGCCTATGAAGATATGTCTCCGGCTGAAAAGCAGACTTATGATTTGAAACAAGCACAGGATCAGCTTGCCCAAACCAAGTTGGAAAATACCAAATTAGTTAATAAGGCCAAACTCAGTGAACGCTTAGCCACTGATCAATTGCCTGGGAACTTGATTGGTGTTTTTGATGATGTGCTTGGTGCCGAAGACAACGATATCGAACAGGCTTACACAAAAATCACGACTATCTTTCGTGATGCTGTTAAGTCTGGCGTCGATCAGCGATTGGCTGGTTCTGCCGGTAAGCCAGGTGCTGGTGGCACCGGTGCCGAGAATTTATCAGCGGGTGAAACTGCCGCTAAGGCGCGCAACGAACAACATACAACTGTAGTTGATCCATGGAAGACGAAATAACAAGGAGGAATGAACTATGCCTTATGTAGAAAGTAAACATATCGATCAAATTAATTTTTTGGCCAGTGGTCATTTTCAATCATTTACGGAATACGTTGATAACACTAATACTGCTGTAATCACCGATGACCGTGGTCGTAAAGTCATCCCAGCTGGGACGGTTTATCCGGCCAATGACGCAACAGCAAAGGGTGTCACGATTGACGAAGTAGATGTGACCGACAATGCAGTGCCAGTTGGTGTTATTGTGGAAGGCTATCTATTACAACAACGTTTGCCGGTAGCACCAACTGATGCTGCCAAAACGGCAATGACAGAAATTAAGTGGCGGGATGAACCAGCCGCTACTGAAGGTGGCGCAAGCGGCCCGAAAGCGTAACTCCGTCAGACGAGGAAGATATGTCTGACGGTACTACACCAACTACAGCGGAATAATGATTTAAAAAAAGGAGGAACTAATTCATGACAACTATTGCAGATTTATTTACACAACACGGTTTGATCGACTATTCGGCCAACCGTACTTACCCAACTTTACTTGGGGACAGTTTATTTCCAACACGGCGAGTAGAAGCGCTGACACTTGATATTTTAACGCGCAGCACTAAGGTGCCGATTTTAGCTAATGTTGCCGGGTTTGATAGTGAAGCAGAAATCGGTAGTCGTGATGCTAATAAGGCAGTTCAGGATTTAGCACTGATCAAGCGGAAAATGCAGATCAAGGAGCAGGACTTATATGCATTGCTTAATCCGCGCACACCTCAAGAAGGTGAATATTTGCGTAACAGCGTTTATAACGACTTTGATGTCTTGAATCAAGGCGTCTTGGCACAGGTTGAGCGTATGGCGATGGAAGTGCTATCCACTGGTGTTGTCACACTCAATTCTGAGGACAAGAAGAGTGGTGTGATCGATTATCAAGTACCAAAAGCTCATAAAATTACTGCCGCTACTGGCTGGGACAATGATGCCTCTGATCCATTACGTGACTTAGAGGATTGGTGCGACTTGCTAGATATTAATCCAACGCGGGCCATGACCTCCAAGAAAATCTACCGGGCACTAACACGTAATCCTAAGATTATCGCTGCAATATTTGGCAAAGATTCTGGTCGTGTCGTAGGCCAGGCCGACCTTGACAGTTTCATGCAAGCACAGGGGTTACCGGTTATTCGCCCTTATGGTGAAAAGTATCGCGTTCAGGCCGCTAATGGTAAGTACATCAGTAAAAATTATTGGCCTGATGACAAGATTGCGTTATTCGATGACGAAATCGTTGGCGAAAAAGTCTTCGGTCCAACGCCGGAAGAGCTTGCTAATTTAAGTGACGCGCAAACTTCCACTGTGTCAAATGTTTACGACATGATCTACACCGAAACGCATGATCCAATCGGTACTTTTGAAAAGGCGTCTGCGGTTGCGTTGCCATCCTTAGCTGAGCCTGATCAAATTATCCAAGCAACTGTCACTTTAAGTAAGTAGGTGATTAGATGGCAGTCGAAGATGATAAGACCGCTCAATTGGCCGCAATGAAACGACGGCTGGGGGCGGATGCCGCAGATGAAGAGCTGATTGCAGATTTTTATGATGAGGCACTACAAACTGTGCTTGATTATACTGGCCGCACCACTACTCAACTGAATCACTCATTGTTGATTGCTGCGCGTCGCTTAGCAATTGTCTACTACAATCAGCAGGCAGACGAAGGTGAAACTCAACGCGTTGAGGGTGGCGTATCGCGAACGTTTGAAATTGGCATTCCCGGATCTATCCGCTCCGCAATTGCACCTTACCGACTGGGACGAACGAGGCGATTGTCATGAGACTGCGACCGCAGGACTTGCATACTGTTTATTTACGGAGACGTGGTGGCGGCTATGATGATGAAGGTAATCCGCTCAAAGGCTGGGGGGATGCAATTGAGATCAACGCCAATGTGCAACCGGCTAATGGTCAACTTAATGCATCTCTGTATGGTGAGCGACTAGCTTATATGTTGCAGCTAAAGTATCAAGGTGACATGATCACGGCCAATCACGACGAAGGCGCTGGTATTTGTGTTGACGTTTTGGACACAGATAAGCCTGATTACAAAATCATCAGTATTCAGCAGTTTGCCACCCACAAGAATATTCTGATTGAACGATTGGAGCGTGGTACCGATGGGAATGGAGCTTGATGTTAGCAAAGTAGTTGCTAACTTACGACGATTGCCAGAGTTGATACAAAAGGCGGCGTGGGATGCCGCGTTCGACATCATGGAACTAACGGCCACGCGGGCGACCGAGCGCCTACAGTCTGGTATGAAACATTCTAGTGGTGAATTAGCGCGTAGCCTTAAGTATGAGGTCGTCAATGATGATAAAGGTAATATCGTTGGTCGTGTTTGGTCGGATAATGCGGTCGCCATTTATCGAGAACTCGGTACTGGTCAGCATGGTCAAGCATCGCCTAAAGATATTCCGTCTGGGTTCCAGCCAGTATATCGGCAGACGCCGTGGTTTATCCCCGCTGAAATGGTCGATGTGGACCTAAATAAAATTTACGGTATGCGTGTGATCACGATTAAGGGGCGTAAGTTTTATATCTCTAGCGGTCAGCCGGCGCGGCAGTTCTTAGTACCGGCACTGCGTGAGACTGGTGAGAAAGATGCACGGCGGTTGTTACAGCAGCGGATTCATGATGAAGTACAGGGAGGTATGCAACTGTGATTTACAACATGAACACCGAAGTAATGCGGATACTTAATCGTATCGCTACTTTAAAATTACGTGCGGCCGATTATCCCGATACTTGGTCACAGTTTCCTGCTGCGATTTACCGTACGGCGCACGAGCCGATTTATATTGATGCTGATCAAATTGAACGGCAGACGCGCTGGACGATTACCGTTGAACTCTATACGGATACTGGTAGTCTAACTGATTTAACCGAGCAACTACGTTCTGCCTTTGCGTTGATCGGTTTTTCTGGCGATACTACGCAATCAAATACTGCCGGTTTGCGGCGCACAATATGTACGTTTAATGCTGTGATCGATAACGATCTGCAGCGCGTTTATCACTAAGGAGGAAATTACAGATGAAGATTAATTTACAAAAATTTGCCGAAGAAGTTGATGCAAGTCATGGCCTATTATCAAAAGGTACTAAATTAAGTTATACCCCTCATGGGGCTACTGGAGGAACACCGACTGAGATTGTTGGGATTAGCACAGTACCGGAAATTGGTGCTGATCCAGAAAAGGTTGATGTTACAACTCTAGCAGATAGTAAGAAAAAATCAGTTGTGGGGTTGCAGGATGCTTCTAGTCTTGCATTTACAGCAATTTATAAAGGATCTAACTTTAAAGCTGTCAATGCCCTAGTTCCGACAACTAATTATGATTGGACTGTAACTTATCCTGATGGGATGACGGTTACCTTTACTGGGCAGCCATCAATCAAATTAGGCTCTGCCGAAGTTAATGGTGCATTGAAGTTCACGTTGATCGTTGTTGTTTCAGACGGACCTGATTTTCATCCAGTGGATACTCAAGCAGCCGGATAATTAGAAATTACTAGCAAGTCACTTGTCAAAGGGTGGCTTGTTTTTGTACCAAAATAAAATCAGAAAGAGGTCATTATAATGGCACTTAAGAAACCAACAAAAATTCAATTCGGCGGATTGGAATTACAGCTACAGCTCACAGGACGTACCGTATTAAATATCGAGGGCCGCTTACGCGAATCAATGGTGGGTCTATTTATTAACAGTGAAGGTGGGTTTCGATTACCACCAGCCAACAAATTGTTAATCGTAATTCAAGGTGCAAATACTACACATGGTGTGACTGATGAAGTCATTGCTGACGCGTTCGGTAAGTACTTGGAAGAAGGTCACACCACGATGGATCTAATGAATATTGTTCAAAACTTACTTGATACATCAGGTTTTTTAGGAAACAAGGCGGACAACAAGAAGGGCGAGAAGCAGGAATCTGGCAAAGTCGTTACGCTCGACGCACCGGAGGAAAACAAGAACAGTCCGCTCGAATAGATAGCCTAACTGATTTATTTGAGACTCTGCGGCAACCAGCTATTAATGCTGGTATCTCAGCAACTGAATACGATGATATGCCTTATTTGCAGATCATATCTCAGATTAAGGCTAATCGTTATCAACATGAGGAACAGCTACGAGAACAAGCTATTATGGATCACACGCAAGCAACTTTAATGGCATTCGCGATGAATGATCCACAAAAGATGCCTTCGGTGGCCAAGGCCTATCCGTTCCTGGATAAATTTGAAGGTAATCAATCACAACCGAAGCAAGAACCTGTAGCAGAATGGCAGAATGATCAGGCAATGCTGATACAACAGGCAATGGTGGTGAAAGCAACGTTGCAACGGAAACATGCACAAAAATAACGAGGAGGTGAACTAATCATGGCGGATGGAATTGATATTGGTGATTTAGAAAGTCGCTTTAATCTTGATCTAAGTGGTTTAAAACAAATGACTGATCAAGCAGCAAAGATGTTTGAGAAGCTAAGCGACACCGTTAAACAGTCCAGTGCAAAGGCTGGTAAGGATGCGTCAGCCGGTATTGATATTAGCAAGGCCGTTACAAAGTTATCTGAGCAAGTAACCAAGATGAACGAGAGTATGTCGCAAGGCTTTACTAAGATGCGTGAAACTACAACTAAGGGGTCGGCTAGTTTAACCGATAGCGTCACTAAAAATACGACTAAGATGCGTACAGCTGTTGGTAAAGATATTGATTCAATGGTCCGTGATATTGATGCCAAAATGGAGCAGGCGAAGGCGGCCCAGCTTAAGCTGCAGTCGTTGTCGTTTAAGCGTGCAGCGGCGCAAAGCTCCGGCGACACTGGTAAGGCGTTACAGTTTGACTCGCAGATTGCTGGTGCCCAAGCACAGATGCAACGTTATCAGAATCAGGCTAAAGACTTAGCACAAAGCATGTCGCGCGAGCTAGACGCCGTTCCAGCATCGTTTAAGAAGATTGACGGTGCAATGAGTCAGAATGAAAGTAAAATCGAACAGTTGCGCGCCAAAGTTAAAAGTTTATCTGCAGCCTATGAACAACAACGAGTCCCAGTTGGTGGAAACTTTGAATCTGGCTTTGATATGGGTGATTCTAAACAATCACTTAAAACTAAAGAACAAATTGAAAAGCTGCAAGGTTCAATGAGTAAGTTAATTTCGGAAAATGATTACTTAGCGCAATCCTATGCTAACACAGAGGATCGTGCATCAGGGCTACGCAATGCGCTTAAATCAGTGAACACCGAACTAGATAAGGAAGCTATTTCTGGTCGCATGGCTGCAGCCGGAGTTAACGCTGGCAGTGATGGTTCTGGCGGTAGAGGTGGTAACGGCGGCAAGAAGTCTACGCAAAGTGGCGGATTTTTTAATAACTTAAGAAATTCAACCAGCGGTTTCTTTGATCGATTCCGATCCGGTAGCAATGAAGTTCAAGTTGGTTCCAGCAGAATAGAACGTAGTTTGGGTGGCATTGGCCGTAGCTTGAAAATGGTTGGGTCACAAGTGTTCCTATTTTCATTGCTTGGTCAAGGCTTGATGTCACTAGTCGGTTGGCTATGGAGTGCAGCAAACACTAACAGTCAGTTTGCATCATCATTTAACCAGGTCTATGTCAACTTGCTCACGGCCTTCTATCCAATCTATACGGCAGTGATGCCAGCGCTGAATACCCTAATGGCAGGCTTAGCTAAAGCTACCGGGGTACTTGCTAGCTTCATTGCTAATTTATTTGGTACGACTTATAGTGCGGCTAAGCAAGGTGCTTCTGGTTTGCAATCAAGCATTCAAAGTTTGAATGCTACATCGGCTGGTACTACCGGCGTTTCTAAGGCAGCTAATAATGCTAAACAATTAGCGAACAACACTAGTGATGCAACCAAGAAAGCTAAGGAACTACAACAATCACTAGCTAGTTTTGACGAAATTAATACATTACAACAAAACAACGATGATGAATCAGGCACTGGTAGTACACCAAATACTTATACACCGGACACAGCAACACCAGATACCGGAGCCGCAGAATCACCGCTTGGTGGTGCCGACTTTGGCGCGGCCACGGGCAATTACAGTACTCCAGCTTGGTTAAAAGCATTTGCTGATGCAGTCAAAGCAATTGCTAAGGATTTATGGACACCAATTGCTGAAGCGTGGGATGCCGTTGGCGATAAAGTGGTCAAGGCGTTTAAGTACGCACTAGGCGAATTACTAGGATTAGTCGAAGCCATTGGTAAGTCATTCCTGAAAGTTTGGGATAACGGGACCGGCGAGAAATTTGTCGAAAACTTGTTGATCCTGCTAGCTGATGTACTAAATATCATTGGCGATATTGCTAAGGCATTCAAGGATGCCTGGAACGATGATGGACGCGGTACGCGGCTGATTCAGACGTTCTTTGATGCTTTCAATGCCATTCTTGAGTTATTGCATTCCATTGCAGTAGCCTTCCGTGAGGCGTGGAACTCAGGCGTTGGTGAGTCAATAGCAGCTAACATTTTAGATATCTTCACGAACATCTTTAAAACGATCGAGAACATTGCCGATCGACTTAAAACGGCATGGAACGACAACGGCACCGGTGAAAAGATTTTCGGAACGATTCTCGGTATGGTGGATGATATTCTGTCCGCCATTAACCGTGCATCAAAAGCAACAGCTGACTGGGCAGGGTCATTAGACTTTGGTCCATTACTTAAATCAGTTGATTCTCTGTTAGAAGCGTTGCGACCATTTGCGAAGAATATCTGGGATGGCCTTGAATGGGGTTATAAAAACTTATTGCTGCCGTTAGCTAAATTTACAATTGAAAAAGTTTTACCTGATTTCTTCGATGTTTTAGCGGGTATTTTGAAAGTATTTAACGCTGTGATCAACGACTTAAAGCCCGAAGGTGAGTGGTTATTTAACAACTTACTTAAGCCACTAGCTTCATGGGGTGGTGGGGCCTTTCATGCTATTATGCAAAAGATCGTTGATATTCTTTCAGCATTCAGTGATTGGGCAAGTAAACATAAAGTGATTGTTGATACAATCGTAACTTCGTTAGCAGCACTATTAGCATTAAAAGTAGCGAGTGGCTGGCTTTCAAGTGCTACAGGGACTCTAGGTAAACTAGTTGATGCTGCAGTTAAAATTGGTGGCAAGGAACATGTACTAAGGGACTTCTTTAAAGGTGTCACCGGTATTGATAAGTTAGAGGGTGCTGTGACACAGCTTAAGAATATGTGGAAAATTGTTAGCGAAAACTGGCAGGGTTCTTCGATGTTTAAGGCATTCAAAAGTGGTCCGTTACAGTCCATCAAGGGTGCTGGCGGAGTCAGTGGGTTAACTACTGGTGGTAAAGCACTTACTGGGCTTGCCGGAGCTGGTATAGCTCTTGGTGCTGGTTGGGATATTATTTCTGCAATTAAAGAAAAAAATCCAACTAAAAAATTCGAAGACTTCGGTTCTGGTGCTGGCACTGCGATTGGTGGTGGGCTTGGTTTATTCTTTGGTGGTCCGCTTGGTGCAGCTATTGGTTCACAAATTGGTGGTGTGATTGGTAAATGGGCTGGTGATGGTGCTAAGAAATTTTCTGATGGCTGGAACGCTGTTGGTAAAGGCAAAAAGCCAGATGATTGGTTAGGCGGCCTTGGCTGGGATGCCAAACAAATGACCAAAAAAGTCGGCGATTGGTGGGATGGTCTACAGAAGACCAATGATCAAGCACAAGCCACTCAGCTTAAGGCCCAACAGAAAGCTGATAAAGAGTTCAAAAAGTCCTGGGATGAATTCTGGAGCAGTCTGGGTAAAAAAGCATCCGATATGTGGGCAGATATTACGACGACCGCATCTAACTGGGCGATTAGCTTTAGTAAGTGGTGGGCTAAATCATCACAAACTTTAGGAAAAGGATGGAGCCAGTTTTGGAATGATGCTGGCAGTGTTGCTTCTGGCATCTGGGATACAATCTTAAATACTGGTTCAACATGGGCGACGAGCTTTAGTAAATGGTGGTCAAAGACTTCTAAGGTAATAGGTAAAGATTGGAATAGATTCTGGGGTGACACTGGCAGTATTGCTACCGGAATCTGGAGTGCAATTCTTGATACGGGTGCTAATTGGGTAACCAGTTTTACAAAATGGTGGACTAAGTCGTCCAAAGCTATTGGTAAGATTTGGGATGCATTTTGGAATGATGCTGGTACTACTGCTTCTAATATTTGGAATACAATCACAGATACTGGTGCTGCATGGGCAACTAACTTTAGCAAATGGTGGTCAAAGACTTCTAAGGTAATAGGTAAAGATTGGAATAGTTTTTGGTCTAATGCGGGTACAATAGCCAGAAATATGTGGGATAGCACAAGGGATAGGTCTTCACAGTGGGGTAACGACATAATCAAATGGTGGTCTTCAACTTCTAATTCCTTTGGCAAAAAATGGAATAGTTTTTGGTCAGATACCGGTACTAAGTTAATAGATACGTGGAATAAAGCTAAAAATGATACTGCAAGTATTTTTGGTGGGATCAGTAATAACGCTTCTACAACGTGGAATAATATTAAAAACACTGTTGGTAATTTAGCTGGGCAGGCTAAAGATGGCGCAATAAACGCTTGGTCTACATTGCAATCAAGAACACCTAGCTTTTTTGATAATGTTAAGAATACTGCTAGATCAGCATTTGATACTGTTGCTGGATGGGCTAGTAATCTAGGATCACGTATCGGTGGTGGACTTTCAAGCGGATATAGTGCCGTCGAACGTGGTGCTGCCCGAATTGCGAATGGAATTATAGGCGTTATTGGAGACGCCGTTAATGGTGTGATTAGAGGTATCAATTGGGTATTAAGTAACGTTGGTGCTGGTAATCGTTTATCTACTTGGAGTGTCCCATCATTTGCTACCGGCGGTCGTCATAAAGGCGGACCAGCATTGGTCAATGATGCAACGGGTCCAATTTATCGAGAGGCCTATCGCTTACCTGATGGACGTAGTGGTCTTTTCCCAGCACAACGTAATCTGTTGCTTAATTTACCAGCTGGTGCGCAGATCATGCCAGCGCAACGAGTTGCTCAAAAAATGGCCGCTCAAATTCCACACTACGCTGGCGGTCTATTTGATTTTGACTTTGATTTTAAGATGCCAAAGCTCGATTTTAGTGGACTTAACTTTGATTTTAAGATGCCAAAGCTCGATTTTAGTGGACTTAACTTTGATTTTAAGATGCCAAAGCTCGATTTTAGTGGACTTAACTTTGATTTCGGTAGTATTGGTAACATTTTTAGTTCTGCTGGCTCATTTGTCAGCGATGCAGCCGGAGATGCAGCAGACTGGTTAACTAAGTATATGGGCAATCCTAAGGGACTATGGAACTGGATTGTTCAAAAGTACGCTGGATTAACGGGTAAATCTGGAATTGGAGCTGATGTAGCGCATGGTACGATCAATAAAATGGCTGGTGGCGCAACATCATTGCTAAAAAAAGCTTTGGAATCCTTTGCACCAGCTGATCCCGGTGGCTCCGGTGTAGCACGGTGGCGGCCATACGTTTTACGAGCTTTGAATAAGCTTGGGCTTTCGTCCGGTTTAGTCAATAAGGTATTAGCACAAATTAATACTGAATCTGGTGGTAATGCTAAAGCAATGGGCGGTAACGATGGTCTGGCTGATGGTAACGCGATGGGCCTAATGCAAGTTAAACCAGGGACCTTTGCAGCTTATAAATTACCTGGTCATGGAAATATCTGGAACGGCTACGATAATATGCTAGCTGGCCTAAATTATGCTCGAAATCGTTATGGCTCTAATTTGTCATTCTTAGGACAAGGCCATGGCTATGCCAATGGTGGTCTAATAAGTCAAGACGGTATGTATCGCGTTGGTGAACATGACCTATCTGAAATGGTGATTCCACTGACAAAACCGGCACGCGCGGTTGAGTTAATGCAGGAAGGTCTATCAATGATGGGGCTTTCTGGCTACGATTTAGTGACACCGGATATTGCCAACGAGCCTAATTTGACTAGTAGTCTGTCAAACGCTACTGGCGGCGTTACAACAACTGGATTATCCGGTATGGACGCACAAACGATTGGCCGAATTATTGCTGAAACGATTGCCGAACTTCTTGGCGATCAACAAAGTAGCGGCGACACGGATATGAATGTATCAATGCAAGTTAACGATGATACGTTAGCACAGATCGTGATCAAGGCGGTTAACCGCCGGATCAAGAAATTGGGTTATAACCCAATCATAATTTAGGAGATGATGCAATTGTCGGCAGTTTTGACAATTAATGGAGTGGCAGTAAAAGCGCCTAAATCTTTTAGTGCTATTGTCCAAGATATTGACGGTAACTCAACTCGTGATGCCAGTGGTAACATGCATCGTGATCGTATCACGGTTAAACGTAAGTTAACGATTGCTTGGGGGCCATTAAGTAACAACGAGATTGCCACGATAATGCAAGCAATTAGTGGTGTTTTTTTTAGTGTTACTTATCCTGATCCACAAACGGGGACACAGAAAACCGCAACTTTCTATGTTGGTGATCGCACCGCTGCTGCTTACAGTTGGAATAGTAAATTTGCAGCAATGATGTGGCAAAATTTAAGCTTTGATTTAGTTGAGCAATAAGGAGGTGATCATGATTGCTTTTCAAAAAACAAGCGGTCCATGATGCATGGGCGGCTACAGAACGAACCTTGGATTTTAAAGTGACAGTAAAAGGGAAAAATTACACCGCAACTGATATTAGCAGTTTGTCATATGATTCTGGCGCTATGAATGGCGAAGCGCTGACGTTAGGATCTACGTACACGAACACCATCAAGATCACTTTCAGTCATTTGATTGAAGGCTTAGCATTACTTGATGAGATCACACCGCAAATTGGCATACAGCTACCTGATGGCACCTGGGACTTTACTAGCCTAGGTGTTTTTATTATCGATGCAGAAGTGCAGCAGGATCGCAATAACAATACAACGACACTGTCAGCATCTGATCGTATGTGTATGATGGGCGGTACTTATGAATCTAAGTTGAGCTATCCAGCTGCAATCAATGATGTTGCAGTTGAAATTGCTAATATGGCCGGAATGAAAGTCAATGTAGATGATTTTGCACGGCTGCCAACAGAGAAAATCTTATCTTTAGGCAAGGTTACGTATCGAGATGCTATCGGATATGTAGCTCAATTTGCGGGAGGATTTGCAACTTTTGATCGTGATGGTTTGCTTGATATCCGTGTACTCAGTGACCCTGATTTTACGGTCACGCCCGATCAGTATCAGTCAAAAGGACTAACTAAGAATGAAGCATTTTATCGTATTGGTGGGTTGACTTGTAGCGTCACGACCACGGTAAAAGATGATAGTGGTAGCGAAACGCAAGAAACGACCACGTTACAGGCCGGCAGCACTGCTGGAACTCAGATTATATTGAACAACCCAGGAATGACGCAGACACTCTTAGATGGACTTTATGAACAATTACAGGACTTGAACTTCTATCCATTCTCGCTTAGTTGGTTTGGTGATCCTTCGTTAGAAGCTGGTGACTGGATCACAGTGCAAGATACGGCTGGTAATGAATTCAAAACTCCTAATCTACTGTATTCGCTGACGTTTGGCGGCGGGGTCACCGCGACAAGTAAAGCTGACACCACAATCACTGCATCGGCAAACTTTGTTTATAGAGGGGCCACTAACCAGATTATTACTAATATTAGGCGATATCTTAATGCTGCAGGGCACGCAATCAGTGAGGGTATTGATGAGCCGACTAGTCCCAAGGCAGGTGATATTTGGTTTAAAAAAGAAGGACCAGATACAACGATTATGACTTATGTTATCGATCCAGAAACTGGAGTCGGATCATGGCATGAGGGACCGTCAACGAAAGCAAATGCTGAGTTACAAAAGTTATTTGAAGATTTAAAAGAGGAAATGAAAGGTACTTCTGCGGCAGCGAGTGCAGCAGTCATTGCAGGTAGTGCGGCCATGGTTGCGGGCAATCAAGCAAGTGCGGCGGGGTCCGCGGCACAATCGGCGGCTGACTCTGTGGCTGCCAAGGTAGTCGAAAGTAGTAAAGAGGTAGCTGCAGCTAAATCTGCGGCAGCAAGTGCAGTTGATCAGGCCAGTCAAGCAGTTGCGGCGGCATTTGATAATAATCAGCAAATATCGACACTCAAAACTGATATGGCGGATGCAACAACACAAGCAAGCGCTGCTTACGCTTCGGCAAACACGGCGCTCAGTACTGCTAATACAGCATTAGATAACGCCAAAACGGCGATTGACAGTGCGACAACAGCAGCAACCGATGCAAGTACAGCGTTAAGTACTGCTAATACGGCTTTAACCAACGCAAATCAAGCAGTTACTACAACTAAGACATTGTCGACTAAAGTTGATGATATTACCAATACAATTACGACCCTTGCAACTACGGAAACAGTTAATAAATTAACGGGGACCGTCACAACAGTCCAAACATTGGCCCAGCAGAATGCAGCAGGATTGCTGACAAAGGCTGACACAAAAATTGTTGATACGCTAAATAAAACGGTCAGTGATCACAGTGCACAGTTGAAATTAACAGCAACTGGTGCCCAATTTGATGCGGTTAGTAAAGTTGTTGATGGAGTTAAAAATACGGTCACAACCAATACGGCTAACATAGCCGCAAATACGCAAGCGCTCATGCTTGCAGCAAAGCAGACTACTGTTGATGCACTCAGTAAGACTGTTGACAACCAGACGGCTCAGCTTAAATTAACGGCGACCGAAGCCGAGCTTAAGACCGCACAGACTAGTATCAATACGCTGGATGGTCGTGTAACAAGTATTAACGGACAACTAAATGTACAAGCCGGACTAATTGCAGCTAAAGTCACCGCAAGTGATGTGACGGGAATGCTAAATGGCTATGCCACACAGTCTTGGTCTCAGGGGCAGATATCTGCTGCTAAAAATGAGATTTCCGCGAGCGTTGAGACGGTTAAACAAAACGTTAATAGTTTGCAAGTCAATAGCCGAAATCTGGCTAGAGGAACACAAAACTGGAACGGTGATACTTTTTATTACGAAAGTGTGAAAGTATTAAATGAAGTTTTTATGGGGACACAAATTGCCACTGACTCTGTTGGCGCCTGGCAAGATGTGCGCTATGCTATAGCCGACTTAGTAAATCGTGGACTAGTTATTGGCAATCAGGATTATACTCTATCAGTTTGGTGTCGCTTAAAGCTAATCGACGAAACTACAACTGATTATGCCAAGGCCGAAGTCATGTTTTTCGGCGAAAACACAAGTATGAACGGCACAACCATGATTAACGATTTAGATACAAGTTGGCGCCGGGTCTCAATCACCTTTAGATTCACGGGGTCACCGCAAACTGGACACCTACGTTTTGAGCGACCATCGGCAGATGGATTAACTTATTTTCAGCAAGCTGGTTTTACGCTTAATCTCGGCAATAAAGATCTAGGCTGGCAACCCGCGCCCGAAGATCAAGCCACCGTTGATTGGACTAAAAGCCAATTAGATATCACGGATAAAAAAATCACAGCCGGAATCACAACAGTAACCAACACGTTAAATAATAATATCGCTAGCGCTACTGCAAACATGGCAACAACTACGTGGACGAATACCCAGATCGATGCTGCTAAAACCGCGATAAATTTAAGCGTTGAGCAGTCGATTACAACCTCAGAAAATACGCTAAATAATAACATTGCAAACGCCACAAACGATATGGCCACAAAAACGTGGACAAAAGGACAACTTGATTTAACGGATAGCAGCCTAACGAGCCAGATATCAAGTGTTAAAGATGGGTTAACAACCCAATATACTCAGTTACAGCAAACGCTAAATGGTGTCCAAGCGACGGCGAATAACGCTGTGACTCAGGGACAACTAACGCTTTTGAGTGATCAGTTTACTAGTACGATATCGGGCATAAGCGTTGGCGGGACTAATTTGTATTTAGATACAAAATCTTTTGCTAATCCAAGTGTATGGTCAAATTTTTCGAGTTGGAGCAGTACCGCCGAAAGCTTTAATGGTTTTAAGGTTTTAGAGTCTACAGGTCTGTGGAGCGGATTGAGTCAGACGATTAATGTAAAAAAAAGCGAGCATTACACTTTTAGCTTATACGCAAAACGAGCTGATTCTGCAGGAGGATCAACTCACATCTATTGGACTGATAATAATAGTACAGTTAACTTATCATCAACAATGCAGAGTTTTAAGCTAACCGATGACTGGCAGCGCATTTCTATGACCGTGACAATATCACGTGATGGTTACATCAGACCACGAATTGAGCGCGACACGGACGATGGCTATCAGATTTTGATAGCTGGGCTTAAGTTAGATAGTGGTAATTTATTAACGGCATGGTCGCCAGCACCGGAAGACCAAGCTACTGTAGCAGACGTATCTAGCCAGTTTACTCAACTGCAAAATGACATCAACTTGCGGGTCAAAACGGGTGATTTAATTAATCAAATCAACATCAGTACTGAGGGTATTTTGATCGACGGTCAAAAGGTCCATATCACTGGTGCGACTAAAATCGACAGTGGAATAATCACCACTGCTGAGATTAAAGACGCGGCAATTACAAGTGCTAAAATTGGCGCTTTGGCTGTAACAACTGCAAATATTGGTTACGCTGCGGTTACGAATGCTGAGATTGCAGCACTTGCTGTCGGCACCGCGCAAATCGCCGATGGTGCAATCAGTAATGCAAAAATTGGTAATTTAGCTGTTACGGCCGCAAAAATTGCCAATGCGACGATCAATGATGCCAAAATTGCTTCAGTGTCCGCCAGTAAGCTTACAGCCGGTACAATTGATGCAGCTAATATCAATGTGATCCATTTAAATGCCAACAATATAACAACGGGTACTATTAGTGGTGCCAACCTCAGTATTAATCTAAGTACTGGTGAAATTCTATTTCAAAAAGGTGCTATTAAAAGCACTAGTGGTAATCTTGATATCGAAATTGACGATGGTACGATGACCGTTACCAACAGTGCTGGAAACGGTTCGAGATTTGCAAATGGGAATATTTATATGACAAGTAAAGACTGGAGCTTGTGGGGTGGTAAAGATCCAGATTACGGATCTTTTGAATACTCGGACGGCTTGGCTGGTTGGATTGGTAAAAAAGGTGTAAAAATTTCCGGAGCCGAAGGTGCTCAGCTTGGTACGAAAGACTTTAGTGGAATGAGCTCAATGCTGCAACCAACTGGTGCGGGAATTTCGACTTCTGCAACTGTTGCTTTCATGGGTGCAGAAGAAATGATTGAATTAGTTGCTGGACCGTCAATCGGCCTAAGAGCACCAAGCATTACTATTGGACCACGTTCACGAATCGAACTTATTGGAGATTATGTTGATATCCCATCTGCATACGATAAAACAGCTTCTGGAAGTGCTAATCTCATTGTGGCAAGTGATGGTGCATTAGTACGGTCAACTTCGGCATCAAAATACAAAACCGATATTCAACGCACGATGAATGATGAATACGGTCAAAAATTACTCGATTTACCGACAGCAACTTGGTTGGATAAAGCGGATATGAAACGTTATAGCGATGATCCAGCAAAACAGCCGGTACCTACACGGAATTTTGGGATGATTGCCGAAGACTTGGCAGCTGCCGGACTAGAATATTTAGTTGTTCGTGGCCAGGACGGACAGTTAGAAGGTATTGAATATGATCGTATCGGTCCCGCATTAATACCGGTGATTGCTAAATTACAAAAAAGAATTGAAATCTTAGAACAACTCAAAGGAGAAATTTAATTATGAAAATCAATTTACAAAACAGTTACCTAGTACCATCTATCAATTTTTTGCAAGGTATTAAACTTAAAGGCAAACAGTCTCGCAGCAGATCAAAACTAGTCAAATTACTAACGAAGTCACTTAAGACCCTGCAGGAAGACGAAAATGCGTTACTGGATCAATATGGTGAACGCGATGATGATGGTGAGTTTGTTAAGGAAGAAAATGGCAATATCAAGGTAACTAAAAAAGCAGAGTGGCAGAAAGAACATCGCGAGTTGCTAGAAACTATTGCTGAAATCGAGGGTGGGACCTATGTAAACCATATAGACGACTGCAAGAAAATCTTAGATGACTACGACGGTGAGCTTGATGGTGCCAACGCCGAGGCCTACGACGCACTGCTGGATGCTTTTGAAGCTGCTAAAAAAGAAAAGGAAGGTAAATAATTATGTTAAAAACAACTAAATCAATCTCGTTATCAGGTCAAAGTATTATTGGTGAAACCCAGGTGGCCAACTTTAACGCCAACATCAATAGCGACAATGGCTCAAGCAACATTAATAGTAACATCATGAACCAGACGCTTTATGACGCAAATAAGGCCGAAGTACGTAAGGACTTGGCCGATTTTAACACCGCTGTTTATGAGGTCGAGGATCAACTAGATGCCGAAACTCAAAAAACAAATCATCAAGCAGAATCCAACGGTGAAACACCTGCATAAGGTGTTATTTTTATACGTAAAATGAGGTACTTTTTAAATCATATGAAAGACTAATACAAATAGAAGGGAGCTTTTGGGGGTGGAATGGTCAATGTTAAGCGACACTTTAGCAAAAATGCGCCTAGATCATTCATGGATTTTCGGCGCCGCCAGTGGGCTAGCTTTGGCGATTCCGGAATGGGTTAAACATGAAGAGTGGGAAGTGCATCATAACGAGTTTATTATGGTACTTTTATTTATCATTGTGGCCGACTGGATTGCAGGCTCGCGGTTGGCCATGCGTGCAGGCCATAAGACAAGTACACACTGGAATGACTCATTAATTCGTGATGTGATGATCCTCGGTATGTGCGGTGCTGCCAGTTTATTGGACGACGCTTTGCATACAGGATCATTTTTATTTTTTATGATCACGTTGGCATTCATGCATCACAATTTATATAGTTTACTGGCCAATTTAGCTTTACTCGGTTGGGATAAGTATTTTCCGGTCGGCCTGCTTAAATGGCTCAATGATGAACTAGAGGTTAAAGCACATAAGTACTTTGGGCATGATTATAAAGGAGATAATAGAAAATGATTGATATGTTTACGACTGTGACTAATTTTTTTAAAATTGCCAATAACAGCTTGATTGTATTGATTGCAGTGACTTGTTTTTTGGTTACATGGGCAATTAAACAGACAAAACTTGATAATCGATGGATGCCATTAGTTTCTGGTGGTGTTGGAATTGTGATCGGTGGTGCGGCCGCAACTGCCTTGGTTGGTAGTATCGGGTTAGGTGCATTTGACGGTTTAATTGCAGGCTTATTAGCGGCCGGCGGTTATGATGCAGTTAAAGGATTTATTTCTAAGGAGGCAAAATAAATATGAGTTTAAAAGTAATCGATGTCTCAAATTATCAAAGTGTTGCTGTGGTACAAGGTACAGATGCAGATGCGGTGATCATAAAGACCACCGAGGGTATTGGTTATGTTTCACCAGCGGCCAACTCACAATATCAGGTAGTAAAGGCGCGGGGAAAGCTACTTGGTTTTTACCACTATGCAGCTGGTGGTGATCCGGTGACTGAGGCCAATTACTTTTATAGCAACAGCAAAAATTATTTCCATGAGGCTATTCCTGTTCTCGACTGGGAATCTGGCGGTAACCGCGCGTGGGGAAATGGGACTTGGGCGAAAGCTTTTATTGATCGAATTCATACGCTGTCGGGGGTGTGGTGCTTATTATATACTGGTAGCGATGGTGTTAAGCATAATGGGCTGTTAACAGGTATTTCCGGATTATGGTTCGCTGGTTATCCGGACAACCGAAATAACTGGAATGCACCAAACTTCCCTTATTCGATCAGCCCATGGAAGTCACTAACTGGTTGGCAATTCAGTTCGTCTGCTGGTACGTTAGATCGTTCGATTTTTTATCTGGATGCAAAAGCATGGCAGGCAATCGCTAATCCGGCGGGTAAAGTGATAGTAGCAACACCGGCTAAACCAGTAGCCGAGCCTAAGTACTCAACCGCTGGTAAATCTTTGGAGCAAATGGCTGGTGACGTGATTGCTAAGAAAGTTGGGTCCGGTAATGAGCGCGCAAGCCTATTAGGCGCATTCAATACGTCTGTGCAAGCAATTGTTAACCATCGACTGAATGTTTACACAGCACCACAAGCGGTCATGGCACTAGTAGCTGAAGTTAAAAAAGGTGTACTAGGTACAGGTAATACTCGCAAAGCCTTACTAGGCAGTTATTATAAGCCGGTACAGGACACTATTAATAAATCATTGCAGCCGTTAGCTCGTTATTATACGGTTGTCTCAGGTGACACGTTAGGCGGAATTGCTAGTCGCTTAGGGGTTTCAACTGGAACCTTGCAAAGTAAAAACAATATCCAAAATGCTAATCTGATCTATGTGGGTCAGAAACTCAGCTATTAACTAAAATACTATCGATTCAACAACAACTGACCTATCTCTTAATTGAGGTAGGTCTTTTTTTATTTTTCAAAATTCTATTTGGCATGCGAGAACCCTTGCGTATAATTAAAATAAAAAAGAAGAATAAAAATTATGCAAGAAACAATAGATCAGTTAGTGGAACGAGTAGTGCGTGAAGAGGTAAGACGAAAATTAGACGAGCAAGATTTTGGCTTAACTGGACGAATGTGGAATCTTAAGGATGTACAGCAATGGCTTGGTGGCAAGTCAAAGGACTGGATCAAAGATAACACAATTTTTAATCCTCGTTTTAGTCGAGAGATTCAAACAATGATAAATAATAAAATAATTATTGAAGGGCGCCAAGGAAAAGCGTGGTTATTTAAAGCCAAGGAATTTAGCGAATGGTTGGATAAGAGGTGGCATGAATTTGAGTGGTAAAAATAACATCCCAGCCATCGTAGGTGAGATGTTATTTTTACATAATTAGTCTGATTAATGTTGAAGTGATCTGTTAACGGATATTTCTGTGAAGTGTGCCCGTAATTTTTGACTTACCACAATACTTACCACAGATAGACGAGGTAAGAAACTATTCAAAAAAACTTAGCTATTTACTATGCTTTTAGAACAGCGTTGTGGCAGATAAATGACAATATAAATGTTTCTCATAGCTTTGCGTTGAAGAAAGCGCTAAATGATGCTATCCTAAAAATATCAGATGTGCGTTGTGATAATTTTAGAATCAGTTATGATAACAACATCAAGTGAGTTATTATTTTGATTACTCACGGATTAGTTTGTAGTATCAGATTTTTGGTGCTGATCAAAACATCAAGATTTTGGCACAAAATTATCCACTATATGTGGAGTAGAGGAGGGTACGCTATGACTGGTGGTGAAATTGCCGGCTTAATTGCTGCCATCGCGTTTCTAATTTTAGTAATTGCGCTGGTGCTTTTATTACGGCGGGTAACTAAGGTCATGACTGAAATTCAAACAACGGTCAATGAAGCAACGCGAACAGTAACTGTTGTGACTGGCGATGTGGATACTTTATCTAAAGAAGTCGAGGGCTTGCTGACCAAGGCCAACGTGCTGTTGGATGATGTCAATGGTAAGGTAGCTAATTTAGATCCAGTTTTTCAAGCAGCCGGTGATCTGGGAACCAGCGTTTCAGATCTAAATGAAGCGAGCCACAACTTAGTGGATAAAATTACTAATGTTGGTGCAACCACAGCTAAGGCTTCGGCACTTAGTCGGGTGGGTGTTGGTGCATTACGTTTTTATCGTAAGCGCCGCCAGCATAAAGCAACTGATCCAGAAGTAAATACACAACAAGGGAGCGATTTATAATGGCAAAAGGAAACTTTCTTTTTGGATTCTTACTAGGTGGCGCAGCTGCATTTGCCGCTACTCGTTTATTAGCACCAGAGTCAAGTGATGAATTACGTGATAATGTTGCACGTAAGGTTAATCAGTTCCGGGATAAAGCCGCTGATTATGCTGACTTTGCGGATGAAACAGCCGATGAATTTACTGATATTGCCGGTGATACTTTTGATGACTTAAGCGAAACAGCCTCTAGTACGGCTGACGAAGCAAAGTCAGCAGCAGCTTATGCTAAAGATTCAGCTGCTGCTATTCATGACACTGATTATGCTGATATCAACCTTGAAGGTCAAAGTGCTTTCGGAGCTGCTAAAGATGCCGAATCGGAAACACCAGAAAGTGACGCATCAACTAGCGAAACATCTGAAAAATAAAATCAATATATCAAAACAAGCACTCACAACTAAGTGAAGTGCTTGTTTTTTTTGATCAATTTTTACATTAAGCTATTAGTTTTTAATATACTGTAATTCCTTAGGGGTATGGGTAAATGGTTCGTTACCTGTTTCAGTGATGTGGATACAATCTTCGATCCGCACACCAGCGACGCCTGGAATATAAATACCAGGTTCGATCGAGAAGCACATGCCAGGTTGTAACTCTAGCTCGTTACCTTCCATAATTGAAGGGAATTCATGGGTCGAAGTTCCGATACCATGACCTAAGCGATGAATAAAGTATTCACCATAGCCAGCTTTGTCGATGACACTGCGCGCAATATGGTCTAATTCAGCGGCAGTTAGACCTGGTTTAGCAGCTGCTTGAGCCGTTAACTGGGCTTCTAAACAAACTTTGTGGATATCTAACGCTTTATCATCTGGCTGACCAAAGGCAACAGTTCGTGTAGCGTCACTCATATAGGCGCCATGAACGGTACCAAGATCAAACAGGATCAATTCGTTTGGCTGAATTTTAGTTGCTTTCGGACCTTCGTGGGGATCAGAAGCATTAGCACCGGCTTGAACGATCGTGTCAAAACTCATTTGCATGACACCACGTTTCATTAAGGCGTATTCAATTTCAGCTACGACTTCTTGTTCAGTGCGGCCAGCTTGGATCGCTTTGAACCCAACTTCAAAAGCATAATCGGCTTCTTTACCAGCAGCAATCATTTCAGCAATTTCATCTGGAGTTTTGATCAATTTAGCTTGTTCAATGAAGCGGCTAGCATCACCAGGGAAACTAGCTTCAGGAAAAGCTTGTTGTAAAACCTCATAGCGGCCGAAGGGAAGGTCGTCTTTTTCGATTGCCCAGCGTGTTGGCTGTGCCTGACGTTTTTTGACTTGTTCAGCAATCAGAGTGAACGGTGCTTCATGGTCAAGGTAGCCGTAAGCAGGATAGGTCCAACCGCTGGATTTAACGGCTTCAACTTCTAGCTGTGGGCCAAAAAAGAACGGATCTTGATCAGGGAAAACAAGTAACGCTTGAACACGTTCCTCTGGATCGGCAAAGAAACCAGAAAAATACGCGACGTTGGTCGGATTACTGATGTAGGCAACATCATAATGATTAGTTGCTAACCAGTTTTGTAGATTTTGCAAGTGATTCATTAAGTAATCATCCTTTCTTGATTCTATTTCAGTATAGCATAGTTAATGTTTTTTTAAGTCGTAAATTAATTCACAAGCGATTATGAAAACACTTATGTAAATTTTATGAAAAAAGCTTTTAAAACGCTTGCATTTGTTTGCAAACTTTGTTAAATTATAAAAGGTAATTACATGAAAATTAATGAAAACAAAGCGAGGAATTAATAATGGATAAACAAACTATCACCATTTATGACGTTGCGCGTGAAGCCAGCGTTTCAATGGCAACCGTCTCACGTGTTGTGAACGGTAACCCCAACGTTAAACCTGCAACTAGAAAGAAAGTACTTGAAGTGATCGACCGCTTAGACTACCGACCAAACGCGGTTGCGCGTGGCTTGGCTAGCAAGAAAACAACAACCGTCGGGGTTATTATTCCCGATGTAACTAACATTTATTTCTCTTCGTTAGCGCGGGGAATCGATGATGTAGCAACCATGTACAAATACAACATTATTTTGGCTAACTCAGATGAAAACGGCCAAAAAGAAGTTCAAGTGTTAAATACATTGTTGGCTAAACAGGTCGATGGGGTCATCTTTATGGGTAACCAAATCACTGACAGCATTCGTGCCGAATTCACACGTTCAAAAACACCAATCGTTTTGGCTGGCTCAGTTGATCCAGAAGCACAAGTTGCTAGTGTTAATATCGATTACGTTGAAGCAATCGAGGAAGCAACTAACACCTTGATCCGCCATGATAATCAAAAAATTGCCTTCGTTACTGGGAGCTTAAGCGAACCAATCAACGGTCAGTATCGTTTGAAAGGTTACAAGAAAGCTTTAGCACAAGCTAAAATTGCTTACGATCCTAATTTGGTTTTTGAAACTGAATATAGCTATAAAGCAGGCGAAGCAATCTGGGATCGAGTTAAAGCGGCTGGAGCAACTGCAGCAGTTATCGGTGACGATGAATTGGCGATCGGCTTACTCAATGGCGCTGGTGATGATGATGTGAATATTCCCAACGATTTCGAATTGATCACGAGCAACGATTCTAAGTTAACTGAAATTTCACGGCCTAAGATGAGCTCAATTACGCAGCCATTGTATGATATTGGTGCAGTAGCAATGCGGCTTTTGACTAAAATGATGAATAAAGAAGAAATCGATAACCAAACAATTCTTTTACCATATGGTATTGTTGAGCGCGGTACAACTAAATAGAGCCCAAAAAAATAAACCTCATTGAATTAACAAGGTTTATTTTTTTGCGCTAGTTAGTTGCGGTCGTACTACTTTGACCGATCCCAGTAGTCGTATTACCTTCTGTATATTCGTCAGGAATGACTTCACCACCATAAAGAGCGCCGTCAGCATTGCTACCATTAAGATAGTTTTTCCAGAATGCCGAATAATCAGCGGTGCTACCACCGATGGCAAATTTTTCTTGCGTCTTACTTGGTGTCCAGTCGGCATAATACGAATTATTTTGGCTGCCACTGGCAAAGACGCTGCTACCATTAACGGTCAAACTGCCTGGAAGTTGGCCGGTTGACTTCACTACTGAGGCAGTAGTGACACCGCTAGGTTTTTTCCGTGTTTCGGTCGTACCGAGTACGTCGCTGTCAGCTGTGTAAATGGCATTGGCTAAGTTGGACCAGAACTGATTGGTGATCTCACTGGAAGAGTCAGTTAAATTATAGGATGAGCCATTATAATTATCGTAACCAGTCCAAGTGGCTAAAGTAACGGTAGGGGTACTACCGACAAACCAGCTATCACGGTTATCATTAGAGGTCCCAGTTTTACCAACTAAATTAGTTGTGTCAAAAATAGTTTCGTTAGGGATCTGACTAGCAGTCCCTGAAGTCACGACAGAATGTAGCATGTTTGAAGTAATATAGGCTGTCGCCGGCGAAAAGACCTTCGTTGTTTTTGCTTTGTGTTGATAAACAACTTTACCATTAGCGTCAGTAATTTTACTGATAACGTAAGAGTCAGTATGGTTACCACTGTTTGATAATGTCGAATATGCGCTAGCTGCATCAGCGACCGTTACGCCATAATCAGTACCACCAAGGGCTAAGCCTAAATTCTTATAGTCATTATCGGTTAAGGTCGTGATGCCCATTTTTTCCATATAGGGTTTGACTGAGCCCTTGCTACGTACGTCATTATACAGATTAACAGCTGGAATATTATAGGAATATTTGAGTGCTTCACGGGCATTAATGAAGCGATTCTGGATCGTTGAACCATAATCGGTTGGTTTGTAACCATTGAAATTAACTTTGAAATCAGCTAATTTAGTTTCCGAACCAATAATTTTACGTTCAAGGGCTGGTGCGTAAACTGCTAATGGTTTGATCGATGACCCAGGTGAACGCATGGTATCAAACGCATGATTCAGTTGGCTACTGGAATAATTACGGCCACCGATAAAACCAAGGACGGCGCCAGTTTGATTGTTCAACAGGACGCTACCATTTTGAACTGGCTCCTTAACTTTGACCACGTTACCATTAGCATCGGTTGTTGTGTCGTAGTAAGTTTGGCCTAGAGTTGAACCTTGTTGTTTCACGACTTGTTGCATCGCATTATAGATGGGTTTATTGATGGTGCTGTAAATATGGTAACCGCGGTTAGATAATAATTGTTCAGCTTGCTCGTCATATTGTTCCGACAAGGCACCGTCCTTATTAACTTTTGCAGTGGTCAGCCCATCCGCTTGGTACAACTGTTTCTTGATAATACTCTCAGCTTGCTGAGTTAATAAATTGTATACATAACCATATTTAACGCTTTGTTGCGAATTATTAGCTTTGGGTAGAAAATCCTTAGTTAAGTCGTACTTTTTAGCGTCTTGATAAGTTTTATAGCTGATTTTGTTATCGCGATACATCCGGAATAAGACAGTATCTTTGCGCTCTAGCCCGTAGGATACGTTCTTTTTTAGTTTACCTGTATTGGTGTAGGGCGTGTAAACTGACGGGCTTTGGGGTAAGCCAGCAATGAATGCAGCCTGAGCCAAGTTAACTTGGCTTGCCGGAACACCAAATAATCCTTCGGCAGCTTCCTCGACACCGGCCACGTTTTGACCTTTATTATTACGACCAAAGGTGGCGGCGTTCAAGTAAGCTTGTAAAATTTCAGTTTTAGAAAAATACTTGTCGACCCGTAAAGCTAGCAGGATCTCTGTGGCTTTACGCTTAAAAGTTGTTTCTGAATTTAAAATCTGCATTTTGACCAATTGTTGGGTCAAGGTAGAGCCCCCAGTTTGAACACCGATACCGGTCAAGCTGGAGAGTAACGCTCGGATAACTGATTTAGGCACAATACCTTTATGTTGATAGAAATACTGATCTTCAGTTGAGGTGATCGCCTTAGTTAAATTTGGTGAAATTTGGTTGATCGAAACCGATTGACTCACCAAATTCGTGCGCATTGAACCCAAACGGACGTCATTGGCAAAATAGAGGTTCGAAGCTGTGTAGTTACTATTGATCTCATTCTTCATTGCGGTGTAGTTTGGAATATTATCATGGCTGATCAATGATGCAAAATAGCCTAGGCCTAAACCTAAGCCTAACGCACCAACTACTAAGCCAAATGAGAATAAGTGCAGGAACAGGCTCCGGATGACACTGATACTAATATCGAGATAGTACAGAATAGCTTCTTTAGTTGTTGCAGTTTCTTTTAGTATGACGTCGGGAAAGCTCAGGCGTCGTTTTATGTAATGCCATATTCGGCCAAGCAGCTGACCTAGTCGCGGAAAGAATCCATCAGGCTTTTTTTGTTGGCGCTGATCGGTTCTAGATCTATGGTCCTTCAACATCATCCCACCTTAAAAATCTAAATACTCTTTAGTATTATAACAGATTGAATTTTATTTGCGCCGTAAAATTAGGAATGGTAATCAAATTGAAAAACTTTGGTTGAATATAACACAATGAAATAGGGAGGTGCGATTTAATTAAGAATTCATTAAATCAAAAAAGACGCCGAGTTTACAATTGAAGTGCAACACCCAATGAACTAGACCAACTATAGACAAAAAGGCCATGAAGACCTATTCTTATAATCGCCAAGAAAATAAGAGAGTAGGTGCCTTCATGACCCAATCCCAGAGTACCATGTCTAGCCATTA